>NZ_KQ031382.1:3744074-4056580 GCF_000384335.2 Hyphomicrobium sp. 99
TGAGAACGTTCCAGCCCGCGCCGCGGAAGTTGCGTTCGAGTTCCTGAATGATTTTGCCGTTGCCACGCACCGGTCCGTCGAGCCGCTGCAAGTTGCAATTGACGACGAAGATCAGGTTGTCGAGCTTCTCGCGACCCGCGAGCGAAATCGCACCGAGACTTTCCGGCTCGTCCATCTCGCCGTCGCCGCAGAAAACCCAAACCTTGCGGTCTTCCGTATCGGCCAAGCCGCGCGCGTGAAGATACTTGAGAAACCGCGCCTGATAGATCGCCATCAAGGGCCCGAGGCCCATCGAGACGGTCGGGAACTGCCAGAAATCCGGCATCAGCCATGGGTGGGGATACGAAGAGAGACCCTTCCCTCCAACCTCCTGGCGGAAATGCAGAAGCCGATCCTCGTCGAGCCGTCCTTCCACGAACGCGCGTGCGTAAATTCCCGGAGACGAATGGCCTTGGATAAGAATGAGATCGCCGCCGTGGCTTTCGGTCGGCGCATGCCAGAAATGCATGAAGCCCGTTTCGTAGAGCGTTGCCGCCGACTGATAGCTCGCGATGTGACCGCCAAGCTCGGTCGACTCTTTGTTTGCACGCAAAACCATGGCCGCCGCGTTCCAGCGGATCGCCGACGCGATGCGATACTCGAGCTCGCGATTGCCGGGAAGCTTTGCTTCCTCGTCGACGCTGATGCTGTTGATGTAGGCGGTGCTCGACGCAAAAGGTATTGCCGCGCCGCTGGCTCTCGCCCGCTCGACGACTTCTTCCAGAATGTCGTCAGCTCGTTCCGTACCGCCGTACGCGATGACGGACGATATCGAATCCGTCCAGTCGCGGATTTCGGGATCTTCCGGCTTCAGAACCTTCTGCTCGTTCTTGCCCATGATGTCCTTTGTTCCTCGATCGCGAGGAGACTTGTAGAACCCCGAGACGGCCGTCTCGGTTCGAACCGCGCGTGCCCTAAATTATCTAGCACAAACCTATACGCGACGGTGCGACATCAGGAACTGAAAAATGGTTTATAATGCCGACATTTAGACGTCGGCATCCGTTGAGCCTAGCCGCAAGCTTTTGCTTGCGCGCCAGGCCGTCAAATATCCGTGGCGTCGACCGCCGCTCAGCGGGTCTTCCGCGCCCCATCGATCAATTGCAGCGCAGCAGCAAACGCCTGATCCGCGTCTAATGACGTCGTATCCAGATGAAGGGCATCGCCTGCAGCGAACATCGGCGCAGCAGAACGACTGCTGTCGCGCGCATCTCTCCGGCGGATATCGACCAGTAGGTCGTCGTAGGTAACGCTCTCGCCGCGCGACTGATGCTCCAGAAAGCGCCGTTTCGCCCGCGCTTCATCGGAAGCGGTAACGAAAATTTTCACATGCGCGTCGGGACAGACAACCGTGCCGATATCGCGTCCGTCGAGAACGGCGCCGTTGTCCTGCCGCGCGAAGACCCGCTGATACTCGAGCAACGCTGCGCGCACCTCGGGAATTTTTGCAATGATCGAGGCGGCATCGCCGACCCGCGGCCCGCGCAACCCGGGATCATTCAACGTCTCGGCGTTGACCGATTTCGCGGCCGCGATCGCCGCCTGAACGTCCTCCAGATCGCGGCCTGCCGAGAGGACATCTCTAGCGACCGCGCGATAGAGAAGTCCGGTATCGAGCCAAGCCATGCCGAAATGGGCGGCGATGCGCCTTGCGAGAGTGCCTTTGCCGGAAGCGGCCGGACCATCGATCGCAATGATCAACTGCGTTCTCCCTGTCACCGGCCGACAGGCTCTTCATATTGAGCCCCGAGCGTTTCCATCAGCTGCCGGAACTCCGGAAAGCTCGTCGCGATCATGGTTGAGTCGTCCACGACAATCGGCTGTTCGCTCGCAAGACCGGCCGTCAAAAACGCCATCGCGATCCGATGATCGAGATGGGTTGTAACGACGCCGCCGCCTTTCAGGCCGCCAGTGCCGGTAACCGTAAGGCTGTCGCCCTCGACCCGCACAGTCGCACCATTGGCCGTCAAGCCTGCAGCCGTGGCCTGCAGCCGGTCGCTCTCCTTGACCTTGAGTTCGGCCAAGCCGTCCATCCGCGTATCGCCCTCGGCAAAAGCCGAGATCGCAGCGAGCACCGGATATTCGTCGATCATCGACGGCGCCCGCTCCGCAGGAACGCGAACGCCCTTGAGACGGGACGCGCGAACACGAATGTCCGCAACGGGTTCGCCACCCTCCTCGCGCTCATTCAGGAACGTGATATCGCCGCCCATTTCCTGCAGCGTCGTATAAAGACCGACGCGCGTCGGATTGATTAGAATGCCCTCGATCGTGATGTCCGAACCCGGCACGAGCAATGCCGCAGCTGCCAGAAATGCCGCCGATGACGGATCGCCGGGAACGTGGACCTCCTTGCCCGTGAGCTCGGCGTGTCCCTTCACGGTAATGTGTGTATCCGCGCCTTTAGCCTCGGTCCTGACCGTCGCCCCGAAATGGCGCAGCATCCGCTCCGTGTGATCGCGCGTTGGCTCGCGCTCGACAACAGTCGTTTCGCCTGCCGCATGTAGACCAGCAATCAGAACGGCGCTTTTCACCTGCGCCGAAGGCACAGGAAGCACGTAGACGATCGGTGTCAGCTCGTTTGTACCCTTGAGGGTCAGCGGCAGCGTCTCTTTGCCGGGCTCGAGAATTTCGAGACCCATGTCTACGAGCGGAGCCAAAACCCGCCGCATCGGCCGGCGAGATAATGACGCATCGCCCGCCATCGTCACCGTGATCGGATGACCGGCGACGACGCCCATCATCAGCCGCGTTCCGGTGCCGGAATTACCGAAATCGAGCGGACCGCTGGGCGCCCTGAGCCCGCCGACGCCGCGACCTTTGACCTCCCAAACATCACCGCGCTTCTCGGCCATCGCGCCGAGTGCAACCACCGCTCGCGCAGTGTTGATGACGTCCTCGGCCTCCAGAAGCCCCGTGATGCGCGTGGTGCCAGTCGCCAGAGCCCCGAAAATCAGGGCCCGGTGAGAGATCGATTTATCGCCCGGAACGCGCACCTTGCCCTTGAGTGGCGCGGCGCGGCGAGACGACAGCGGTTTCGGTATGGATGTAGTGTTCAAAATCGACCTTCCGAACCGTTAGAAATCGGGCGCATCAGGGCTCTTTTCCCTGACCTGAGGCCCGGATAGACACTGGACCGCGACGCCCTGTCAACGGCACCCTCGGACGGCGGTCAAGACGTCTAGCGCCGGGGACCTTGACGCACTCCCGCCAGCTCCCACCTTTTCGTTTTGACAGGGGGCACCGCCTATGGCAGACGGGCTCCCTCAATTTCCGAACTCCGAGGCACGACCAATGGCGACCAAGCAAGCGCGAGGGACGAAGCGCACCTGTCAAAACTGCGACGAGCGCTTCTACGATCTCGGTCACGACCCCATCATCTGCCCATTCTGCAATAGCAAATATGTGATCGCCTCTTCACCTGCGGCGCTTGCTGCCCTCCAGGCCGAGCAGCGAGACCTCGCAGCCAAGAAGGCGAAGAAGGCAGCTTCCGTCGATGAAGCCGACGGCGAATTGCCGGTCGTCGAGGGCGAAGAGGCTCTTGTCGACGTCGAAACCGATGATACCGGCGCCGAAGACGATGAGACCTTCCTCGAAGAAGAGGAAGAAGAAGGCGGCGACGTATCCAACATCATCGGCGGTCCCGCAGGCGAGGGCGACGAAGAGCCCTAATAAAGCTCTGAAACGTCCTTGCAGTTTTCGCCAAGACCACTTATCAGGCGGGACTTCGAACTTCGGCGGGATCCAGCCCCGCCGATAGAATGGGTTTGGGGCTATAGCTCAGCTGGGAGAGCGCTTGCATGGCATGCAAGAGGTCACCGGTTCGATCCCGGTTAGCTCCACCATTTCTCTCTTGGGCCAATCTGGCGCATCAGCCCCGCGACCGTCGATACGGCTGACCTCGCTCCGCTTTTTATGTAGTCTCCCGCCCCGAACCGATTTGCGAAGCATAATCGCGAACGATAGGGACGGAACTGATGTTTAACTGGCGCTTGAACCTCATTTGGGTGGCCGTCGCTGCGCTCGGCGCCACTTCACTCGGAATTGTCGCGCTGTCGCGAGGCGAGACGATAAACGCCATCTGGCTCGTCTCCGCTGCGATCTGCTCCTATCTGCTCGCCTACCGGTACTACAGCCGCTTCATCGCTGACCGCGTGCTCCGCCTCGATGAACGGCGCCTCACGCCCGCCCAGCGCTTCAACGACGGGCTCGACTACTGCCCAACCGACAAAACCGTCCTTTTTGGCCATCACTTCGCAGCCATCGCCGGAGCGGGCCCCCTCGTCGGCCCCGTGCTCGCGGCGCAGATGGGCTATCTGCCCGGAACGCTCTGGCTGATCTTCGGCGTCATCTTTGCAGGCGCTGTGCAGGATTTCGTCATGCTCTGGGCCTCGACCCGCCGTGACGGACGATCCCTCGGCGAAATGATTCGCACCGAACTCGGCCAGATCGCCGGCACGATCGCGATGATCGGCGTCCTCCTCATCATGGTCATCTTGCTCGCGGTTCTGGCGCTTGTCGTCGTCAAGGCTCTGAAGCAAAGCCCGTGGGCAACCTTCACCGTCATGATGACGATCCCGATTGCCGTGCTCATGGGCATCTACGGCCGCTTCATTCGGCCGGGACGCATCGCCGAGATGTCGATCATCGGCTTTGCTCTTCTGATGCTGTCTTTGATCTTCGGTCGCTACGTCGCCGAGGATCCGACGCTTGGCCCGATGTTCAACTACACCGGCGAACAGCTTTCGATGATGCTGATTGTCTACGGCTTCGTCGCATCCGTGCTGCCGGTATGGACGCTGCTGGCGCCACGCGACTACCTGTCCACATTCCTGAAAATCGGCACGATCGCAGGTTTGGCGATCGGCATTTTCGTGGTGCTTCCCGATCTCAGAATGCCGGCGGTCACGAAATTCATCGATGGCACCGGTCCGGTCTTCGCGGGCAACCTCTTCCCGTTCCTGTTCATCACGATTGCCTGCGGCGCGATCTCGGGCTTCCACGCGCTTGTCTCGTCCGGAACGACGCCGAAGATGCTCGACAACGAGGTCAACGCCCGCCTCATCGGCTACGGCGCGATGCTGATGGAAAGCTTCGTCGCCATCATGGCGTTAGTCGCGGCGACGACCCTCGAACCAGGGCTCTATTTTGCGCTGAACAGTCCGGCTGCCCTCATCGGAACGACACCGGAATCAGCCGCCGCAGCGATCTCCGGCTGGGGCTTCGCCATTACGCCCGACATGCTGAAGGAAGCCGCAACCAACGTCGGCGAGCAGACAATCCTCTCCCGGACTGGTGGCGCGCCCACGCTCGCCGTCGGCATGGCCGATATTCTTTCGAGCGCCATCGGCGGCAAAGCCCTGATGGCCTTCTGGTATCACTTCGCCATCCTCTTCGAAGCGCTCTTCATCCTGACGACCATCGACGCCGGAACGCGCGTTGCGCGCTTCATGATCCAGGATCTGATCGGCACCTTCCGTCCGTCTTTCCGGGAAACGCGTTCGTGGACGGCAAACATCGTCGCGACATCCATCGCCGTCGGCGGGTGGGGCTATTTCCTCTACCAAGGCGTGATCGATCCCTTGGGCGGTATCAATACGCTCTGGCCGCTGTTCGGCATCGCGAACCAGATGCTCGCCTGCATCGCGCTGACGCTCTGCACCGTCATCCTCTTCAAGATGAAACGGCAGCGCTACGCTTGGGTGACGCTCGCGCCCGCAACCTGGGTCGCAATTTGCACGCTGACTGCCGGCTGGCAGAAGATCTTCAGCGAGAACCCGGCAATCGGCTTCGTTGCCCATGCTGAGAAATTCTCGAACGCGCTCGCATCCGGCACGATCATCGCCCCTGCCAAATCCGTCGAAGACATGCAGCGCATCGTCTTCAACGACTATCTGAACGCCACGCTGACAGGCCTCTTGATCGCGCTCGTGGTCGCCATGGCCGGGTTCGGCATAGCGGCGGTCATGAAGGCCCTCGCCAACCCGGATATTTCGGCTCGGGAGAGCGCAATGGTTGCGGCGGAGTGATGCATGCACAGACCCGGCACCGGCCTGCTCTTTAAGTTCGCAACCGGCGTCGCCAAAACGGCGCGCCTGATGGTCGGCGTCCCGGACTACGACGCTTACGTCGCACATCGTCGCCACGCCCATCCAGGCGAGCCGGTAATGAGCTATGAGGATTTCTTCCGCGAACGTCAGGCGAGCCGGTACGGCGAAGGCGGCGGCAAAATCAGCCGCTGCTGCTGAGGGAATTTCGCCCCGCGTCAAAACGCAACGGCCACTGTTCGTTGCTAACGGTCGCTGCTGTCCCGAACCGGCTTCCCGGAGGATTGATCCGGCGCGCTTCCACGGCTACGAGGGGCCGCATGGCACCTCCTCTCATTACGCTCAAAGACATTAACCTGACCTTCGGCGGAACTCCGCTGCTCGAAGGCGCCGAGCTGACCGTCGCTCCAGGCGACCGCGTCTGCCTCGTCGGCCGCAACGGTTCCGGAAAATCGACCCTGCTGAAAATAGCGGCAGGCTTCGTCGAGCCGGATCGCGGCGAGCGCTTCGCCCATCCGAACGCCAGCATCCGCTACCTTCGGCAGGAGGCTGATTTCACGGGCTTCGAAACGGTTCGCGCTTACATCGAAGCCGGGCTCGGTCCAACCGATGATCCCTACCAGGCCGACTACCTTTTGATGGAACTCGGTCTCGACGGCGAAGCCGATCCCCGAACGCTTTCCGGCGGCGAGGCACGGCGCGCCGGTCTCGCCCAGGCCATCGTCGCAAAGCCCGACGTTCTGCTGCTCGACGAACCGACGAACCATCTCGATCTCACCGCGATCGAATGGCTGGAATCGACCTTGCAGGCTTCTCGCTCGGCCCTGCTGCTTATCAGCCACGACCGGCGGTTCCTCGAAACGCTCTCGCGTTCGACCGTCTGGCTCGACCGCGGCAAGACACGCCGCCTCGAACAAGGCTTCGCCGCGTTCGAAGACTGGCGCGACAAGGTGCTCGAAGAGGAAGAAATCGAGCGCCATAAGCTCGACCGAAAGATTGTCCGCGAAAACCAGTGGATGCACGGCGGCGTCACCGGCCGGCGCAAGCGCAACGTGCGCCGCGTGCGCGAGCTGAAAGCCATGCGCCAGGAAGTGCGCGAACAGCGCCATGTCGTCGGAACCGTCCGCCTGGACGCCTCGGAAGGCAGCCTCTCCGGCAAGCTCGTCGTCGAAGCGACCGGCATCTCGAAAGCTTACGCCGACACCGACATCGTCAGGGGTCTCGATCTCCGTGTCATGCGCGGTGATCGGCTTGGCATCGTCGGTCCGAACGGCGCCGGCAAGACCACACTGATCAAATTGCTGACCGGCCAGATCTCGCCGGACAGCGGCAATATCCGTCACGGCGCCAATCTCGAGATCGTGGCACTCGACCAGAAGCGCGACGAACTCAATCCCAATTGGACGGTATCGGACGCACTGACGGGTGGACGTGGTGATCAGGTCATCATCAACGGAAAGGCGCGGCACGTCGCGAGCTACATGCAGGACTTCCTGTTCCTGCCCGAGCAGCGGCTTTCGCCGATCCGCGTCCTATCGGGCGGAGAACGCGCACGATTGATGTTGGCCCGCGCGCTCGCAAAGCCATCGAACGTCCTCATCCTCGACGAGCCGACGAACGATCTCGATCTCGAAACGCTCGATCTCTTGCAGGAACTTCTATCCGATTACCCAGGCACGCTTTTGCTCGTCAGCCATGACCGCGATTTCCTCGATCGCATCGTGACGAGCGTATTGGCTCCGGACGGCGACGGATATTGGACTGAATATGCCGGTGGCTATTCCGATATGCTCGCCCAGCGCAAGGGCGAGGCTCTGCAAAAGAAATCGCAGTCGAATTCTCCGGCGGCGTCACGCAAAGGCAGCGCTGACTCGAACGCGGCTTCAGCGCAATCGAAACAGAAGTTGTCATTCAAGGACAAGCACGCCCTGACGACGCTTCCCGTCGAAATGGCGAAGCTCGAAGCCGAAATCCAGGACCTCGCTGCGAAACTTGCCGACGCCGATCTCTTCACGCGCGATCGTGCATTGTTCGACAAAACGAGCGACCGGTTGGGACAGGCCCAAATGCAGCTCGAAGCTGCTGAAACGCGCTGGCTGGAACTTGAGGAAAAACGCGAGGCACTCGAGAGCCTCGGGTAAGACGCAAAATAAAAGCGACGACCGAGAGACTCGGCCGCCGCTTAAAAGTTCGACCCTAAGGTCGACATCATCTGAATTAGATGAGGTCGATCTCAGCCGGCAGATAGCTGGTCACTTCGAGACCAACTTCCTGCTCGCGAACTTCGGGCTTCGACCACGTCTTCATGGTTTCCTCCAAGAGTGGTTCGTCAAGAATGGGTTTGTCCACGCTCAACGAACGCTTACGTATGCCGCAGCGGCAATAAGTGCCAATCGTATTTACAATAGCCGCTCATAAGCCAGCCTAATAACAATATAACACTTCGCATATGCGAAAGGTAATTGGCCTCTATTGTTTGGCCGCCCACTGATCTTTGACCTCATCGCATCGCCGAGAGATGAATTCGTTGACCTCATCGACGATGGAGCTCGATAGGATGTTCACGGTGTTGTCGGCCGCCGTCGCGGTCCAAAGCGCGCTTTTGATCAGCGTAGGTGCTTCGATCTTGCCCCACTGAGCCTGCGCCTTGGTGGCCTTGCCGTTCTCGAAGGTCACCTTCGGAGTGAGATCGAACGAGAAGTCCGTCGCGCCCTTCTTCTCGCTCGCAATCGAGCAGGTGACCGTGTGCTTGGCGAAGACCACCTCGGCCTTTGGCTCCGACATCGCCTTCACCAAATCCGCGTTATTGACGCTCAAGTCGGTGGAGCAGTGGGCGCCATCGTAGGGCCATGTCACCTTCAATTTGGCGACGAGCTTCACCAGCTGTTCCTTGCGCCAGCTTTTGATCACGTGGCACGCGATGTCCTTGCCCGAGGGATCTTTCGAATGGAACGCCCGGCAGAGATCGACCTTGCAAGCCTGACGCGCGTCCTTCTCAGCTTTCTCTTCCGGAGTAAGCGGTCCGTCGGGATCGCCTAATACCTTCCCGGAATCGGCCGACGCTTTCGCAGGCTCGTCTGCGGTAGCAGGCGGAATAGCAAATGCAACGATCGAAAGAGCGATGGCCGACGCGAACACTCCAGACGCGAACTTCATGAAGACCCCACTTTGAAAGAAAGCTCGAAGAGAGGCTCCCTTGGTCGCGCACACGGGCGGGACTAAGGCAGGAAACCGGCTTTACACCATTTTGAGCGCACCTGAGGCGTCCGCGACACTACCCCCTCCCCATCGTGCTTGAAGACCGGATAGCCGCTCCCATATCTTCATTAAACCGATGGGCAGCGATGCCGCGGACCGGGTGGCTCGAAGGGGCGTCCGGGGAATTGAGAAAGATGGTCGCTTAACCAAGGGCCTTCAAATGACACGCCTAACCGCACTTTCGAACCCACTGCTTCTGGGTTTCGAAGAAATCGAACGGCTGGTCGATCGCGCCACCAAGGGTGGCGACGGTTATCCACCCTATAACATCGAGAGAGTCGCCCGGAACGATGACGCCGGCGAGCTTCTTCGGATTACATTGGCCGTGGCCGGCTTCACGCGAGACGAGCTCGAAATCACGCTCGAAGACAAACAATTGACCGTTCGTGGCAAGCAACGGGACGACAAAGAACGTGATTATCTCTATCGGGGCATCGCGTCCCGGCAGTTTTCACGAACGTTCGTCTTGGCCGACGGTATCGAAGTGAAAAGTGCCGAGCTGTCGAATGGGCTCTTGGCCGTTGATCTACAGCGCCTCGAACCGGAGCGCCTTGTCCGGCGTATTGAGATAGGGACCGCGAAACAGATCAAAACAGATCAAAAGCCGGACCTGAGCTGAGTCTTTCGCGTCACAGCGCCGGCGGCCGAATCGTCGGAGGATCGGAGCACACCCGCAGACTGGAAGGACATGATCCCGAAGCTGCGATGAGAGCCCGGCCTCGACACAAGGAGGAAGAGCGTCATGAACACTAAGACCACCGTAAAAGCCACCGAAGTCCACGATGTTGTAGCGCCAGTCATGAGCGAGCTGGAGCTTGCACGGCTTGGTGGCGGCGAGGTCGCTTACATCAAGACGCTGACCTCGGACGAAGCAATAGAGATGTTTCCGCAGATCGAAGGACTGCCGAAGGGCATTCCGCTCTTCTCGCTTCACGCGGCCGACGGTACGCCAATCGCGTTGACGGACACGCTGCAGGCGGCCATTGGGCATGCTCAGGAAGACGAGCTGTTGATCGCGCCGCTCCACTAAGGACGCGCCCAAAACACCGATTTTCTTAGAAAGAGCCACCCAATCCGTTGGGTGGCTCTACTTTTTTCCAGTACCCGCCATCCACGGAGAACCGCCTACGGGTGATAATGCGCGTACTGGCCCTTCGGCTTGAAGCGCTCGAGGTACTCCGGAACGATCCCGTCGATGGAAGCCGGGTTTTCGATCCCGAGCGCCGCAATCGTTCGCCCCTCTTTCTTCGCCGCCTCCGACACCACGTTATCGGACTGCAGGAGGCGGACCTGATCGAGCGTCAGGGGACGCAGCGAGTTCGGCAATGGCGAACTTAGGATCGCCATGAGTTTCGCCACGCCGAACGGCAGAGGTAACAGCAGGCGGTGGCGATCCGAGTACAGCAGCGTCGCCTTGAGGAGATCCCGGAAACTCAGGACCTCGGGGCCGCCCAGTTCATAGATCGTGCCGGACTTTCCAGTCCCGGTCGCGGCATTGGCAGCGGCCTGACCGACGTCGCCGACAAATACCGGTTGAAATTTTGTGTCACCGCCGCCGACGAGCGGAAGGAACGGACTGATCCGCGCCATGGCGGCAAAACGGTTGAAGAATTCATCCTCCGGACCGAACACGATAGATGGTCTCAGCACGAGAGCTGAGGGGAATTCGGCAAACGTCGCCCGCTCGCCCTCGGCCTTCGTCCGCGCATACCGCGACGCAGATTCCTTGTCGGCGCCGATTGCCGAAATATGGACAAGGCGAGAGGCGCCAGCTTCCTTGGCAGCCTTCGCAACGCGCTCCGCACCCTTCGCGTGGAGAGCCTCGAAGGTCTGTGCGCCGGTCGGCGACAAAATGCCGACGGCGTTGATGACGATGTCGGCGCCCTCAACAGCTCGCGCAATCGAATCGGCGAAGCGGAGGTTGGCCTGGACGGCATGAATCTGCCCGACCACGCCCATGGGTTGCAGATAGCCCGCAAGATCCGGCCTGCGGACAGCGGCGCGGACGCGGTAGCCCTTTCGAGCCAACGACCAAACGATGTAGCGCCCGATAAATCCGGAGCCTCCGAACACCGTCGCCAGCTTGCCGTTTTCTGCCATTTCCAAAACCTCGATGCTGCGGCCCCGCGGGGCTTAAGTGCTGCGATCAGCGGATCAAGCTCTAGCCGCACCGATTGCCGCTGTGAAGTCTGTACGGCGGCCTCAGCGGGCACCCGCCGAAGAGAATTCGTCGCTCCGCTCCGCTGGCCTTCCAAGATGAATTGCCCGCGGAGACCAGCTCCCGATGCTGACCGAACAAATCTCAATAGTTGTCACGATCGAGACCACCGAATCACGGCTGACAGCACGAAAATCCTTTCGAGGGACCTAGAGCGGCCCTCAGGGCGCCGAGAGGGGGGAGCTTTAAGACCAAAGCTTAAGGCGCCGGCGCCCGAAAACCCGGGCGGATCGCCTCATACACACCGCCCATGCGTTGTCTCGCCTCGATTTGACGTCTCGCAATTGACTTCCGCGTCTGCACAATTTACCTGACACGTCGATGCCCAGATGGCGGAATTGGTAGACGCACTGCTTTCAGGTAGCAGCGCTCACAAGGCGTGGAGGTTCGAGTCCTCTTCTGGGCACCATTTGGACTTCTGAGAGGGTCCAGAAACTTCCAAGAACATCTTTAAAACCTTAGATTTATCGGAATTTGCGTTCCGGGGACATTTTACGGTTTCCGTTGGCAGCCGACCAAATTGGGGGTATTTCTGGGGGTATCCGCGACAAGGCTTCGGCTGACCCCATGCCCCTGACTGTTACGGCCATCCGAGCCGCTAAACCGGGTGCCAAACCCTACAAGCTTGCGGACGGCGGCGGTCTGTTCCTGCTGGTCAATCCAACCGGCTCACGCCTTTGGCGGCTGAAGTATCGCGTGGGCGGCCGCGAGAAGCTTCTCGCCATCGGCGCCTATCCTGACGTGTCGTTGGCTAAGGCGCGCGAACGCCGCGATGAGGCAAGAAAGTCCATCGCGGACGGTGGTGATCCGTCTGCCCTCAAGAAGCGGGCGAGCAGGAAAGCCAAAGCAGCCGAGACGAACACCTTTCGCACCGTCGCCAAAGAACATCTGGCCAAACTGACCCGCGAAGGCCTCGCCGAAGTCACGCTGGGAAAACGGCGGTGGCTGCTTGAATTCGCTTACCCGGATTTCGGCGATCGGGACGTGGGGTCTATTTCGTCGGCGGATGTATTGCAGGCGCTCCGGCGGGTTGAAGTCAAGGGGCACCACGAAACGGCGCGACGCTTGCGCTCCGTGATCGGCTCCGTCTTCCGCTATGCCATCGCCACCGCGCGAATTGAAAACGATCCGACCATTGCGCTGAGGGGAGCCCTCACAACCCCAAAGGTCCGCCACCGGCCGGCCGTCACGTCGGCCATCGAGCTTGGCCGGCTGCTGCGCGCTATCGACACGTATCAAGGGCAGCCAGCCACATCTGCCGCTTTGAAACTGATGCCGATCCTCTTTCCGCGTCCCGGGGAATTGCGGGCGGCCCGTTGGGTCGAATTCGATCTTGAGACCGCAATCTGGTCAATTCCGGCGGAGCGGATGAAAATGCGCCGTGTGCACCGCTCGCCGCTGCCGCGTCAGGCCGTGGCGATCCTGCGGACGCTTCAGGCTGTGACCGGCGGAAACGAATATGTGTTCCCCTGCATCGGCGCAGCCAAAAAACCGATTAGCGAAAACACGCTGAACGGCGCGTTGCGGCGCCTTGGCTTCGGCCCCGACGTGGCCACCGCCCATGGCTTCCGCGCCACTGCGTCAACGCTGCTCAACGAATGCGGGCTCTGGAATCCAGATGCCATCGAGCGCCAACTGGCCCATGCGGAAAACGATCAAATCCGCCGCGCCTACCTCAGGGGCGAGCACTGGGAAGAGCGCACACGGATGATGACGTGGTGGGCCGATTATCTCGATACGCTTCGTGCCGAGAATGTGATTCCCTTTGGCCGCAAGCAGTCGCTGAGGGCGCCCTAGGACGGCACTGGACTCAATCGAATTCATTTCCAGAATCCGAAAAACTGATTCGTTTTTCGGAGAATGTCGTGAGTAATAGAGAAAGATGCGCTGTGTTCACGCGCTAACCATTTATCACATCGCCCTTCTGATCGAAGGTTACAACCCGTCAGAATACAACTGCAGTTCTGCTGGTTGTTGGGGTCTCAAGGCCCAAAGGGACACCGCAGCCGTATTAACGGCGCTTAAAAACG
The DNA here is from genome assembly GCF_000384335.2 of Hyphomicrobium sp. 99. Classification (NCBI taxonomy): domain Bacteria; kingdom Pseudomonadati; phylum Pseudomonadota; class Alphaproteobacteria; order Hyphomicrobiales; family Hyphomicrobiaceae; genus Hyphomicrobium; species Hyphomicrobium sp. 99. The sequence goes on from NZ_KQ031382.1 coordinate 3,757,667, forward strand.
CCATCGACGATGAAACGCTCACTCTTTATCGGAAGGTTTATCATGAAGAATTCGGGGCTGGCTTAGATTACTCGCAAAGCCTCGTCCACGTGGATGATCTCCAGGATTGGATGCCGCGCATCGGCCTTCATGACAGCTTCTTTCGTCCCGCAGCGCCCGCTCCTGATATTCAGTATCCACTCGGCGATTTTTATGCGCCTAAGCTCGCAGCGGCGATTGCGGCGTGGAAAGCTGTAACGGCTGACCCGCGACTGCTTCGCGGAAAATCTCCGAAAAAAGCGCTCGAAGCTTGGCTGAGAGAAAACGCGGCACGTTACGATCTTCTCAACAAGGACGGCAGCCCGAACGCCACCGGCATTGAGGAGATTTCCAAAGTCGCAAATTGGAAACCGACCGGCGGTGCCCCAGCCACCCCCGAAGCTGATGAACCCGCCCCTGGGTTCCTGGAATCCCTAGGGGATGTTTCCGGAAAACCCACCCCGGGGTTTTCCTCGGTGGAGGATGAGGAAACACCGTTCTAACGGGCGTTTTGATAATATCGAGCCGGAAACTTCAACCGGCTGATACAGTTCCGTTTTTTGTAAGTTGCCTCGCTATTTCAGATGCGACGGCGCGGTCATCCTTTTCGCATGTCCAACAAGACATGGATGGAATTGATGACCTCAGATAGTACCCGCCCATCGCTGATCCGCCTCGAGGCGGTGAAGGCGCGCACCTGCCTCAGCCGCAGCACGATCTATTCTTACATGCGCGACGGCCGCTTCCCGCAACCGGTTTCCATTTCGGAACGCTGCGTTGCGTGGATCGAATCGGAAATTGACGCATGGATCGCTGACCGCATTGCCGCCACGCGCAAAGGTTGATTGGCGATGCGAAGGAACCATCGTGCCGCCCGACTGCAGCCCCTGCGAGTCAAACAGACCATGGCCTATGATGTGGCAGAAGCCGCGAGACTCCTTGGCGTCCACCGCAATACGATCCGGCGGTGGCTCAAGGATGGGTTGGAGCCCATCGACGATCGGCGCCCGCTGCTAATCCACGGCTCGCGTCTGAAAGCATTTCTTTCCCAGCGAATGCGCAGTCGCAAGCGAACCTGCCGACCCGGCGAATTTTACTGCTTTCGGTGCCGTGCGCCACGCAAACCTTGGGGCGGAATGGCTGATGTGACGTTACGAACGGAAAAGCTCGCATCTCTACGTGCTCTGTGTGCTGCGTGCGAAACGCCGATGTACCGCGCCATCCGCGTAGCCGACCTGCCGTGCCTGCGCGCTCTGATCGACCTGCAAACGATGGAGCCGGAACGATTGAATGATCGTCCTAGCCCCACCTGAAACAGTGTCTTCACGGAGATAGCCAGAATGTCCAGACTGAACCCGTCCAATGAGCGCTTGAAACGCGACTATTTGCGCTACTTGAAAGAAGCAAAGGGCAAGAGCGAAGCAACGCTCGACAGCGTGCGCAAGGCGCTGGCGCGATATGAAGCCTACACCGGCGCGAAGGACTTCAAAACATTCCGGCGCGAACAGGCCGTCGCCTTCAAGGTGCGGCTTGCGGAAACGGATGGCGTGCGCACAGGTGAAACGCTCAGCGCATCAACGCAGGCGGGAACATTGTCAGCGCTGCGCGACTTTTTCACCTGGCTCGCTTGGCAACCCGGCTTCAAATCGAAAATCCATCTGCCTGACATCGACTATCTGTCACCGTCCCGCAAGGACGTGGCGCGCGCAAAGGCACCCAAGCTGCGCGACTTCCCAAGCCTTGAGCAGGTGCACGCCGCGATCGAAGCCATGTCATGCGAAACTGTGGTGGACCGCCGCAACCGAGCGCTGATTGCGTTCACAATTCTGACCGGCATTCGCGACCGGGCCATGGTGTCGCTCGCACTGGGCCACATAGATACAACGCGTTCGCCACCCGTGGTGCGACAGGACCCGAATACGGTCGAGACCAAATTTGCCAAAGCCATCATCACGTATTTCTTTCCGATCGGAGATGATCTCGCCGAAATCGTCCGCGCCTGGATCGATGAACTTCGCGGCGAGCATCTGTTCGGCCCCGCCGATCCGCTTTTCCCGCGAACCTGCGTCGGCATCGCGAGCGATGGCGCTTTTGCGCCGGCGGGGATCGAACGGCGCTTCTGGAGCAATGCGTCCCCGGTCCGCGAGATATTCCGAAAAGCATTCACTGCTGCCGGCTTGCCCTACTTCCCGCCGCATTCCTTCCGCCACACGCTCGGCCATCTCGCACAGACGACGTGCCGGTCACCTGAGGAGCTGAAAGCCTGGAGCCAGAACCTTGGCCATGAGAACATCACCACCACCCTGACTTCCTACGGCCGAATCGATCCGCACCGGCAGGGAGAAGTCATCGGACAGATGAAGACTGGCAAAGCCGTTGACCCCGACATGCTCGCGGAAATCGGCGCCGTTATCGCGCGGAATAGAGGCGTCCCGATCGGCTGAACGATGCGTTGTTGCTTTTGGCCGGCGAGTTCGCTCTATGGTGTCAAAGAAATCTCAGAATGCGCGGGGGACGGAATCCTGAATGCCCACACTCGATTGGATTGGCAAGAAGGCGGTGGTGAACCATCACCGCGAAGTCCCCTATCGACTGATCCATTGCGACAAGGACAAGAGCGTTGGCAACCCTGACGCGGGCAACCTTCTCGTGCAGGGAGACAATCTCGAAGCGCTAAAGGCGCTGCTTCCCTACTACGCGGGCAAGGTGAAGTGCATCTATATCGATCCGCCTTACAATACCGGCAATGAGGGCTGGGTTTACAATGACAATGTGAACTCGCCTGAAATCCGGGCATGGCTTGGTGCCACCGTGGGCAAGGAGGCCGAAGACCTATCCCGCCACGACAAGTGGCTTTGCATGATGTATCCGCGCCTGCGTCTCTTGAAAGAATTCTTGACCGAAGACGGCGTGATCATAATCAGCATTGACGACTTCGAAGCGCACACGCTTCGCTACATGCTAAACGATATATTCGGCCAGAATAATTTCATCGCGCAACTTGTATGGGACAAGACGCGCAAAAACGACGCTAAACTGTTTTCCGTCGGCCACGAGTATGCGCTGATATACGCAAGGAGACTGTCTAAGCTTCGTGAACTGAAGACCGTGTGGCGCGAGCCGAAGCCCGGTGCGGCCGAAATCCTTCTTCAATATCGGACTTGGCGAAAGGAAGGCCTCTCGAATGAGGAAATCCAAAGTCGCCTAAGAGCATGGTACGCCAGTCTGGCAAATGATCATCCATCGAAAAAGCTGTCCCGCCACAAATGGGTCGATGACAGGGGCGTTTGGCGCGACCGAGACATCTCTTGGCCGGGCGGCGGCGGCCCGCGCTATGAAGTAATCCATCCTGTCACCAAAGAGCCATGCGAAATCCCGCCGGGAGGTTGGCGATTTGCCACCAAAGAGTCATTCGACGAACAAGTTAAGCTAGGTTTGATTTTTTTCCGTGAGGACCATACCAAGCCGCCCATGGTGAAGTCCTACTTGGCGAAGGGCGACGAGGAAGAAGACGATGATTCCGCCAGCGTGATGGGGTCGATCATTCATCGACAGGCACAGGTCGCAGCGAAAGCCCACCGCGCGTTGTTTGATGGCCAGAAGCTATTCGAGAATCCGAAAGATCATGAAGTCATCGGACGGCTGATTTCTTACGTGACCGATGATAACGATATTATTCTGGACTCATTTGCTGGGTCCGGCACAAGTGGACACGCCGTCTTGGAGCAGAACGCTCTGTTGCAGACAAGCCGACGCTTCGTCCTGATCGAACTCGACGACCATATTGCCAAAACGGTCACGTCAGAGCGGCTTAGGCGTGTCGTTGAGGGCTACAATGCTGATGGCGATCCAAAGAAGCCGGTGGCTGGTCTCGGCTCGGGGTTCCGCTTCTGTACGCTCGGCGAACCACTGTTCGATGCTGACGGCAATGTCAGTCCGGCCGTCACCTATCCTGACCTTGCCGCGCATGTGTTCTTTTGTGAGACTGGCTCGCCAATTCCGCGCCGCGCCGACGGCTCTTCGCCCTTGATCGGCACATTCCAAGGGCGCGCCATATATCTGCTTCACTCGGCCGAAGCGATCGGCGTCGCCAGCGCCAATGCCGGAAACGTCCTCACGGCGGCCGCGCTCGAAAAACTGCCTTTGCCCGAACCGGATTTCGACGGGGCGCGCGTGGTCTATGCCGAAGGCTGCACGGTGCCCGATGACCGGCTTTCGCGCCTCGGCGTCACGTTCAAACAGATTCCCTACCAGATAGAGGGGCTTTGATTGTGAGTTTGCCCCTCTTCACGCTGAAGGACTATCAGCTTCAAACGCTCGCCAGCCTTCGCCGCTTTTTGGAAAAGACGGTAGAGCTAGGCGATTCAGATACGGCCTTCTATGCCGTCACGAAGCAACCGTTCACGCCACCGCCTTGCCTGCCCGGCGTGCCCTATGTGTGTCTTCGCATTCCTACGGGCGGGGGCAAAACCATCCTCGCGGCACATTCGATTGGCGTTGCATCCGACAGCTTGCTTCGCACCGACACGCCCACGGTGCTTTGGCTCGTGCCGTCGCAAACGATCCGCGACCAAACGCTTGCGAGCTTGCAAGATCGAGCGCACCCCAACCGCCGCGCGCTGGCGGAGCGCTTCGGCGAGAACGTTCGGATCATGGGCGTTGCCGATGCCCTTTACTCCAAGCGCGCGGACTATGACGGCGGAGCTATTGTCATCGTCGCGACCCTCCAAGCCTTCCGTATTGAAGAGACGGAAGGCCGCAAGGTCTATGAGGCCAACGGCGAGCTTATGGATCACTTCAGCGGCGTTGCCGAAGGCTTGCGGGGTAAGCTCGAAACCGGACCTTCTGGCGACCCGCTGCCGTCGCTCGCCAATGTGCTTCGCCTGCACCGGCCTATGGTGATTGTGGACGAAGCGCACAACGCCCGCACGAGCTTGTCATTCGACACGCTGGCGCGTCTCACCCCGTCGCTGATAGTCGAGTTCACCGCAACGCCAGTGACGCCAGAAGAGCACAATCCGGCAAAAGGTATATACGCTTCCAACGTGCTGCATCACGTTTCGGCCGCTGAACTGAAGGCAGCCGATATGATCAAGTTGCCCGTCATCCTTCGCGGGCGGCCTGAGCCACGAGACACCATCGGCGATTCCATCGCGTGGCTTGATGAACTCGCCGCGACGGCGGGCGCAGAAGAAGCCGAAACCGGCGAGTTCGTGCGCCCGGTCATGCTCGTGCAGGCCGAGCCGAAGTCGAAGGACAAGCCGACGCTGCACGCGGAAGAGGTCAAGAAGCTACTTGTCGAGGATTTTCGTGTGCCGCCGGAGCACATAGCCTTGGCGACTGGTGACGCACGGGAAATCGACGGAGTGGACCTTTTTGACCGGGATTGCAAAATCCGCTTTATCATCACGCAACAGGCGCTTCGCGAGGGGTGGGATTGCTCCTTTGCCTATGTGTTGTGTTCGGTCGCGGAGCAGAAGTCGCCTCGCGCAGTGGAACAGCTTCTAGGCCGCGTGCTTCGTCTGCCCCGCGCCAAGCGCAAGCGCCGGGAAGACCTGAATCGGGCCTATGCCTTCGCCACTACAACGAGCTTTCAGAATGCCGCGAATACTCTGCGCGACGGGCTCGTTAACAACGGCTTTGAGCGGGTCGAAGCCCAAGCGCTCGTGCGCGCCGCGCACGACGCGCTGCCGGGCATGGAAGATGGGGGCTCAGCCTTCGTCTTTGAAGAGCCACTTCCCGAAGGTGCCGACGCGGACTCGCTCAAGACCAATGTGGAAGGCGCGACAGGCGGCCGGGTCGAAGTCGATATTAAGTGCGGCGTTCTAAGGGCGCGCGGGGCTCTTACCGCCTATGACCGCACCGCCCTGTTGCTGGCGATGCCCGGCGCGGAGAAGGCGGTTGAAGCGCTCGTGCATAAGTCGCGGGGCGCTCGGTTGAAGGCGATGGACGATAGCGCCGCGATCCGCTTCGCCGTGCCGCGACTTGGCGTGCGCTCGGATGCCGGGCTTCAGCTATTCGACCGTGCCCACTTCCTCGACATCCCTTGGAGGCTGGAAGAGGCCGACCCCGCGCCAATCCTCGACTATTTCGAGCCGCCGAAGCGCGCGGCCGACGAAGCTCACGTTGACGTTGACACAGCCGGGAAGATCACACTCGCCTTCGTGACCGACTTGCATGAGCAGCTTGCCCTTGCCTTGCAGGAACGGGGCTGGACGAAGAACGCCCTCGTGAACTGGCTGGACCGCCGGTTGCCGTTTTCCTCGCGCCGCGACATTACCCGCGTATCGTCCACGCTCTTCATCGCTAAGGCGTTGGACGCGATTGGGGCGAAAACCGGGTTGGGCATCGAAGGGCTAGCGCGCGCCAAGTTCCGGCTTGTCGAAGCTCTCGTGAAGGTCATCGCCAAGCATCGCGACTTGCGTGAGGCCACCGCTTTCGAGCGTGCCTTGTTTCCGCGAAGTGGCCTAGACTTTGAAACGAGTTCGGACCTTGAACTTGTTTTCGATGAAAGCCGCTACGGCTATAATCAGCCCTACAAGGGCGGTACCGATTTCAAGAAGCACCTGTTCCGTGTCATCGGCGATTTGGAGCCGAGTGGCGAGGAATACGAATGCGCGGTCTACCTTGAACGCCACAAGGGAGTGAAGGCATGGGTGCGCAACACGTCGCGCCAGCCGCACTCCTTTTGGCTGCAAACGTCATCGGACAAGTTCTATCCCGACTTCCTAGCGCTGCTGAATGACGGGCGAGTGCTCGTGGTCGAATACAAGGGCGCGCCCTACTTCACCAATGACGATTCCAAGGAGAAGCGGTTGGTTGGCGACCTATGGGCCGACCGCTCGTCCGGGAAGGGCTTGTTCCTGATGATTGAGAACAAGGAGTTCGCCCGCATAGACCACGCCATTGGAGCGGTGCCCACCTAAGGCCTGGCGGGTGGGCACGCCAAAAGGGTGGGGGTATGTTTGGGGGTATATTCAAAAAGTCACAAGAATTGGTTTCTCAATATCAATAACTTGCAATCAAGATTCGTTGCCTCTTCTGGCACCACGACTTTCCTAAGTCGCTGGATTGAAATAACTATCGAGCATGATTGAGATTTTGGCCGCCCAACTGTGACACAGGGGCGTGCCGCATGGTGCTCGCTATAAACCGTCCTATGAAAGCGTTCCGGCTCGTCATTCGAACAATTTCGCAAGCGCACTCCCGTCGATGTTCTTGAGTTAGCCCGAGGCAAGCGAGCGACGATTTCCCTGCCACCGGAAACTCCTGGTGACGACCCGGTTCTCGTCTCAATCACGATAGATGCGGAAGTTCGCTTCTCGCTTCAAACTCGCGAACCTGCGCTTGCCAGACAACGCAATGCCGCCGCTACCGAGCAACTCGAACGATTGTTTGCCGCCTACCGAAACGGTCCGCGTCCGCTGTTTCAAATGGAGCGCGTCCATCTAGCGGGTATTGCATACGACGACTGGGCAAAGACGTTCGCGGAAGCTCCCGGCGAGCCCGAAATTTGGCAGCGTAGAAAGGCAGGGACTGATACCCTTCAAAGCTTCGCGCAACGGTGCCTTTCTGACCCTTTTAGGAGAATTTGAAAGACGGCTGTGCGAGGGTGCATGGCGCCCCTATTCCAGGTGCATAGACCTAACCAGCCCAGAGGACGCTACTGGGTCATTGTGGGGCCCCAATCGTACCGGACCTAAAGCTCACGCCGAGGTGCCGCCTATAGCCTCTCGTGCGTTGACCCGCTTCGACAGCTCGGCGGCGCTCTCCTTCCGCTCGCTGTAGCGGTCTACCAGGTATGCGGCGCGGTCCCTGGTCAGGAGGGTGAACTTCATCAGCTCCTCCATCACGTCCACCACACGGTCGTAGTAGGGCGACGGCTTCATCCTGCCAGCATCGTCGAACTCAAGGAAAGCTTTGGCAACTGACGATTGGTTCGGAATGGTGATCATGCGCATCCAACGACCAAGCACCCTCATTTGGTTGACGGCATTGAAGGACTGCGACCCCCCGCTCACCTGCATGATCGCCAACGTCTTGCCCTGAGTGGGCCGCACAGCGCCGACTGACAAAGGTATCCAGTCGATCTGCGCTTTCATGATCCCGGACATCGCCCCGTGCCGCTCGGGTGAGGACCAAACCTGCCCCTCTGACCATGCCGCAAGTTCGCGAAGCTCCTGCACCTTCTCATGCGTGTCGGGAGCCCCATCGGGCAGCGGAAGCCCGCGCGGATCAAACACGCGCGTCTCGGCACCCAACGTTTGCAGCAGCCGCTCCGCTTCCTGCGCGAGAAAGCGGCTATAGGAGCGATCCCTCAGCGATCCGTAAAGAAGAAGAATACGCGGCTTGTGCGTTGTTCGCAGCGCTCCAAGCGCTTCCACGTCGGGCAGACGGAAGGCATCGGACTGAATGTTGGGGTGAGAGAGTTCAAGTTCAGACAACACGTTCATCTTTCTCGCTAGTGACGACCTCAGACGTCTCGACCCGGAACCGTGCCGGAACACCACGGCTCTTTACCGCGCTCCCGGCTTCGTACCAGTCGCGTGTAGAGTTCACGATCTTGACCACCGAAAGCATCACGGGAACCTCGATAAGAACGCCGACGACCGTCGCCAGCGCCGCACCGGAATTGAAACCAAACAGGCTGATAGCAGCCGCAACAGCCAGCTCGAAGAAATTGCTCGCCCCGATGAGGGCAGACGGTGCCGCAACGCAGTGCGCCTCGCCAGCGCCACGGTTGAGAAGATAGGCAAGACCCGAGTTGAAATAGACCTGGATCAGGATCGGCACGGCCAGCATGGCGATGATGAGCGGCTGAGCCAAAATCTGCTCGCCCTGAAACCCGAACAACAAGACCAGCGTCGCAAGCAGCGCGAAGAGCGAGGCCGGTTGAAGCTTTGCCAGGATTGCGCGAAGCGCGGTCTCGCCGCCCTTGCTGAGCACCGCTCGCCGGACGACCTGCGCGATGACGACCGGCACGACGATGTAGAGGACGACGGACAAGAGTAGCGTCGCCCACGGCACCGAGATCGCCGACAGGCCCAGCAACAGCCCAACAATGGGAGCGAAGGCAAAGATCATAATCACGTCGTTGAGCGCGACTTGGCTCAGCGTGAAATGTGGCTCCCCATCCGTTAAGTTGCTCCACACGAACACCATCGCGGTACAAGGAGCGGCGGCCAGCAGGATCAAGCCCGCGAGGTAGCTGTTGATCTGATCGGCGGGCAGATAGGGACGGAAAAGCCAGCTGATGAACAGCCATCCCAGAAAGGCCATAGAAAATGGTTTCACGGCCCAGTTGATAAAAAGGGTCACGCCGATGCCGCGCCAGTGCTGCTTGACCTCAGATAGAGCTGCGAAGTCAATCTTGAGCAGCATCGGAATGATCATCAACCAGATCAGGATTGCGACCGGCAGGTTGACTTTCGCGATCTCGGCAGAGCCGACAGCGTGAAAGACGCTCGGAAAGAAATGACCAAGGGAAATACCGGCCGCGATGCACAACGCGACCCAGACCGTGAGATAACGTTCAAATGTAGACATGCTTACCTTCGCGATGAGGGCGTTCGCTGAATTTCTGGCGTTAGTAGATGCCGGGGGGCACAACGCAAAAAATCACGCCTTCTCGGGCTCGGCGCTGGCCTTCATGCGCCCTATATCGTCGAGCCGCCTTTTGAGAGAGAGGGTATTAATCGACGCGATGGGAAGGCTGGTGAACACGCTGATGCGCTGGTTCAGCATTCGATAGGTGTCGGCGAATGCAAGGCGGCGCTCGATTTCATTGCCCTGGGCCGCCGAGGGGTCGGGTAATCCCCAATGTGCACTCATTGGCTGACCCGGCCAAACCGGGCACGTCTCGTTCGCCGCGTCGTCACAGACCGTAAAGACGAAATCCATTTTCGGAGCGTCTACCCCGGAAAACTCCTCCCACGACTTCGACCGCAATCCTTCAATCGGGTAATCAAGCTTGCGGAGCAAATCGAGTGCGTAAGGATGCACCCGTCCCGATGGGGAGCTTCCCGCGCTAAACCCTCGAAATGATCCCTTGCCGAGCCGATTGATCACGGCTTCGCCGATAATTGATCTGGCGGAGTTGTGAGTGCAGAGGAAGAGCACGTTCAGAGGTGAGCTTGTCGTCGTCATTTCCCTTCTCCTTCTACGCGACAGAAGTTCTTGGCGGCCTTCGTAGGAGCCGCGCACATCTCGGGATGCCCCTGACAGCAATCCTCTGTCAGATACGTGAGGAGCTGCCGGACGGCATCGACGTGGAGGGCGTAGACGATGCTTCGGCCCTGCCGTGTGGACCTGATCAGCCCTGCCCGATCTAGCTCTTTAAGATGAAACGAAGCAGCCGTAGGGCTCGCTCCTATCGCGCTCGCAATCGCGCCCGCTGGCAGCCCTGTCGGCCCCTTCCTCACCAAAAGCCGGAAGATGCCGAGCCTCTGCTCATGGGCGAGAGCAGCCAGCGAGGTAACCGCTTGCCGTTTGTTCAAGATTCAATCTTTCAACAACTGTTGAATTATTGAGACTTCTCATAGATGAGCGTCGAGCCCTTGTCCACACCGTTCGCTGACATCTCGGGGGGCTGTTCAATGGCACACAGGAGGGTGTAGTCGGCGATGTCGAGCGTATGGCTGTTGTCGTTGGTATTGCCGTATCGTAGTAGCGAACGCCCGCCGCGAGTTCCAACCCGCTCAATTGGCCCGAGTAGAAATGATACTGCCCCCAGAATGACGCTTGGTGATCTGGTGTTTCTGCCGGCCTCTCGCCAATCTCACCCACGCGTGCTCTCTTAGTGATTTTAGAGTCCAGATAGGAATATCCCGCGATGATCGAGAATTCGCGCGTTAGCTCCGCCTTGGCTTCGAACTCGACACCCTTGACACGGATTATCGTCGGCATTTTTTGAGCACGGCGTCTTCGTGATCTTGAACCGGCTCGTAGGTGCTCGGTCGCCGTCTCACGACACACGTCAGATCGGTGCGTTAGACTCCCAGCGGTTGGCGCGCGCATTCGAGTTCATCGAAAGCCGCCTCGATTCCGACGTGCGCATGTCTGAAATTGCGAGCGAACTGGTCCAGGACATCCGTACCGTGACGCGCGCGTTCAGAGCGTCGACCCGGCTCGCGCCATTCGAATACTTGACGGTCCGGCGCATGGAAAGGGCAAAGCAGCTTCTGCTTACCCGCCTCGAGATCACGGCTATCGCGGCAGAGGTCGGTTACTCAAATCCAAGCAAATTCGCGGCCGCGTTTCGGCGCGTCTGCGGGTGCTCACCGACGGATTGGCGCCGGAGAAACCGATCCATCTAGGAACTCCTAACCAAGTTCCTCTGTATCTCCAGCACCTAGCCCTTTGCAATGCAGGGCTAGCGAGAGGCTGGTTGCGTCGGGCATTCCCCTGACTAGAATGCGTTCTGTGACCAGACTTTTACTCGCTCAGATTCATCGCCGTTATGTGATCGAAGGCCGCCCGCTCGACAGAGACATCGAGGCCGCTTTGATGGCCGACCCGCGCCCAGGGGCCAAGGCAATCCTGGACGCCATCGCGCAGCGGCGCTTTGAAAATCGCTCAGAGGGTCAGCGACTGCGAAAGTTGCTGCGCTACGAAAGCGCGCTTTGGGCGGAAGGCGTGCTGCTTGTGGCGGGTGTCGATGAAGCCGGTATGAGTCCGCTCGCCGGACCGGTAGCCGCTGCGGCCGTCATATTCGAACCCGGATCGCGCATACCGGGGATCGATGACTCGAAGAAACTCGATGCAGCGACGCGCGATCGACTCGCAGCGGAAATCAAGGTCACGGCTTCAGCCTGGTCCGTCGGTTTCGCCGAGGTCGAGGAGATCGACGAAATCAACATCTATTGGGCCGGTCTTCTCGCAATGCGCCGCGCGGTTGAAGGACTTTCGTTGAGGCCGGGTCATCTTTTGATTGACGCGCGGCGCCTTCGAGAAGTGCAAATTCCTCAGCAATCCATCGTGAAGGGCGACAGCAAGAGCCTGACGATCGCCGCGGCATCAATTCTTGCCAAGACCGCCCGTGATGCCTTGATGCGCAAACTGGAGGCGGACTATCCCGGTTACGGGTTCTCGCAACACAAAGGGTATCCTGTCCGCGAACATCTGGCCGCCATTGAAAAGCTCGGCGTCTCGCCGATTCACCGGCGCTCGTTCGCACCTGTACGCGCAGCCTTGGGCCTTCCGCCACTTCCGCCATGGCCGAAAAACATCAGTACGGAACCGGACGCTGAGTAGCAGCGCTCAACTGCAACGTCGAACCCGCCGTTGCTGAGATGTGCCGAGGCCGCATCGCGTCGAATGACTGACGCTCGCAGAAAGAAGTCGACAGGTTCACATTTGAAACTCAGTTGGCATCGAGGTCGATGGTTACCTCTCGTGGCCAATACCGCAAGTCGGCACACGCTTTTATGAAATCCGTTACCGACTGAGCGGAGCTGATCTCGAAACAGCCGGCGTCTAGATCGTCATACACACCCGCCGCCTTCAGGAAGGCCTCGGCCCCACTCGAATAGGCGATGAATTTGCAATGCGCGAAGGCATCCCGAATAAAGTCCTTGGAGCACGCATCCTTGGCAAGCACGAGAGCCTGCTCCTCCGGAAAGACAAGAGCGACTGCATCGTACAATACTGACGGACCACCATCGATTTTTTGCTTCGCAGGTATCTGCGTACCATCGGAAAGGGTGACACCGGAAATCTTCGGCGCGACCAACTCCCAAAGTGCGCCTGGCTTTTCGACAGCCACGGTGAGTGCGTTTATCAACTTGGCGTCCGCACCGTCCGTCACAAAAATTCCGAGCTTGCGGCCTTTAAAGTTTTTAGGCCCGCGCAAAACAATGCTGAGCGCTTCCGACGGATTGACATCAATCGGCTCGATGACGGTTTGCGCAGCTTCTGGCAGTTCATCGATGCCGAGACCAGTCGCGACAACGTCCGCCAGACCTTCATCGATATTGAGAAGATGTGAAACCACGCGCTCGCGAATGTCCGGCCGCTCCACCTTGCTCAGCTCGAAGACGATGGCATCGCCGATATGCTTGCGCTCAACCTCCGTCTGGCTGCGATAGAACATCCGCGCCTGACTATAGTGGTCCGCAAAACTTTCAGAACGAAGCCGGACCTTCGGGCCTTCCTCCACCGCCTGGAAAGTCCTGAAGCCAAGTTTCGGCGACTCGCGCGGCCCGCCAAGTGCAGCCCCCCAACTATTGGGTTCATAATTTGCGCGCCCCTTCGGATTCGTCATCGCCATGTGGCCGTCCTGCTGGAAATTCGCAAAAGGACAGCGCGGCGCGTTCACCGGAATATGCGTGAAATTGGGACTGCCGAGACGCTTCAGCTGCGTATCGAGGTATGAAAAGTTTCGGCCCTGCAGGAGTGGATCGTTGCTGAAATCGATCCCGGGCGGAACGTTCTGAGTGCAGAACGCAACTTGCTCAGTTGTAGCGAAAAAATTATCGACGACACGATCCAAAACCAAACGTCCAATAACACGAACTGGAAGAACTTCCTCGGGGATAAGCTTGGTTGGGTCGAGAACATCGAACTCGAAATCATCCGCGAACTTCTGGTCGAACAATTGCACGCCCAGTTCCCACTCGGGAAAATCTCCGCTCGATATCGCGTCCCAAAGATCTCGCCGGTGAAAATCCGGGTCGGCGCCGTTTATCTTGACGGCCTCATTCCACATCACGGATTGCAAACCGAGCTTCGGCTTCCAGTGGAATTTGACGAACGTTGACCGATCGTTCTTATCGACCAATCGGAACGTGTGGACGCCAAAGCCCTCCATGAAGCGGAATGATCTCGGGATGGCCCGGTCAGACATGACCCACATGATCATGTGCATGCTTTCAGGCGTCAGCGAAATGAAATCCCAAAAATTATCGTGCGCCGATTGCGCCTGCGGAAATTCTCGATCGGGCTCGGGTTTGACCGCGTGGATCACGTCCGGAAATTTTATGGCATCCTGAATGAAGAACACCGGGATGTTGTTGCCGACGAGATCCCAATTGCCTTCCTTCGTATAAATCTTCACGGCAAAGCCACGCACGTCGCGAGCGAGATCGAATGATCCTTTGCTACCGGCCACCGTGGAAAAGCGAACGAACGCTTCCGTCTTTTCGCCAACGCGCTGGAACACATCAGCCCGCGTCACGTCCGCAAGGGATTCTGTGAGCTCAAAATACCCGTGCGCTCCATATCCGCGCGCATGGACGACGCGCTCAGGAATTCGCTCGTGATCGAAATGGAAGATCTTTTCTCTGAAGACGAAATCTTCGAGGAGCCCTGGACCACGCGCGCCAACTCTCAGCGAATTCTGATCATCCGAAATCGGAATCCCCTGCTGCGTCGTCATCGTCGCGACGCCATCTCCCGCCACCTGATGCAATTCACCGCCGGACCCGCGCACCACGCTGACTTCGCCATAAGACTTCGTCGATTTTTTCGTAGTTTTTTGTTTCGGACGCGATTTAGCCGCTCCGTTGCGCGCATTGCGGGTTGTCATGATGATCTACTTCCTGCGCTTTAAGTGGGGGCGAAGTACCTGTCTTGAACAGAAGTGCCCCGCCTTACGTTCCCGCAGAAAATTCCGCTTTAGCCGGCGAAGAGCCGAGATTTTTCCGATTTTTGTTTGCAGTTTTTTCCGTCCCGGTGCCAGCTTGGCGCAACGAGAGCGCGTGCGAAGCAACTCTTCGGCCTCTTGGAGGTTCCTTCTGGTACCGAAGCAATCTTGCGGATGAGGTAGCCCACAATGGAACAGCTCAGCACCGAAATGCGGGCTTGCGCTGATCTTTGCGAAACCTGCGCCACCACATGTTTTAACGAGGCGATGAACCATTGCCTCGAGTCAGGAGGCAAACACACCCAACCCGATCATTTCCGGCTGATGATCGCGTGCACCGAAATTTGCAACGCGTCCGCCGCAATATTACTGACTGGAATTCCCGAGCACGTCTTCGTCTGCCGTGCCTGCGCTCAAATCTGCCGCGCATGTGCGGAGAGCTGCGAAAAACTGGGCGACATGCAGGATTGCGTCGATGCGTGTCGCGCTTGCGGTGAAAGTTGCGAAGCGATGAGCGCCACAATGCAAATGGCCGCCTGATAAAGGTTCGCGCCTCGCGCACAACCCGCTTCGGAACATAAATCCAGTCATTGACGTTTCAAAGCGGGCTTCGCGAGGGTAAAGAATGAAATCTTTTGTAGCCGGGCTTTCCGTATTGTTCGCTTCCTTCATGGCGCTCAGCGCCTATTCTCTCAATGCGGATTGGAAATCGTCCGCCGTGGGCGCAACCGCCGCGCCGATCACAGCGGACGCTGCGATGACACCGGATTCAGGGACGTCGGGCACCGGCTACGAACCCTAACTTCGCGCTGCCGCTCCGCCTCATGCCACCCCTTCTCCTCGCGCCCTGACCCGTAGGACCCCGGAACAAATTGCCTCCGTACCGCGTCTGGCATTCAAGAGAGCGGAGAAAAGTAATGAGTGAGAGTAGCGGTCCGCCAGTACGTGGCGACATCGCGTGGTTGGAATACTGCTGCGAAAAAGCGCTCGACGCCTTTACCCTTGACGACGCCCTGACGTGGCAAAATGAGATCGCGCGTGAACTGACGCGACGGATCGCCCTCGTGTCAGAGATGAAGTGGCCGACAGATCTAAAAACCCGGACCATGTTCGATCTCATGCATCGACGCGCAATCCACAATGCCTGCATCCACCATGCTCAAGCTGCGCTGCGCCGAAATGAGAACGTTAAGTGGAAGGCGTAAAAAGGCACCTGCTGATCACCTTCAGGCCGCTGGCTTGAGGGCTATTCTCGCATAGGCGATCGTATTCCCCGTACGGAGCTTCCTCACCCCGAGGCTCGCAGCGGCCTCATCGAACTTTTTGAGAAAACTTGCGACGGGTAGCGGCCGCACATCCTTCTCCCCGCACCAGCAAAAATAGTCCGCCCAAAGCACATTTGGCGGCAACCAACCCTCGGGATCGGGGCGCAGCCGCTCTAATGCAAAGATACCCACCCGCCAGGAAATATCGT
Organism: Hyphomicrobium sp. 99; assembly: GCF_000384335.2. Lineage (NCBI taxonomy): Bacteria > Pseudomonadati > Pseudomonadota > Alphaproteobacteria > Hyphomicrobiales > Hyphomicrobiaceae > Hyphomicrobium > Hyphomicrobium sp. 99. The sequence goes on from NZ_KQ031382.1 coordinate 3,773,740, forward strand.
CGTCAGAACCGGCCATAGACTGCGCCACAGCGCGTAGCGTTTGTCCGAGCATTCGAGGGCCTCCTCCGTCGTAGCGAGGCGCCAATGCTTTCGGCGAAAATCCGCCATCAAAAGGGCAGCAGATCTCGTCACTCAATCTTTACGGTGGACGATATGTTGATATCGCGGATGACCGCTCGGGCTGCATGTGGAAAAACGCCCGCACACCGAAAACCCTATCCGTGCGCAGCCTTTTTCTTGAAGAATTGAACCTGCTTCTCTCGTTTCTCGGCGCCTGCCTTGCTCTTATAGGCTCCGAGATTTTTTCCCTTCTTCGACACCAATTGGTACCCCCGATTTCACTTTGCGAATGGTCATTGGCGGAACTCCAGTTCGTGTATACGAGCGGTGAACTCTCCCAGAAAATGCATTCGTTGCAATTGCAGCGTCCATCGCCTCCTCGAAGTCGACCCATTTGAAATGGCCATTAAAGAACTGTGAATATATTTCGGCGCTACAAAAAATAAGTCTGCAACCTAAGTGGAACCCAGATTCTCCGTCGGTGTTTTCTTGCTGTGGACAGGGGGCTGTCCGCCACTGTGAGGGACGCCAGATGAAAACAAATGGTTACACCGCTGCGGAACTCGCCGGCTTCTACGCCGTGCTCGACCGCGCTGTTTGTAAAGCTGCCGAGCGTGAATTACAGATTTCCATTCCGACAATGGTTCAACGACTTTTTGCGGCCGCTGATAAAGGCGAGCGCGATCCTGACCGGCTTACGAAGATCCTCTTGGGACACCCCAATCCGCTCCCTCAGGCCCGAGCCGCCTAACCCGAAGCGTGCGCAATAGCTGCCGCATACTTCAGTTGCTTCACCACAAGATAAGAGCCCCGGATCGATCCGAGGCTCCTCGCACGCGGTGTCTCCTCCGGAGCGATACGGCTTTTCACCCCTTACGAGGCTTTGCCGCTTACGTTGTCCTCGCGCGGCATGAGGACATTCCTTCGGGCGTTGCTTTTCTCTTCGGTACGTATCGATTACGACCAAACGCTGCGAAATTTTTCCAATTGGACGGAACTCTTTCACCGGAACGCGCATTTTGCATGCTGGCCGACTGCGCCTTCGAAGGGGATCGATCGCGCGGATTAGACGTTCAGTCGTAATAGAGCGGCTTGGGGGCATCTCACAGAGAATGGCTGGTTCGGCAAGAAAGCAATGAGATGTATCTAACAAGGAGCGACTCGGTTGCGCGATCAATGTGAGAGTCTCGTTCCCGGCCATAGGCCCGGCTCCCAGCCGAAAGCCAGCGGCGCTCCGCTTCAAGGTCTTCGCATCCTCGTTATGGAGGATGAACCGATCATCGCGTTGGATCTTCGGCTCACGTTGGAAGACGCCGGAGCGTTCGTCATCGGGCCGGCAACAACGCTCGCAGCAGCGATCGAACTTATACAAATAGAAATGATCGACTGCGCCCTCCTCGATGTTCGTATGGGACGTGAGAGCGCTTTTGCCGCCGCGGAAAAACTAAGCGCACGTGGCCTGCGATGGGTATTCCACACAGGTAACGCGGATGCCGGGGACATCATGAAAGCGTGGCCATCCTGTCCAATCTTGTTGAAGCCCGCCGATCCACCCTCCGTAGTACGAGCGCTCGCGACCCTGAGTCCGCACATCTGATTGACGAGTCGAATGAGGCCACTCTTGGTGGTCCCAGACCAGTTTCACTCTACGCGTCAGTAACCAAATTCGCGGCGCCTTGGCTTTGGCCGATGTGTCGGCGCAGCCATTCACGGTCGAAGCCCTAGGGGCGAAGATCCGCCAGATGATTCAAAAGCACTAAATCCGACGAAATCAAAAATCTCTGTTCGTCAACGCCGCGGCGAGTATCGGCTGACGTAGCCTTCGATGGGAATAATGCGCGCCGACTGCGATTGCCAGCGATACCAGCGCCTTGCGCGATAAATCCTATCGAGAATGGCGCCATGAATGATCAGCATGGCGAGAAATATAGGACCAAGGATCAATGCGGGGATTAGGAAAAGCCAATTGCAAGCTTTTAGATTTCGCATGATTTTCACCGCGCTTTTCACCGAGGCTGAACGCAATCGCGCATCAATCGGTTCCGGCACAGCCGCTGAGAGATTGACAGCTCGAAACATTCCGTCGTTCGTCATCACAACCCTTAAACACCATCCGGCGCGTCATGATGAGATGACAAGAATAGCAGCGTAAAATATTGATTAAGCCGAACGCCCTTTAGGTCTTCGCTGATGCGGTCGTAATTTTCAGCGACTGTAATTCTTCAGACCGGAAAATATAAAGGCGCTCCTTGGGCGTCTGCATCGCCTTGATCCAGCTGCCCGGATCAACACCCATGCTGACGAGATATTCGACGCAACGCGCCGAAATCTGTTGAGCGGCAGAAATGCCGTCTCCCCAAGTTTCGGTCCCTTTTGCTATCGCCGAAACTTGATGAACGCCAATCAAGGCATGTTTGCCGACAACGCGTTGAACACCTCCCGCAAACACCAGCGGACAGGAAGACGCGCAATATCCATTATTGGCAACCATCGTATTGAGCCCGCGCTTGCGCACCGAGCGCCCCATGCTTATCGCATCCGGAACAGAACCGCCTGGCGATAGCAACCAGACCGTCTTCGCACTTCGCCCATCGCCATCGAGAAACTTTTCGAAATCTGCAGAACTTCCCGGCTCTATTCTTCCAATCGCTGAAACATCACCGTTGGAGCCCAGATAATATGTCATCCGGTTTGCGATCATCTCCGGCGGAGGCTTGTCCGATATGCCCGGCATTCGCGGACTTTCTCCGCCGGGAATGATTGGCATCGCTTTTGGATTATATGGACGCTCTTGATCCGTCCGCGTCGGCGCCTGAATGACGACGCGAGTAACTTGCTCTGCTCCCTCGTCCAAAGCCCGGCTCAACTGCTCACGAAAATCCAGAGCAAGGAGGCCGCCGCTCACTGCCAAGAGAAGCAGAAAAATCGTTCGAATAAATGAGCCCTCGATGCCACCCCCTTCCCCCGGCGAAATGAGATTGTCAGCCATGGCAGTCAGCGAGTGAACCCGATAACAGGATTGATGGACGCGACGTTTCCTGGGGGCTTATCAACGCCACCAGCAGCCGACGCTTCCGCGGTAGCAATTTTCTCTGCGACAGCGGGAGCCGCCGTAGGCCGCGCCTCCACAGCTTGCAGGTTATGATAAATCTTGAGAGCCCGCATGATTTCACCAGCGGTCATGCCGTCTTCGTCGCGCGCGTCGCCTTCCTCGCGACGGATCGCCTCGAAGACGATCGAATGGATGAAAATCAATACCGCCGGCATGAGATCGAGCGAGATAGCGCCCGCCCAGCTCGGCAAAAAATCGGTGGCGTACTGAATCACGGCTTCGGCTGTCGACAAGGGAACAAACCTGATAGGTTTCGCCGCCGGCCGCGAAAGTATCTCATCGGCAGCACTGGAGAGTGCCTGCGATTGAGACTTGATCGCCTGCTCCACCTTGCCCACGACCTGGTTCTGGCGGTCCGCCAGATCGGCAGTCCGCCCGTCGGCAGCGGGAGCAATAAAACTTTTCGATAGATCGTCGGCTGTTCGCTTCACCGCAGGAGCAATTGAGGTCTGCTGCAGATCGGCGATGATCCCCGTCAACGTCACGGTCTCGGCGGCAAACTCGTTTATCCGATCCTCGATAGGACCGGTACCGGACGTGAGCTGCCGCATTTTTTCAAGCGTCTTGCTTCCCGATTCAAAGAGCGTCTTTATCCGATCCTGCGACGCGTTTACTTCGCCAGCAAGCGCGTTGAGCTGTGCCGACATTTGCGCAGTCAATTGAACAACCGTTCCACTCCCCGAGGTGCCCGTGAGCGCACCCGATTGACGTTCTTGATCGGAAAGAAGTGAAAACCGTTGCGATGCGAGTTGGATATCCGGCAACAACCCCTGTGCTGCGAGCGCATTGCCATGCGCCTTGTCCAAGCTTTGCTGATATTGGTCGGTCGCGCTCGCCATGTGCTGTTGAAGGGCGGCAGAACCAGCTAAGGCCGCTGCGTTGAGCCAAGCGGACATAGCAATGATCATGATGCTGCCGATGAACATCGCGACATACATAAGCCGACGCGATGATGGCTGCCGAACGTGCGGCAGAAATCGCATCAAATACGTCCAAAATGCGAATATTCCGACAGAGACGGCCGCCGAGTAGACGATCGCGGCCAGAAACACCTCGATAGGAGAACCCTCAAGGAGGCTTCGAACACCGATGTAGGTATAAATTCCGCTGGCGAGCGCCAGCGTTGCGAGCGTGAACTTCGTCATCACTTCGAGGCGCGCAATGCCGCCCCTAAGCACCTGGGACATCAAACCATCCTTAGACGGTAAATGCATAATCCGGACTTATGTAAGCTACCAGGAACCCTTTTAAAGCGGGCTCAATATTTGACGCCAAAATAAGTGCAAATCCAAAGGCTAGGGTACGCGATGAAAAGGTCGGCGCGCCTTTGGATCGAAGTCTTGCTTTCCGGCGTTCAACAACTGGACAGCGTGTATTACGCGACTCGCAGATTTTGCTTTTCCTGCTTCTGAGGAATAATTCAGTGTCAGAGCCCGTCGTCATCACCATCCCCCACAGGCTAGGGAAGGTTGAGGCCATCCGCCGACTGAAAAGCGGCTTGGCGTCGGCGCATCTTCCATTCCTGAAAATCGACCGCGAAATTTGGAAGGACGATCTTTTGGAATTCAGCCTGAGCGGAATGGGCCAAAAAGCAAGCGGCACGGCACTTGTGAGCGATGATGCCGTCCGGCTCGAACTCGTCCTACCGTGGCTGCTCCAACGCATCGCTGAATTGGCCGCCAGTACATTGGCTTCTCGGACCAAACTATTGTTGGAAAAGAAATAATCGCCTTACGGGCGCTTCCCATGAATGTCCGTTCTCGGACCCGGCCAAATTGCTCTATCCGCATACTGTTGAAAACCAGCGTCTTCAGCTTGTTTCGAATCGCTGACCACGCAACGATCAAAATCTCTCGCCCTCATTGGCAAATCTGGGAGAGACCCCGCACCCCGACAGCAACCCTCGCTCGTCGGGGTGTTTTTTTGAAAGAGCCAGCAGTCTGATTTCGCTGACGTCAGTGACGGCCGCTTGCGTAGCGACCGCCACTTTAGAAATTAGAACTCGATCCAGAGTCCGTTACGCCAGTATCCTCGGCCCTCATGTTCGCGCCAACGATACTTCTTGGCGTCACCCTCGGCCCATCTCCAGTCGTCGGGATAAACACGCACGCCAAATTCGGGACGATACGCATGATGCTCGCGAACGTGCCAGCAATCGCCCTCGTCGTTGCAAACGATTGCAGCGGACGCAGCCGTACCTGACACAGCGATCATACTCGCAGCGGCAAGAACACACTTCGTAAGAGTCTTCATAGCGGTCTCCTCTCGACTAATTTCGATCAAGCGATGATGCCCGCAGTTTCAACGGAATGAGATACGTGCGGTTCCAAAAAAACAGGTGGCTGAACGGCCGTTCATCAGTCGCCGGAATTTTCGCAAGGCTTCTGCTGCTCGCCGCGCTGGAAGGAAACAATACTGTATGATTTCTGCCGCAATCTGAGCATCGCGGGCGCCACACTTTTTCGCCTTAAGATCCTAGCTCTTCGCCAAACCGCATCGAATTCTCGTAGACGATATCCGTGTGAATGGGTGCTGCGTCCTCGACGGTCCCGTGGTGCACGGCGCTAGTAGGGGCGAGAAGTTCCTTGCAGAGCGCCGCAGCGTCCGAAATCTTGGTCACGACCTTGTCTGCACCTGAAGCTTCACGCCATTCCTCCGCAAGATCGCTATTGCCGGTGAGAGACCAAAAACCTGCAACCATGATCGCATCCGGCATCACGGCTCGCGCACGACGCAGCAGGATGCCCAAGAACGCCGGAACTTTGTTCGAACCCAAATACCCGAACACGACAATCTTCGCCTGACCACGCCTCGTCTCGAGCGCCCGCATGCGAAGAGATGCGTTGTAGGGAAGCGTGGATGTACGCATGCCCGCGTCATCGAGCACCTGCTCGAGCATCAGAAGCGGCCCTTCATCGAGTTCACTGCGAACCGGAAGGCAAAGCACGACGATATCCTTGTCGTCCTGATCCGAATTCTTTTCGGCAGCTTGCCGAGCTTCTGCGTTCTCGGTGTGCTCCGCCAAACCATCGACGACATCTTCGATCGCGTCTTTGACTTCCGTGATCTCGTCCCGGCTAAGTCGACCGCTCGTGGCGTCTTCGTAGGCCATGGAAAGCGCTTTCAGGGCAACGTCATCGTAGTACTGGATCAGAGGCATTTCTTTCATGCTCTGCTCCGCAACTTCGATTGCCTCGACTCCATCGCCGGCCAGAACGCGTTGATAGAGCCTCTCGTGCGGCTCAAGAGCCGGCTCGTCGCCAAACAAGATCTCAAGGAAACTCAGCGCCTCGACATGTCTACCCAGGACCATGAGGCAGACGGTCAGCGGCGTAGCCAAGATAAGACCAACAGGACCCCAGATCAGCGTCCAGAAGAGCGTCGCGACGACAACGGCCACGGGCGATATCCCCGTGTTGCGTCCATAGAGCATCGGCTCGATGACTTGACCGGCTACAGTTTCGGAAATGAGAAACAGAATGGCTGTCTTTATCACCAGCGACCAACCGGGATCGATCGCCGCCGCCAGAATGATCGGAAAAACGCACGAGATCACCGATCCGATGAACGGAACGAAACGCATCAATCCCGCGAGAACGCCCCAGAGAACGGGATTGGGCAACCCCAATGCCCAAAGGCAGAGGCCAATGAAAATACCGAAGGCGGTGTTGAGCAAACCTTGAATGATGAAAAATCGACTGAGACGATCGCCTGCATCATCGAGCGCTACCGTCGTGCGTTGAAGGTCCCCGGTACCTGCGAGCCTCAAAAAGCGATCTCTCAAATCTTCGCGTTGCGCGAGAATAAAGAAGAGAAACAAAATGATCAGACCCGTCGTCGCAAGTGGAGAAATCAGCGGATGGATAAGCGACAACGTCTTATCCAAAACCGTCTCGGGCGGCTGGTGTATCTCGACCGGGATTGGCTTGAGGGGACCGACCCCGGTCTGAGGAGCGGCTGCAGGCGCGTTCTTTCCGGCTTCGGATTTCGAAAGCTCCGCCTGCAAATCTTCAAGAGTAACTCTGGCTCGTTCAAGCGCGCTGGATTCGACTGAAGCCGATCGAACTGACGAAACTTTCTTCAGCAAATTAAATTCGTAGCTCGGGAGTTCGGAGAGCAAATCCGATAGCTGCCCGCCGACAACGAAACCTACCCCGCCAATAGCGCTGATAGCGATTAAAACAACAGCAATCACCGACAGTATTTTCGGGATGCCCACCTTTTTCAGCAACCGGATCGCCGGTGTCAGAACAAAACTGAGGAGGCCGGCCAATGCCAACGGCATGAGCACGCTGCTTCCGTAGTAAAGCAGAAGCAGAACTCCGGTGATGATGAGAACATAGCAAGCAGCATCGAGAGCCGTCATTCGCGCTGGTGATTCACCTTTGGCGAAGGTCGCCTTACGCTTGCTTAGACGACGTATGGAAGTTGAATTTGGGGCGCTGGTAATATCGACCGGTCGCATGGCAAACTCCAGTCAAAAAAGGCCGGTCATCGACCGGCCCTTGAGCTTTGACTAGAGCTTGCGATTGATCTCGTCGGCGACTTTATTGGCGCCGTCTTTAACGGCCTCTTTGGCCTTCCCAACTTCGACCTGGGCTTTGCCCTTCAATTCCTGAGCGCCGCCTTCAATTTCCATTTTGTCGGATCCAATGACCTTACCGACGTTCTTCTTGATGTTTCCCGCGGCTTCGTTCGCGTAACCGGAAACCTTGTCAGATGTGCTGCCCATGGTGATGATTTCCTTTCGTGGATGCGACCGTAAACGTGCGCCGCGTCCACTAGGTTCCGACGTTCGGAGGCTCGGGTTGGACCGATCCGAGTTCGCATCATCACCGTCGTTCGCTTCACTTCACCGACTGTGCGTCAGCAGGCGTGAACGCTTCGCCCAAGTGACCGTAGTGCCCAACGATCAGCGCAAGGCCAGCGACCAGCACGATATGGACAATGATCTTGTGAAAAAGTTGCATGTCGAGCCTTTACTCCTATCCAGCGAATGCTTGGTCGCCGCAGCACATCTTCACACACTTAACCGAAACAGCACCGGCGCGTACCCGCGACGATGCTGTTCCAAAACTATCGACTGAACGAATGATGATGCGGCGTCTAGTAAGCTCGTCTCTGCACGGCATCTATAAAGCGGGTGAGATGCTTTTTTGCTGCACCCTCAATCTGCGCAGGCGAATAGCCTTCGTCACGTAATCTCTTGCTTAGTTTGTGAACTGTGTCGGTCGCGCCAGACCGAGCCATCTCGATGGCCCTTTCGATTGAGCCAAAGGAAGATGTGTTCGATCTCCGATATCGCCAGATCACGGCGCCGACCGCGAAGCCAATCGCGCCAGCCGCGATGAGCGCGACCGTCGGATCACTAAGGATCGATCCGTTTTCCTCGTCGCGATCCGGATCGTACAATGTTTCGTCATCCGAACGGTTCATATCTGCGGATCCCATTGATTTCTCCTTATCAGACTTGCGGGGGCGCGGATTGCGTTGCGCTTCCCGCATTCTCGGAACGGCTGAAGACATAAAGTCCGGCCGCCGCGGCCAGAATGAGCGGCCAATTTTTCGTCGCTGTTCTGAGCATCGCCGGAAGCACGATCGGTGCGGCTGCAGCAACGATGCTCATCACCTTCTCGTCTTCCAGAAAAGACGGACCGGTGTGTAGAGGTTCCTCACGGGCCGGTTCTTCGCGTATTTCGGGTGATGGGCCAGACCGCTTTCTAAGCTTGACGATTGCCAAAGCGATAAGCCCCAAAAGGACGAAGCCTCCCGCGACAATGAGATTTCCGATCTCAGGGCCATAGGTGCGGTTCGCAAATGAAGAAAAACTCGCTGCGGCGAAGCCAAGTGCCACGACAAACGGAATGCCGATCAACACGCGGTTTCCAAGTTCGCCAAGCGCATTGTCTACACTGGCTTCAGCTCTCTTGAATAAGCTTGCGAACACCGGATAACTCCGAAATTAGGCTTTCCAAAGCGCGCCAAGAATGAAGCCAGCCGCTACAGCTACTCCCAGCGTAGTCAACGGCTGCTCGGCGACAGACTTGTCGATGGCATTCGAAAAATTCTTCGCAACTTTCTGCAAATTATCGCCGAGCTCGGAGGTCTGCGCAGCCAGCCTCTGCCCTGTGTCTTGAGCGCTTGCGACCGCTCGATCCAATGAATCGACGGCTTTCAATCCAGCGTCTACGGCTCTGTCAGTTAGGTCGTGCGATGCGGATCTGACGTCTTCCGCTGCGTCAACTCTTCCCATGGAAAACTCCCGGTAACCTCTTCGGCTTGCTTTGAACGCCGCGCCTCGGTCGATTGTTCCGGAAAAGCCACGCAAGCGGGCGGCCAACCACACCCAAAGCCGCCGTCTCACCGCGAAGACGAGGTCGGCCATACAAAATTGTAAGTGTTCAGCCGCAAAGCCACCGCCAAGAGACTTAATTTTCCTCGCTTTCGAGGTGAGCCGACAGGTCGAACAGGCAATGCACACTAAGGAATTGGGGCGTACGCTCCGCGCGATTGCCGAACTCGCGGAGTTCGAGAGATCGCAGGAGTTATATCGCTTTGCCGCCTATTTTGAGCAGGGTTCGAACGAAACAATCCTCGCGAGGCTGAAGCGCATGAGCCCGTCCACGGTTTATCCCTTACGCCTGAAGGAGAGTGTGGAAGCCATCGAACTCGGCTTTAGAAATTCAGGTGCCCCGAAACAAGCCAACATGCTCCGCGCCGTCCTCAAGTTATTCGTCGGCCGTCCCGGCGCTTCCGTCGACGCATTCATTGCAGAAATCTCGATTGCCCCGCCGCAGACAGCGAACCTTAACGCTAAGCGTTTCAAGACGGCCGATCTCGCTCTAGTGAAGGAAATCACGAACCAGCTCGCGAGTTCGTCCCTCGATGCCGAAGCATTTGAAGGCATCATGGCTGAACTCCGCTCGCCCAAACGCGTGGGAACTACCACACTGGCATTGATCGCCAACACCTACCTCGGCAATCGACGGATCTATCGAGAACGAAAAGCTGCACTCGAAGCCATTGAAAAGCATTTTCGCGTCACGGCGGCACCCGTGGTCGAAACCTGCAACGCGTCAAGTTGAACCAACCGCGCAGAATAGATCTGATCCGCACACAAAATAACACCAATAATGCGAGAAGCTTCTTCACGCGGAAGGACAACGAATGAACCGAGACTTCGGAGCCAGAAGCACGCCATATTCGAAGGTCGCCGAAGTCACGATATTTTTCTGGATCATGAAGATCCTGGCGACGACGCTTGGCGAAACCGCCGGCGACTTCATTTCAATGACCCTCGGCCTCGGCTACTATTTCGGCCTGACAATCACCTTCTCGATACTCAGCGTCATTTTGTGGCTGCAGATCGCCGGCAAGACCTATCATCCAGCCCTGTTCTGGACGGCGATCATCGCAACGACAACGGCCGGCACGGAAATCTCGGACTTCATGGATCGCTCGTTGGACCTGGGCTATTTCGCCGGTTCGATCATTCTGGCAACCGGATTGGCCCTGAGCCTCGCGGTTTGGTACTACCGCGTCGGTAATCTGAGGGTCTATCCCATTGCGACGCCGAGCGCCGAAATCATGTTCTGGCTGGCAGTCTTGTTCTCCAACAGCCTTGGCACCGCTTTCGGCGATTACCTCGTTGACGACGTTGGCCTTACCTTCATTCAAGGCGCGTTGGTGACCGCGGGAATCATAATCGCTGTAGCCGCGTTACATTACTTCACGCGCCTGAATAACGTCATTCTGTTTTGGATCGCTTTCGTCTTTACGCGCCCATTCGGCGCGACTTTTGGCGATTTCCTGACAAAGCCCACCGATGCCGGAGGCTTGAGCCTGCCTCGCGAGTATGCTTCGCTCATAACCCTGGCGCTTCTGCTGACAGTCCTCTACGTCTCGTTGCGTTGGTCAGGCCGCAAATCTTCGCCGCGTTCAGAATGATAGCGAGGACGATTGTAATTTCGCACACTGAATGAGCCAATCTTGCAAAGCATACGAAATTGAAAGATATCCGCCCAGATCTCGGCTTAATGCTCACTGAGTTTCCATGCAAAAACTTCGATCGGGGGAACTCTTGGTATTACGTGAAATGACCGCGCCTCTCGCGGCGATTGCTGCTGGCGATTCTCAACGCAGAACAGCCAAGACTCTAATCCTCGGCGCCCTGTCCATAGGCATGGTCTCCGCACTTATCTTCGTCGTTTTTCCGGACCTGGATCTTGCAGTATCTCAACGGCTTCTAAATTCCGAACATCACTTCTTCGGACGCGACTCACTGGCTTTTGGGGCGGGGCGGCTTTTTTTCAACATTCTTTTTTACGGCGCTTGCGCAATTGGATTGGTCGGCTGCATCGTTACCCTTTCGACCGGACGTCAATGGCTGACGCTGTCTTCGAATAAATGGCTATTCCTCGCCGTCTGCGTTGTGGTCGGTCCATTGGCGCTCACCAACCTCGGCTTCAAGGACCATTGGGGACGTGCGCGGCCTCAGACCGTCGTCGAATTCGGAGGCTCCAAGGTGTTCACTCCTCCGCTGGTTAAATCGCAAGAGTGTCCCAGAAATTGTTCGTTCTTTTCAGGCGAAGCGTCTTCGATCTTCGTTGTGAGCTTCGCTGCTGCTTTCCTGTTTCCGGCAGCCGCAGGCACATGGATCATTTCAGGACTCGTGCTCGGAAGCCTCTGTGGTTTCGTCCGCATGGCCGAGGGAGCCCACTTTCTCTCCGATGTGATTTTCGCCGGGGTCTTCATGGCGCTCACCGTCGCGGTTATTCAAATGCTGTTCTCCGCTATCTCCGGAAACAGCGAACCGGTGTGAGTTCTCAGTCGACCCGCGGCACCTCATCGAACATCACTTCCACGACGAGTCCCGGCTTGTTATCGGCGAGCGTCACTTTCGCGCTGTGGAGCTCAGCAATAGCCGCAACCAAGCTTAGGCCGAGCCCGCTTCCACGCGTGGTACGGCTCTTTTCCAAGCGGTAAAGCCGTCTGAACACCTTTTCTCGCTCCGTAGCAGGGATGCCCGGTCCCGTATCGCGAACTCGTACAATTGGCTGCTGCGCGTCGTTGTGCAATTCCACCTTGATTTCGGAAGCAGGCGGGCAATGAAGGATCGAGTTCTCGATGAGATTGACGAAGAGCTGATTGAGGAGTCGGCGGTCGCCTCGGACAATCACAGGACGGGCGGGCGCGCTCGGCGCGTACAAACGATGATGACGCTCCTCCGCCACCGCCTCCAGCGCATCAATGATATTCGCCAAGAGGCTGTTCAATTCAACATCGACGAATTTCGCTTTTTGCGCTCCCGACTCGATCTCGGAAATACGCAGCAGCGCATCGAAGGTATCTGCGATGCTGTCGATTTCACTGATCGACTGATCGACCGCAGCTTTGTAGGTGGCAATGTCGCACGGGCCCGACTGAATGGTTTCAAGCTTCTGCCGCATGCGGCTGATGGGCGTGCGCAAATCGTGCGCGATATCGACCGAAACCTGCTTCAGGTTGCCGATCAGCCTCTGCAATCGATCGAGCGTCACGTTGATCAGCGCCGCAACGTGATCGATGTCATCGGACGCGGCGTTTCTCGGTATGCGCCGTTGGAAATCACCTAGGGCAACCGCATCGAGAACCTGCTCCATCTCCTCGACACGCCGCTGCGCTTTGAGACCTATCAAATAGCCGCCGCCGAGCGCGCAAATGACGGACAAGGCGATACCCCACAACAGTCCGGTGAGAAGCAACCTTTGCGCGTCTTTGATGTCGCCGTTGCCGTCCCCGACAAAAAGGTAACCGCCCTTTACAGGCGTCCAGGTCCCGACAACCGCATCGCTCGCTCTCGCCGAGGGCCACTGCCCGACGAGGTTCAAGTCGTTCCAAGGGATCGTCCGCCAACCTTCGAACCGCTCCAACGATTTGACATTGCCGGAAACGTATTTCCCCTCTCGGTCCGTCAAGAGATAGATGTCTTCATCCGACTGGGCAACGAACGCATGCCTCCCGACGGCCGCCGCGAGTTCGCGAAAGCCGTCACTCTCATCGCCCTGAACATCAACGAGCGTCCCGCGCACCTCATCGACGTGCGCTTTCAGATGTTGACCGAGCTGTTGGCTGATGACGAAAAATAAAATCGCGAAAATGAGAACATTTGTCAGCGTAATAATGAGAGCAACGAAGCCCGCCAACCGGAAGGCCGTCCTCTGAGTTAGTTTATGCGGGCTGGTCAATGATGTAACCCAAACCTCTCACCGTGCGGATGAGAGGCGTATCTCCCGGCCGGTCTATTTTCAATCGCAACCGACTGACGTTTGTTTGAACGATTGAGGTTTTGGAATCCGACTCCAATCCCCACATCTGCTCGAGGATCATCGACCGCGTGACGACGCGTCCGCGATTTCTGATGAGAATCTCAAGCATTCTGAACTCGCGCGGCTGCAGATGAATAACCTCCCCGCCGCGCCGCACCTCGTGTTTGACGAGATTGACCTCCAGATCGTCGATCCTGAACAGAAAGTCCTGCTTCGGGCTTGGCGGCCGCCGCCCTAGCGCCGTGACGCGCGCGAGAAGCTCTCCGAGTGCGAATGGCTTGACGAGATAGTCGTCGGCCCCGCTGGCAAAGCCTTCTATGCGATCTTCGATACCACCAACGGCCGTGAGGAATAGAACCGCGGACGTGACATCCGCCCGACGCAGGCTCTGGACGACGCTGAGACCATCGAGGTCGGGGAGCATTCGATCCACCACCAGCACATCGAATGAACCAACGACCGCTTTTTTCAAACCATTCACACCGTCGAGGGCTACATCGACTTGATGCCCGTTCAGCGTCAAGCTGTCGGTGACCAGCCTCGCTGTCTCGGTGTCGTCTTCGATGAGTAAAATCCGCATTGCGTCTTCGTATTTACGCGGCCAAACGAATTGAACCGCCTCCGATGATTTGGCGTGGAACTCATCGCGGAGAGTGACCAAATTGCGGCCGACCCGCCACCAAACTGTATCTTAAGCGGCCGCTCCCGCGTGGCAAACGGAGAAACATTACAAGATTGGGACACCTCTGCCAAAATCCAAACTCCAACAAACCTAATGCTAGGCTCGGTATTGGAGCATGGATCTTGGCAGCCGCAAAAATGAAAGCTCTCCCACTGAGAGCTTTGAGAGCTTCCGCAAGCTCGGCAGTCATCGTCGCGTTAGCAGTGACAGCGAGCTACGGCTCGCCCGTCTGCGTTCGTTGCAAGGGCTCCGAGGCAGCCCTTTCCTGCGTGGTCGACAATTCGGAAAAGGTAGAGTCTGCCCCCTTCGGCCACATCCTTATCGAGCGAGCCTGCCTGAAAGCTTTCAAATCCGAGGGTCTCGGCCACTGCAAGGTCGCGAGCGACGATGCATGCACGAACGCTCAGGAAAAGCATGTGAGCCTCCACGACGCCAAAGCCGTGTTGCTGGGGCAGGCTCCGAGCGAACCGCCGAAACCCGCAGCTCTCCCTGACCCTCCCAATCCTCCTCCAGTCAAGGAGGCAGAGACCTCGAGCAATGGCGTCATGAGCGCTTGGGTGCATATCAAATCGCTTTTTGGATGGAATTGACCGGCGGCACGGCGGTCAGAAGTTAACGTCAGGCCCCGCGACGTCGAAACAGCCGCGGCGACAAAACTGTCGCTGCTCGCGCCTCTTCCCGATATGCAGGCGGGATGACCACACATGGCGAATTCGAAATCTTCCTTGCGACCTCTCCCGGCTTTGAACCCGTGCTCTGCAAAGAGGCCGAGGCTCATGGTTTCAAGGATCCGAAAGTCATCACGGGCGGCGTGACGGTAAGGGGCGGCTGGCCTGAGGTCTGGCGCGCAAATCTCGAGCTTCGTGGTGTTGGCCGCGTTCTCGCGCGCATCGGCGAGTTCCGCGCCATGCATCTCGCCCAGCTGGACAAACGCGCCCGCCGCGTGGTCTGGGGCGACGTCCTGCGTCCCGATGTGCCCTTCCGTGTCCAGGTTTCCTGCAAAGGGTCACGCATCTATCATTCGGGTGCTGCGGCACAACGGATTGAAAAGGCTATCCGCGAGGAATTGGGAGCGCCGCTTTCGGCAGATGCCGAAGTCATCATCAAAGCACGCATCGATGACGATCTCTGCACCATCGCCGTCGATACGTCTGGCGAATCCTTGCATAAGCGCGGCCACAAGGAAGCCGTCAACAAAGCCCCGATGCGGGAAACACTGGCGTCTCTGTTTCTGCGGCAATGCCGATACGACGGAACCGAACCCGTCGTCGATCCAATGTGCGGTTCCGGAACCTTCATTATCGAAGCTGCAGAAATCGCGGCCGGCTTGAGGCCCGGTCGCTCACGGCGCTTCGCCTTCGAGCAATTGGCGACCTTTGATGAAGCCGCCTGGCAGCGTCTCCGCGCCACGACTGATGTGGCGAAACCCGCGCATCGGTTTTTCGGCAGCGACCTCGATGCAGGCGCGATCCGCATGAGCCGCGCCAACGCGGAGCGTGCCGGCGTCTCGGAGATGACGGAGTTTCAGCAACTCGCAATCACTGAATTGACCGCGCCAAGCGGTCCGCCGGGCTTGGTCATCATCAACCCTCCCTACGGCGACCGGCTCGGCGACAGAGACGACCTGCGCCCCCTATATCGTTCGATCGGACAGACGTTGCTCAACCGTTTCGCCGGCTGGAGAGTTGGCCTCGTGACGAGCGAGGCGTCTCTTGCTAAAGCGACTGGCCTGCCCTTCGCCCCCCCGTTCGGACCCGTGTCGCATGGAGGGCTGCGCGTTAGCTTATTTCTCGCCGGGCCATTGAAGTGATGCCGATCGCGAGTTGCGATCGCGTCCCGAAAAAGTCCTAAAAAAGGAACGAGAGCGATGACCGATTACACCCCTCCAAAAGTGTGGGTTTGGAACAAGCCGAGCGGAGGCCAATTCGCCAGCATCAATCGTCCGATTTCGGGTCCGACGCATGATAAGGATTTGCCCGTCGGCCGCCATCCGCTGCAGCTCTATTCGCAAGGGACCCCGAACGGCGTGAAGGTCACGATCATGCTGGAAGAGCTGCTGGCGCTCGGGCACGACGGTGCGGAATACGATGCGTGGCTGATCAAGATTTCCGATGGCGATCAGTTTGGCAGCGGCTTTGTAGAGGTCAATCCGAATTCCAAAATTCCCGCTCTGATGGACCGGAGTGGCCGGAAGCCAATCCGCGTATTCGAGTCCGGTGCAATACTTGTGTATCTCGCCGAGAAATTCCGCGCCTTCCTTCCGGCCAAAGGTGCTGCCCGTGCCGAATGTCTGTCCTGGCTGTTCTGGCAGGTCGGCAGCGCGCCCTATCTCGGCGGAGGGTTCGGACATTTTTACAGCTACGCCCCAACGAAGATCGAATACGCCATCGATCGCTTTGCGATGGAAACGAAGCGCCAGCTCGACGTGCTCGACCGCCGATTAGCGGAGAACGAATTCATTGCCGGCGATACCTATTCGATCGCCGATATGGCGATCTGGCCTTGGTATGGCCAGTTGGTACAGGGCGTCATCTACGGGGCAGCGGAGTTCCTCTCGGTGAAGGATTATAAGAACGTCCTTCGCTGGGCCGACGTGGTCGCCAATCGGCCTGCCGTTCAGCGCGGGCTGATGGTGAACCGCACCTCGGGCAAGCCCTCGAGCCAATTGCATGAGCGCCACGACGCCGCCGATTTCGATACGAAGACGCAGGACAAGATAAACGCAGGCGCTTAGCTACTGCGCACCGCTGCGCGAAATTAGCCACGCGTCGAGATCCTTGATTTCGCGATCTTGAATTTCATGATGCATGCCAGCATAGGCATGGAATTCGTTCGGCATGCCCAGACGGTCGAGTTCCGTATGGGCAGCCTTTCCGCTGGCAAACGGAATGCGCTCGTCCGCTGTTCCATGCCCGATGAAAAGCGACGCGCGCATCCGATCATTTTGCGTGGAAAGCTCGCGCGCATCAAAAGCGTAAAGCGAGCCGCTGAGAACTGCAGCACCGCGAAACCTGCCAGGTTCATACAGAACAGCATGGTAGACGAGCACCGCCCCCTGGCTGAAACCCGCCAGAAAAACCCTTTGAGGATCGGCGTGAAAACGATCGATCGCCGCTTCGACAACCCTGACGATTGCTCCACGGCTGAGCCGGATATCCGCCGCGGTTGATGTTCCCTTGCGATACCAACGATAGCCGTGAGCCGGGTCACCGAAAGGCGCGCGCGGCGAAACAACGATGAAGCCTTCCGGCAATTGCGCCCAGAGGCCTATCATATCGCTTTCATCAGCACCGCTTCCATGAAGCAAGACGATCAAAGGCGGACGTTCGGATGCTTTCGCCGGTTCGTGAAAGAGATAGGTCAGCTCAACATTCGCTGCCCGCGCGCGGGGCGCAATCGCCGCGCAAAAAATCAGGAACACCAAGAAAAAATTTCGCCTAGCCACC
This sequence comes from Hyphomicrobium sp. 99, assembly GCF_000384335.2. Lineage (NCBI taxonomy): Bacteria > Pseudomonadati > Pseudomonadota > Alphaproteobacteria > Hyphomicrobiales > Hyphomicrobiaceae > Hyphomicrobium > Hyphomicrobium sp. 99. The sequence continues at coordinate 3,791,347 of NZ_KQ031382.1, forward strand.
CTGCCGGAGATAGACACGATATGATGACTCATTGCCCCAAACTCAAAACGATCCACCACCCGGATTAAACCACATGCGCAACTTCCCCGCTCGCCGGCTGGTGTGCCTTACCGAAGAGACGGTCGAGACGCTATACCTTCTCGGCGAGCAGGATAGGATCGTCGGTGTTTCAGGATATGCGGTCCGTCCGCCGCAAGTTCGGCGCGAGAAACCGCGTGTATCCGCGTTTACGTCGGCTGACATTCCAAAAATAGAAGCGCTAAAGCCCGATCTCGTCCTCGCGTTCTCGGACATTCAAGCGTCTATCGCCGCAGATCTTGCCCGTGCGGGCCTCGCCGTTCACATTTTCAATCAGCGCGATCTCGCTGGCATCTTCGCGATGATCCGTACACTCGGCGCGCTGATCGGATGCCACGAGAAAGCCGATGCTCTCGCCAATTCGCTGAAAGAGCGCATCGAAAATATTCGTGCTGAAACGCGCGCGAGCCTCCGCCGTCCGCGCGTTTATTTCGAGGAATGGGATGAGCCCCTGATAACCGGTCTATGCTGGGTTTCCGAACTGATCGAAATTGCGGGCGGCGAAGATATCTTTCCCGAAAAGCGAAGCGAGGCCGCTGCAAAAGATCGTATCGTCACTGCCGCCGAGGTGGCCCGGCGGTCGCCGGATATCATCCTCGCATCCTGGTGCGGCAAAAGAGTAAGACCCGAAAAAATTCGCGCACGCGAGGGATGGCAGAACATACCCGCGGTGATCGAAAACAGGATCCACGAGATCAAGTCGCCGCTAATTCTTCAACCTGGACCCGCCGCGCTGACCGACGGCCTCGACGCCATACGAGCAGCAATGGGCTCTATGCGCGCTCCGTGATGGCCGACACGAACAACTGCGCAATGTTCGCTAAGGCGATTTTTATCACGACCAGGGAACACCCATAGCCGGAGGGCGTATTCTGGTAGGCTGATGTGTGGGGGCACGAAGCCAGAGGTAATCGGCTGTGCCATGTCAAATCGAGTTTATGCGTCGTTATTCTATATCGTTTTGATCGTGGCTAGCTCATGGACCGTCGTGACGGTTGCCGAAGCACTTGCCCGAGAAGCTCTCACCAAGCTGGCGCTCGCTCCCTCTGCCAAGAGCCGGCCGACGCGTGTGAATGTTGTATTGACTTCGCAGAAGCAGGTCGGGTTCCCGCAGAAAGCTGGTGACCCCGTCGTTCCAAAGGCGCCAGCAATCTCGGCCGGCGAGCTGGCAAAAGCGCTCGACGAAGCCGAGCACACCGATAAGCAATCCAAAACGATGGGCGTCGTCGTACGGCCGCGCGTTGCAGGCTGGGTAAAACGAATTCCCAAGCGCGCCATCCCAGAAGATCAACCGAGGCGCGCCGTATCGGAAGAATCCTCAGGCCGCATCATCATGCGCGCGTTGCGAGCAGATATGTAATCCCGCTGATTTGAATGGAGTGGTGGGCACCCGGCGGGGGGAAGAGGGGTGGCCGAGTGCCCACGCTCAAAACCTCAATCCGGGGGGAGGATATGAGGTATACACACAATATCAGAAATCCAACAGCGAGAAGTTAACGCGCGACCGATTTTACAAGCGACGAAAATTGCTAATATATCCACCGAGCATAACATTCCAGCCAACGCCGATCGTTCGTGTTTTCATGCTCGAAAATTGTCTCGGTTTCCTCGGCCCGACAGTTCGTTGATCTGATCTCGACCCGCATTCACGGACGGTCGCGCCCTTTCGATTTTCATTCGATCGCGCGGCGATAGCGCCTGCTCCCAGGCTCGCGCCAGGGCGTAAATGAGAACGACCCCGAAAACGTAGAGACTTGCGATAAACATGATGACGGGAGCAGCATCTCCGGACACGATAACCTCCTGTTCGCTTATTCCTGACGTGGCGATTGCAGCATCACTGGACAAGATGCGCGCACAGAGAAATCTGAAAGGTGGCTGGCGCAGCCACTCAATTTTTCGCACTTGTGGAGATCGATACGAAGTCTCTTCTTGGGGCGCTTCAAATCACATAGCGTGAGTGAGAGGGCTCCCTGATGGACACAAAACTCCTGTCACTCTTCCAGCGTGAAGCAACTGCCCGTCTCAACGCAGCCGAATATGAACTTGTCTCGTACACGAGAGCGTGCCGGGGCAAGATCATCGATTTGCACGAGATGAACCACATCAGAAAGCTTCGCGAGCGCGTGGAGCAGGCGAGAGCGCGACAGTTGAAATGGACGCGACATCGCTTTCTCGCAGAGTCCGGTGTTCTTTGAGTGGAATTGCCGAATAGAACGGCACAGTCGGCGCTCTTTTGTCTAAATTGTCATCACGCGTTATTTTTGAGCCGATGTAAAATTGAGCGCGTAATTACCGATTCGCGGTTCCTAAGGGACGGCTGGCGTGACCCTGGTCATCGTCTTCATCGGCGCCATTTGCTACTATTATTTTGGTGCCATCGGCGCTGTCCTCGGCGCCTTGGTCATAACCTCCTCACTTTCTAAATCGAGAGCCGACGCCATTCTGCCGTCGCTTGCTTTTATCGCTTTCTCATGGGCAGCGGGCAACGTCATCGCGAGCAACGCCGGAGCCGCGGCAGGCGTTATCTTCGCCACCGCCGTCGCACTATGGTTTGAAGGTGGCAATAAACCTCGCCACCACCGCCCGGCCATCGATAAACACTGACGCGATCGCGCGAGCTTCCGACGCTGCCAACACTGTTCACAACAGTGCCACAACAGTGAACGTCCGTCTTGCACGCGGGGTCTACTCCCCGACGGGCAAAGACTGCATCACACCTTTGCAATGACGGGAACGAGGCCTACATCACGGCTGCACCCCGATTACGTACTCACGCCGCGAGGTACCCATGGAATACGTCAAGCTCGGCCACACCGGTCTCGAGGTCTCCCGCATTTGCCTAGGCTGCATGAGCTACGGCCAATCCGACAGCGGCGTCATGAAATGGGCGTGGACATTGAGCGAGGAAGACAGCCGCCCCTACATCAAGACGGCATTGGAACACGGCATAAACTTCTTCGACACTGCGAATGTCTATTCGCACGGCGAAAGTGAACGCGTGCTCGGCCGCGCCCTTCGCGATTTTGCAAAGCGCGACGAAGTCGTCATCGCCACAAAAGTATATTCCCCCATGCGGCTTGGACCGAACGGCAAGGGCCTCTCGCGCAAGGCGATACTTTCCGAGATTGACGACAGCCTGAAACGCCTCGGCACCGACTACGTCGATCTCTACATCATCCATCGTTACGACTACGAAACGCCGCTCGAGGAAACGCTCGAAGCCCTCGACGAGGTCGTGCGCTCAGGAAAGGCGCTCTATCTCGGCGCATCCTCGATGTACGCCTGGCAGTTCATGAAAGCCATCGGCTTGCAGCGCGCAAATGGCTGGGCGCAATTCATATCCATGCAGAACTATTACAACCTGATGTATCGCGAAGAGGAGCGCGAGATGCTGCCACTCTGCAAATCCGAGGGCATCGGCGTCACACCCTGGTCGCCGCTAGCGCGAGGACGCCTTACACGTCCCTGGCAGAATGAGCCGCAAACGGAACGCGCCAAAAACGATGCGCTTGGGGATCGTCTTTACGAAAAGTCGAAGAAGTTGGACAAGCCGGTCGTCGATCGCGTGCTCGAGGTTGCCAAAGCGCGAGGCGTTTCTCCGGCCCAGGTCGCGCTGGCCTGGATGCTCAGTAAGCCCGCCGTAACCTCTCCCATCATCGGCGCGACCAAGCCCCATCAACTCGACGACGCGATAAAGGCCGTATCGCTCAAGCTCTCGGACGAAGAAATTGCCCATCTTGAAGACCTGTATGAGCCTCACCACGCGCCAGAAGGCTATGTCTAGGCCGCAGTTTCGAAAATTCTGAACCGCCGCGCGGCTCGCGCGTTTCCCTGCGAAGCGCCAGCGAGTCCTGCGGTTCATGCAAAAGCCGGTTGCAAGCGAGAAAGCAGAAAGCGGGACTATCGTCGAAACGACGATACCGTCGCGTCTCGATCGCTTGCCCTTTGGACGCTTCCACGTCCTCGTCATCGCAGCGCTCGGCATCACGTGGATTCTTGACGGACTCGAGGTCACGCTTGTCGGCGCCATAGCGGGAGCTCTGAAGGAAAGCCCGGCGCTGCGTTTCACCAATACCGATGTCGGAATAACGAACAGCGCCTATCTCGCAGGCGCTGTGCTCGGAGGGCTATTCTTCGGCTGGCTAACAGACAGACTCGGCCGCAAAAAGCTCTTCTTCATCACGCTGACGACATACATGATCGCGACGATCGCCACCTCCTTCTCATGGAATCTCCTGAGCTTCTCACTGTTTCGCTTTTTCACCGGAGCCGGTATCGGCGGCGAATATACGGCCGTGAATTCGACGATCCAGGAATTGGTGCCTGCCCGCTATCGCGGCTGGACCGATCTCAGTATCAACGGCAGCTTCTGGCTGGGCGCCGCGCTTGGCGCTTTGGGCTCGGTCGTCCTGCTCAATAGCGCACTCATACCCTCCGACATGGGATGGCGACTGACTTTCCTCATCGGAGGCGGGTTGAGCGCTTTCATTTTCCTGCTGCGCCTCTGGATCCCCGAGAGCCCGCGCTGGCTCATCACACACGGCCTGGCAGAGAAGGCTGAAAAAATCATCGGTGACATCGAAGCGAGGTTCCATCGGGAAAATCATTTTCTCAATGATGGAGAAATCAAAACGACGCGCCTGAAAACACGCACCCATACGCCACTCTGGGAAGTCGCAACATCCATTCTGAAAACACACCGCGAGCGGGCGATTGTCGGCTTCGCTCTGATGACCGCGCAGGCCTATTTCTATAACGCGATCTTCTTCACCTATGCGCTCGTTCTTTCCTCGTTTTACGGCGTACGGACGGATAAAATCGGTTGGTATCTTCTTCCATTCGCGGCCGGAAATTTCCTTGGACCGCTGATCCTCGGACGGCTCTTTGATATTTGGGGACGCCGCCCGATGCTGATCATGACGTATAGCGTTTCCGGCGTGCTGCTCGCCGTCACAGGATATCTGTTTGCAGCCAATCTCGTCTCGTATTCCACGCTCACCATCGCATGGGTGATCGTGTTCTTCTTCGGTTCGGCGGCATCGAGTTCAGCCTATCTGACCGTCAGCGAGTCCTTTCCGCTTGAAGTCCGCGCGTTCGCGATCTCGCTCTTTTATGCTGTTGGCACGGGTGTGGGCGGCGTCATCGGCCCCGCGTTCCTCGCCCATCTGATCGATACCGGATCGCGCGATAGCGTATTCATAGGCTATCTCATTGGTACGGTGCTGATGCTTTCAGCAGCCGTCATTGCCTGGCTCAAAGCGGCCGCCGCCGAAGGCAAACCACTCGAACAAGTCGCGCGCCCTCTGTCGCTCGCCGACGAATAGCGCCGGATCAGACTTCCTTGAGAATTCTAGCCTGCAGGGCCGCCAGATGCGGGTCCGTGCGATCGCGCGGTCTTTCCGCCGTAACATCGACGTCAAAGGTCAGACGGCCATTCTTGATGACGACGACGCGATCCGCCAGCGCCACCGCCTCCGCGACGTCGTGTGTGATGAGAAGCGTCGTAAATTTGCGATCGAGCCAAAGCCTTTCGAGTAGCCCGTGCATATCGACACGCGTGAGCGCATCGAGCGCGCCGAAAGGTTCATCGAGAAGAAGCACGCTCGGCCGTCCGACGAGCACGCGCGCCAACGCGACGCGCTGGCGCTGTCCACCCGAGAGTACAGCCGGCCAATCGTTGAGACGATCGGCGAGTCCGACATCGTTGAGCGCTTCGACGGCGGTTTCGCGCCAGCCGGGCTGACGCGCGATACCGACATTGCTCAAGACGTTCTGCCACGGCAGCAGACGGGCATCCTGGAAAAGCAGCCGCACGGAATCCTGGAGCCCGAGGACCGGCTTCCCGTCGATGACGACGCGTCCATCTTCCGGTTGATCGAGGCCGACGATCAAACGCATGAGCGTTGATTTGCCGACGCCCGAACGGCCGACGATCGCAACGAATTGGCCAGCGGGAACGTCCAAGCTGAGCCCGTCGAGAACGACACGTTGTCCGAACGAACGCTTCAGCCCCTCGAGCTTCAGCGACTTGCCGAGATGCTTGATCTCTTCTTCGCGCGGGGAGGCCTCGGAAGACTCCGAGCTGATGAGCTTCCGGCGGCTGTCAATTCGCTTCAACATGGCTGCGATTACCTGATGCGTTTGTTTAAGCCGAGACGGAGCCGGTGCTGTGATAGGCTGGATGCCACGCCAGGACCCGGTGCTCGATCAGCTTCGTCGCTACGTCCGCTGCCTTCCCAAGCAGCGCATATACGAGAATGCCAAGCACGACGACGTCGGTCTGCAGAAATTCACGCGCATTCATCGTCATGTATCCGATACCGGACGTCGCCGAGATCGTTTCAGCCACGATCAGCGTCAGCCACATGATTCCGAGAGCGTAGCGCAAGCCGACCAGCACCGAAGGCATTGCACCCGGCAGAACCACGCGCCAAAAAATCGCGAAAGGACCGAGCCCGTTCACCTTCGCCATTTCGATCAACCCACGATCGATCGTGCGTATTCCATGAAACGTGTTGAGGTAGATCGGGAACATGGTTCCTACAGCGACTAGAAACACCTTCGCAGTCTCATCGATCCCGAACCACAGGATCACCATCGGGATGATGGCAAGATGCGGAATGTTGCGCAGCATCTGCAGTCCGGAATCAAGAAACCGTTCTGCCGGACGCGACACACCGTTGAGAACGCCGAGAAGAAATCCCAGGCTTCCGCCGATCGCAAGACCCACAATGGCGCGATTGAAGCTGATGAACACGTTATGGGCGAGCGTGCCGTCCTTTGCGGTGTGCCAGAAGGCCACCGCGACTTGGCTCGGAGCCGGAAGCACGCGTTGCTCGATCAGGCCCACTCGAGCGGCGAGTTCCCAAAGAACGAGAACCGAAACCGGCAATAACCAAGGCGTCAGACGTTCGATAATGCTTTCGCCGCGCGAAGTCCGGCTCATGACTGCCCCCGCTGACGTTCCTGCGGAAGAATCGAGTTTGCGATCGTCTCGCCGACCGGGCCGCCGGGATTGTCCCGTCGCCGGTGATCGCGAGAGCCATCGGCTAACGGCAGCAGCGGGAAGACGAGTTCCGCGAACCGGTACGCCTCTTCGAGATGCGGATAACCGGAGAAAATGAACGTGTCGATGCCAACACGCATGTACTCTTTGATGCGTTCCGCGACCGTCTCGGCATCGCCGACGAGCGCCGTACCCGCGCCGCCCCGCACCAATCCGACACCCGCCCAGAGATTGGGACTGACTTCGAGCTTGTCTCGGCTTCCGCTGTGGAGCGCCAGCATGCGCTTCTGACCAACCGAATCCATCCGCTCGAATGTCTTCTGGGCCGCCGCGACCGTTTTCTCGTCGAGGTGCTTCAAAAGATCGTTTGCCGCACGCCAAGCTTGCTCATTCGTTTCGCGAACGATGACGTGAAGGCGAATGCCGAATGAAAGTTTGCGTCCTCGCGCCGCCGCAGCAGCCTGCGCCACCTGGACTTTTTTAGCGACCTCGGCAGGCGGCTCGCCCCACGTCAAATATTTGTCGACCTGCTCCGCCGCAACCGCGATCCCGGCATCGGATGAACCGCCGAAATAGAGCGGCGGGTGCGGAGTCTGAATGGGATGAAAGAGCAGCTGGCCATTTTCGACCTTGATGTGCCGGCCTTCATAATCGACGCGGCCGCCCGCCAGCAGCCCCCTGTAGACGTCGAGAAATTCCTTGGTCACTTCGTAGCGTTCGTCATGCGCCAGAAATACGCCGTCACCCTTATTCTCAACGGGATCACCACCCGTGACGACATTGATGAGCAGCCGCCCGTCTGAAATTCGGTCGAGCGTCGCAGTCATGCGCGCAGCGACCGCAGGCGAAAGAAGCCCCGGCCTCACCGCCACGAGGAAACGCAGATCTTTCGTCTGCGGCAACAGCGCCGACGCAATCACCCACGAGTCTTCGCAGCTTCTCCCGGTCGGCAACAGCACGCCGAAATAGCCGAGACGGTCGGACGCTTCCGCGATCTGCTTCAAGTAAGTGAGATCGACCCGGCGGCCGCCGATCGATGACCCTAAATAATGCCCGTCGCCGTGCGTCGGCAGAAACCAAAGGACATTCGCGCGTTCTGCGGCTTCGATCGTCACAACCAACTTCCCCGGTGTTTGAACCCTCGACGTGAGGCATCGCTTCGGATGGCCAGCATCTCGACCTCCAACAATCCAACGCAACGCTCTGTTTTATTGGACGAGCGGACGAGCGATCACAAACAACAAAAAACGATTAGCTTTTCGAATTTTTGTATTGGCGTTCCGAGTGTTGGCTTCGCTTTACTCGGGCAAAGCCAATGGCTGCAGCCGTAAACTCGTCGCGGCACAACTCGGGGTATATCAATATGAATCGACGCCACTTCTCTAGCGGCCTTGCTGTTCTTGGGCTGACCCTGGCTTCAGGATTGAGCGGCGCCGCCGCAGCCGACGCCCCGACAACCGTCAGGATTGGCTTTCAAAAGTCTTCAACCCTCATCAATGTGCTGAAAGCGAACGGCGAGCTTCAGAAGGCGCTATCTGAACTCGGCGTATCCATTACCTGGTCGGAATTTCCGAGCGGCTTGCCATTGCTTGAAGCGCTCAACGTTGGCGCCATCGATATCTCTGGTGACGTTGCAGATACAGTTCCGATCTTTGCGCAAGCCGCAGGCGCCAAGCTGACCTATCTCGCGACGGAAGCACCTTCACCCTCGGCCCAAGCCCTGCTCGTGAAGTCGGACTCCCCGATCAAATCCGTTGCCGACCTCAAAGGCAAGAAGATCGCCGTCGCCAAGGCATCGGGCAGCCATTACCTGCTCATCGCCGCGCTGGCTCAGGCAGGTCTCAAGTTCAAAGACATCGAACCGGCTTATTTAACGCCAGCAGATGGCCGCGCCGCATTCGAGAAGGGCGCCGTCGACGCCTGGGCGACGTGGGACCCATTCGTCTCCGCCGTCCAAAAGCAATCGGACGTTCGCATTCTCGCTGACGGCAAGGGCATCGCGGACTATCGGCGCTACTACCTCGCGTCCTCCACTTTCGCCGCTGCGCGGCCTGACGTGCTGAAGATCGTCTTCGCGAAGCTCAAAGAATCGGGCGAATGGACGAAGAAGAATCCGGAAGCCGCCGCCAAGCTCTTGGCGCCCGTTTGGGGGCTGGATGAGGCGATCGTTACGGCCGCAAACAGCCGGCGTAGCTACGAGGTGCAGCCTGTCGTTGCTGAAAACCTGACCGACGAGCAGAAAATCGCCGACGTGTTCTTTGCAGAGGGCGTTCTGCCGAAAGAGATCAAGGCCAGCGAAGCTCAGATCTGGTCGCCTGAAAAGAAAGCGGCTGCGAACTAAGTCAGATCTTTCTTCCTTTCCGCTACGAAGCCACAATCAATGAGCAACAGAGGCGCCGCCGCTAGGTGGCGCCTTTCTTGCGAAAAGCAGCGCCACCGCAGCGATCGCGAGCATGACCGCGATCACGGCAAACGTATCACTGAAGCCCATGACCAGCGCCTGACGCTTGACCGTATTGCCGAGAGCGATCACCGCTTGATGCTTGGCCATCGCCACATCGGAAATGCCGTGCGACATGAAATAGCGGGTCATCTCGTCGAGCCGCTGCCGAACATCGTCCCGATAGACCGTCACCGATTGTCCGATGATGTTCGAGTGAAATTGCTCGCGCTTCGTGATGATGGTTTCGAGTGCAGCGGTGCCGACGGCGCCGGCCAGGTTACGCAGCATGTTGAAAAGACCGGAAGCGTTGGCTGCATCTTTCGGCGCGATGCTTGAAGTCGCGATGGCCGTCAGCGGCGTCAGGATGAGTGCCTGACCAACAGCGCGCACGATATTCGGCACGAAGAACTGATCACCGGAATAATCGAGTGACATGTTGACGTTCATGAAACAGCTGAGCGCAAAGAGCGCGATGCCTGCAACGCCGATATAACGCACATCGAAATGCTTCATCAGCAGAGGCACGAACGGGATAATCAGTAACTGCGGCAAGCCGGTCCACGCGAGAACGTTCCCGATCTGCTCGGCGTTATAACCCTGCACCTGCCCGAGATACTGCGGCAGCACGTAGACCGTCCCGAACAGCGCGAAGCCGACGAGCATGTTCGCGACGGTGCCGACACCGAAATTCCGGTTTCTGAAAAGCCTGAGATCGACCAGCGGCTTTTTCACGACAAGCTCGATCCACACGAACGCCACCAAAAACACCACCGCGATAACCGCGAGCTTCACGATGAAGGGCGACCCGAACCAGTCATCCTTGTTGCCCTCTTCAAGCAGTGTCTGCAGCGACGAAAGCCCGATTGCCATCGTGATGATGCCGGCCCAATCGCCTTCCTTGAGAAGACCAAGCTGCATCTTGTCCTTCTCGAGCGTGAACCACAGCGCGATGATCATGATCGCGCTTGGAATTGCGTTGATGAAGAAAATTTTCTGCCAGCCATAGTTCTCCGTCAGATATCCGCCGATCGTTGGGCCGATCGCGGGAGCAAACGTGACGGCTATGGCGAAAAGGGCCAAACCCACGGGTTGTTGAGGCTTCGGCAACTTCGTCACGACCATCGTGAACGCCATCGGGATCAGCACGCCGCCGGCAAAACCCTGAAGGCCGCGCATCGCGATCATCGTGCCGAGATCGTGAGCGAACGCGCACGCCATCGAGAACACGGCGAAGAAGAAAGTGCTGGCGATCATGTACCGGCGAAACCCGAAAACACGGCTGAAATATCCGGTCAGAGGAATGACGATGATTTCGCCGATCAAATACGACGTCGAAATCCACGCACCGTTGTCGGCGCCCGTCCCGATACCGCCTTCGATATCGAGAAGGGACGCATTGGTGATTTGAATGTTCAGGATCGACATGAACGCGCCGATCATGCCGGCGACGACGGCGATCCAAGTCGTCAGACTTGCTTTATCGGCAATGTCAGCCGGTGCCTTTGGAAAATGTGCACCGGCTGCTGTTTGAACCGTGCTTGCCATAACTGCTTACTCCCGCACGCGGCGAAGGTGTTCCCACCTTCATTTCGCTGCGATCGACGCCGTGGTTTCGTGAGTCTTTTTAGTTTCGATTGTCGGATAGACCGACATGCCCGGACGAAGCTCGCCAGCAAGAGGATTGCCCCTGTCGAGGGTGATCTTCACGGGAATGCGCTGCACGATCTTTGTGAAGTTGCCCGTCGCATTGTCCGGCGGCAGAAGCGCAAACTGCTGACCGCTGGCAGGAGCAAGGCTATCGACGTGCCCTGGAATTTCAACGCCAGGGAACATATCGACCTCGACGTTCACCGCCTGACCAGGGCGAACATCCGCAAGCTGCGTCTCTTTGTAATTGGCGACGATGTAGGCAGCCGACGTCGGCACGACGGCCATAAGCTGAGTTCCAGCCTGAACGTACTGACCGACACGCAACGTGCGGTTCCCGACAGTGCCATCCACCGGCGACAGAATGTTCGTGTAGGAAAGATTGAGTTCCGCCTGCCGCTGCACGGCTTCATCGTGCGCCAGCGTCGCCTGCGCCTGCGCAAGCTCCGCTTTCAAAATGTCTGTCTGCTTCGTCGCCGTTGCGAGTGCCGCCGTGTCGCGCGCAATCGAGGCGCGCGCTCCAGCGATCCGGGACGTCGCCTGCTGTGCGTTCTGCACGCTGCCATAGCCCGTGCTCGCGAGGTGCGCGTAACGCTGATCGTCCTGCTCGGCGAAGGTCTCATTGGCGCGATCGACGTCGATCGTCGCCTTGGCGCTATCGATGATGGACTGCTGCGCATCGAGCGACGCCTGCTTATTCGCAACCGCGGCCTTAGCGGCCAGAACGTCCGCTTTCGCCTGATCGAGAGCGACCTTGAAATCGCGATCATCGATACGCGCCAGCACCTGACCGGCATTCACCACTTCGTTGTCGCCAACGAGAACGTCCGAGAGATAGCCCGACACCTTCGGCGCGATCGTCGTATTGTCGGCCTGAACGTAGGCGTCGTCCGTTGCGACCTCGAAGCGCCAAACAGTCCAGTACTGCCAACCGAAGTATGCGGCAGCCGCCAAAACCGCGAGGCTCGCGCCCGCAATAAGCACCCCGCGCGACCTCTTCGGAGCATGAACGGGGAGCTGCGCTTCAACAGGTTCGCTATCGCCACCCGGCGCCTTGAGATCTTCGGCGTGCGGCTTCTTCTGCCCCGACAACGGCACGTAACGCATTGTTTCAGCGCCAGAAATTTCTCTTTCCGCCGTCACAGCATTGGGATGATGGCCCATGGCATTTGTCCCTCGGCTCGACCGCGGCATCCTTGCCGCGACCGTTAGGAAACTTGATGTTTTCCAAAATAGGAACTATAGAATGGATGTCAACAGGAATTTGGAAAATAGTCATGGGACAAAATAGTGCGGCACCAAAACGGTGCCGCGGGCGCCCGCAAATCCGGCCCGACGAGGAGACGCTGCACCTGCTGGTTGAGGCCGCAGCCGCCGAATTCCAGGAAAACGGCTATGCGGCGACCACGATGGGAAATGTCGCCCAGCGCGCCGGCATTTCGACCAAAACGATGTATCGCCTCATCCCCGCCAAGGCGGATCTTTTCAAAAAGGTCATCGCTGACCGGACCGGCCGCTTCATGCTGGCAGTTGAGCCCTCGGACCTTGACCACATGGACCTCGGGGAAGCCGTCGAGCGCTTTCTCATCGCGTTCGGCACCCTGGCCCTCGCCAAGGAAACGATCGCGATGCTCCGGCTGGTCATCAGTGAAAGCGACCGCTTTCCCGAACTCGCCGCCACCTTCCATGAGGTAGCCGTCGCGCAGACTACGAGTGCGATGACGCAATGGCTGGAAGGCCTGCGCAGCCGCGGATTGTTAAAATTTGATGATCCTGCCGCGACCGTCAGCGCGCTGCGGGGAATGATGGTGATGGACCTGCAGCGCACCGCGATGCTTGGATTGAGCCCCGCCCCTTCGCCCGAAGAAATCAAAACGAGAGCACGTATCTGCTCGAAGTTGTTCCTCGATGGATGCCGCGCCTGAAAGGCCGGACACGCGCGGAACCTCCGCGCGAGCTGGAAGTAACAACTTTCTGTCCGCATAGAGATCATTCCGCACCGCGCGGCGATCGATGCCAACGGAACCGGCACGCCGGTCGCGTTTAACGACAGCGAGCCCGGCGGTCGGAACGTTTCTTCCGGGAGAGCCAGGAGAAGGCTATGACCGATGGCGCGAACGGGGGACAAGAGATGGATGGCGCGCATGCGCCTCGCTACGCAAGCCACGTTCGCACGTTGGTTCTGAGAATGCTCAGCGTTCTCGCCGTCGTGTCAGCCGGAATTCTGACGTGGCATCTGACCGGACAAGATGACCGCTGGACCCGAGCCGCCTACAGCGAACCAGCGACAAGCACACTCGAAACGACTGACGACGCTCATATCGCAGGCGACGTCATACCCCTCGCCACTAAGGTATCGGGTTACATCAGAACTGTTCCCGCAACCGACTTCAAGGCTGTGAAGAAGGGCGATATCATCGCCGAAATCGACGCGTCCGATTACAACGCCGCGCTCGTTCAAGCCCAAGCGAACGTCGCATCGGCGCAGGCGAACCTCGATAATCTCGCCAATCGTAAAGAAGGCCAGCAAAGCCTCGTACGTCAGGCTGAAGCGGCGATAGATGCGGCCCAGGCCGACGTCGATCGCTCAACGCTCGAAGCGAAACGCCAGCACGAGCTAATGAAAACGAGCGACATCGGAACCGCTCAACGGGTCGAACAAGCAGATAGCGGCGCGCGACGGAGCGAAGCCCAGTTGATTCTCAGCAAAGCTCAGCGCGACCAGCAAAAGACCGTTCTCGCAAGCTTCGATCTCGCGCAGGTGCAGCTCGAGGCACAGCTGCGCGCGGCCAAAGCTGCAGCCGCCCTCGCTCAGAACAACGTGACCAACACGCGAATTCTGTCGCCGGTCGATGGTATGGTCGGCCAGCGTCACGTTAGCCCCGGACAGTTCGTCGGAGTGGGCTCGCAAGTGATCACCGTCGTTTCGCTTCCGAATGTTTGGGCCATCGCGAATTTCAAGGAAACGCAAATGACCAATATCCGGGCCGGACAGACTGCGCGCGTAAAGGTGGATGCCTTTCCGGATCTGATGGTGACAGGCCACGTCGAGAGCTGGGCTCCGGCGACCACCAGCATTCTCGCTGCACAGCGGCCGGAGAGCGCCTCGGAGAATTTCACGAAGGTCGTCCAACGCATTCCCGTGAAGATCGTTCTCGATCAAAATCCGGCGCTCGGCACGCTCGTCCGGCCTGGAATGTCGGTCGAAGTGACGATCGATACGGGAACCAGCCCCCGACGAACCGACCTAGAACCGTCAGCAGCAGCCTCCGAACCGCCTTCCGCTTCGGCCAAATGATGAACGGCGCCATTTCGCGCTGAAGGCATTCAACCAGGTCGCTATTTGTCGAAGCTGTTGTCCCCTAAAAGCCGCTTCTTGCTCTCGGCCTCCGCCGAATGCTACAGACCTATCTCGCTTTGAGTCCTAGAGCGTAACAACATCAATCATTTAGCCTCCGGCAAGATGACTTTGGCGAGGCTCGTGGCATCGCGACGAGCTATCTCGACCGCCGCGGCGACGACGACGGAAATGAAGAAATGACCGCGCCCAAGATCAAGCTTCACAAAGGTGATTTGCCCGCGGGCCTGTCGTTTCCGAATGGCGTCGCGATCGACACCGAGACGCTCGGACTGAACCCCCATCGCGATCGCTTGTGCCTGGTGCAGCTCTCAAGTGGAGACGGCACGGCCCATCTCGTGAAGTTCGACGGCAAGGAGTATGACGCCCCGCGTCTCAAAGCCCTCCTGACCGATCCAAAGGTTCTCAAGATTTTTCATTTCGCCCGCTTCGATATCGCGGTGCTCGAGCAATATCTCGGAGTTGCAACAACACCCATTTATTGCACCAAAATTGCTTCGAAGCTGTCTCGCACCTACACGGACCGCCACGGCTTGAAGGACCTCGTTGGCGAACTGCTCGGCATAGAGCTTTCCAAGCAGCAGCAGAGCAGCGACTGGGGCGCATCGGAACTGTCGGATAGTCAAAAAGCCTATGCCGCGAACGATGTCCTGCATCTTCACGCGGTCAAGACGAAGCTCGATATGATGCTCGCGAGAGAAGGCCGGGAAGACTTGGCCGATAAGGCCTTCAAGTTCCTTCCCACGCGGGCCCGCCTCGACCTCGCCGGGTTCGAGGAAGACGACATATTCGCGCACTGAACTCGGCCGAGGCCGGGGTCGGAGCATAAGGTCCCAAAGTCTCCCCAATTACCGGTGAGATTAGAGGCCTTAGGGGGAACTTCATGGCCACAGCGGCTGTCACATCGAATAATACGGCTGCAGCTGGTGGTCATGCGCGTGCATCCGGCCACGCCATTGTCATAGGTGGCGATCGCACGCAAAGCCGGTTGGCGGCTCATCGTCATTCCAGGCGCGTTCGCATTTTGAAGATTGCGCTGCCCCTCGCCGCTGTCGCCACAGCAGTAATTTCAACCGTGAACATTCTTGGCAATGCCGGAATTGGACCGTCGCTGCCGCCGCTCGAAGTTCCGCAAATCGTTGCCGATAATCTCAAGATGCATAACCCGCATTACGAAGGCTTCAACGCCGACGGCGGCCGCTACTGGGTGAAGGCGGAGACGGCGCAGCAAGATCTGAAGACGATGTCGGCCATTCATCTGCAAGGCATCACCGGCGAACTGACGGATGCCAAGAAGCAGAAGACCAATCTCGTCGCGACCCGCGGACTGTTCGACAACAGCACGAACATTCTCGAGCTTTACGATTCGATCCACGTGACGGGCGACGGAGGACTGACCGCGCAGCTGACGCGCGCGACGATCAAGACGAAAGAAAACATCATCACGTCCGATCAGCCATCGACGATATTGATGGGCGCGGGACAAATCACGTCCAATCAGCTGACCATCCGCCAAAAGGCCAAGGAATATACGTTCGTCGAAAATGTGCGCACGCACATGAAGCCGAAGGAAGCCCAGCCTTCCACGAATGATCCATCGGCGCAGCAATCGCTTCCCTTCGGAAAGCCCGGCGAGCCGGTCGACGTCGAATCCAATCGTCTCGATATCGACGACGTCAAGAAAACCGCATTCTATACGGGTAAAGTGGTCGCCACTCAGGCCGGAGCCACGATGAGCGCCCCGGAAATGACCGTCACCTATGAAGGCTCGGTCGCCCCGGAAGGCGGCAACGCCGCGAAGCCTGTTTCGCCGGACGCCGGCAATCAAGGGACGAAGGTCAAGCAAATCCTCGCAACCGATTCCGTCGTTTTGAAGCAGCCCAATGGTGAAACGGCGACCAGCCACACGGCACTCTTCGATACGATTTCGAACACCGCCGTTCTCGAAGGCGACGTCGTACTGACCCAAGGCGACGATAAGAAAGCCGTCGGCGATCGCGTCGATTATGATCAAACGGCTCAGACCATGGTTTTGACCGGCTCCGTCGTGGTGACACAGGGAGCGAATGTGCTCAGAGGCCGCCGGCTGACCTACCACCGCACGACGAGCAAAATGCAGTTGACGTCCCCGGCCGATCCCGTCTCCGGAACGAGCGTCGGACGCATCACCGCGCATTTCGTGCGGCCGTCAGCCAAGGCAGGCGCGCAGCCGGCGGAGGACGATCAGGAGAGCGGCGACGGAATGTCGTTCGGTGCGGCGTTCAAGACGGATCCGAATTCGCCGTACGATGTCGTATCCGACAAGCTCGACGTCGATGACGTCGCAAAGACGGCCTTGTTCACAGGCAACGTTTCGGCCGTGCAGGGAAGCATTTCGATGCGGTCACAGGAGCTGACAGCGTTCTACACGGGTAATGCCGGTATCGGTTCGACTGGCGATCAGGCCGCTTCAGGCGCGGCCGCGTCGTTGACGCATCTGACCGCAAAGAAGAAGGTCGTGGTTACGGCCAAGGACGGACAAACCGCTACCGGCGACTGGGCTGAAGTCGACGTCAAGAAAAACCTGACGACGCTCGGCGGCGCCGTCGTGCTGACCCAAGGCAAGAATATCGTCAATGGAACGAGGCTGGTGATCGACATGAACACCGGCGAGGCGACGATCAAGACTGAGCCGACGGCCACGAGCGGAGCGCTGATGACCAGCCGCGACGGCGGCGGAAACGGCGAGGTCTTCAAGGCCGAACGTCCCAGCGCCGTCTTTTATCCTGGCCAATTGAAGAAATCGAAAATTCAGGCGGATAGCTGGCAGGTCCGTACGTCACCTTGACCTTGCGAACGGCTTGGCGACATTGAGACCGCGGCGACAGTGCACGAAGGGCTGCGAGGTATCGGGTGTTTAAGGCTTTACCAATTCGCCTCAGATCGAATTCGAAATCGAATGGCGCGGGCGTCAACGGCGCCGGCGACACGAATGGCGTGAGCGCAGGGGCTGCACCCTCCGCCGACGATCCGCACGCCATCGGCGCGGACGGATGGCTCACGGCTTTCGATGTGAAGAAATCATACCGCAAGCGGATGGTCGTCAAGGGCGTGAACCTGGCCGTCGGCCGCGGCGAATCCGTTGGCCTTTTGGGCCCGAACGGCGCTGGCAAAACCACTGTTTTCTACATGATCACGGGCCTCGTCGCCGCCGACGAGGGGCGCATCACGATCGACGGCGAGGACGTCACTAAGCTGCCGATGTACCAGCGCGCCCGCCTCGGCGTCGGATATCTCCCTCAGGAGGCCTCGATCTTTCGTGGACTGACGGTCGAGCAGAACATCATGGCCGTCCTCGAGTTGATCGAACCAAACCGCAAGGCCCGCCAAGAGCAACTCGATAGCCTGCTCGAGGAATTTTCCATCACTCGGCTGAGGAAGTCGGCAGCAATGGCCCTCTCGGGCGGTGAGCGGCGACGCTGCGAAATCGCCCGCGCCCTGGCCTCCCGGCCGTCGTTCATGTTGCTGGACGAACCGTTTGCCGGCATCGACCCCATAGCCGTCGGGGACATTCAGCAACTGGTTCGCCACTTGACCGAACGCGGTATTGGTGTGTTGATCACCGACCATAACGTTCGTGAAACATTAAGCCTGATCGACCGCGCATATATTATTTACGATGGTCAAGTTCTGACACAGGGCAATCCTTCTGAAATCATATCGAACGAAGATGTGCGGCGAGTCTACCTTGGCGATATGTTCGTTAACGCGCGTTGAGTACCTTTGGCTCCGAGTTTGCACAAACGGAGCAGCGGATTAGCGCATGGCGCTTTCAGCAAAATTAGAGCTGAGACAAGGCCAGCAGCTGGTAATGACGCCACAGCTGCAGCAGGCGATCCGTCTCCTGCAGCTCTCCAATCTCGAACTCACGGAATTCGTCGACCAAGAACTCGAACGAAACCCGCTCCTCGAGCGCGATGACACCGCAAACGTTAAACCCGCCGATGAGCCGATCGTTGAACGCGCAGAGGAAAGCGCCGCCGACGAGCGCTGGCTCGATCTGCGCGAGCCTGTCAACGATCATACCGGCGGCCTGGATGTTGATTTTGGAAATGTCTTCCAAGAGCCGGGAACAGGCGAACCAGGCTCGAACGCGGCCGCCGCCTCCGGGCTGAGTTGGGCTAACGTCTCACAGCGCATGCATAACGGCAGCGACGGAGACAACGACCTCGAGGATTTCGTCGCCAATCAAGTTTCGCTCAGGGATCACTTGGGCAGCCAGTTGCCGTTAACCGTGAGCGACCCCGTCGAACGGCTCATCGGTCAGTACTTGATCGATCTGGTCGACGAGGCCGGCTATATCCCTGCAAACCTTGAGGCGCTCTCTCAGCGTCTCGGTGCGCCGCTCGAATTGATCGAAAGCGTATTGGGCAAGCTTCAGACGTTCGACCCTCCCGGTATTTTCGCCCGGTCGCTGGCCGAGTGCCTCGCGCTCCAGCTCAAGGACCAAAATCGCTACGATCCTTTGATGGCGCAGCTTTTGGCACATCTGGATCTGCTCGCCAGCCGGAATATCCCAGCGCTCAAACGGGCGATCGGCATCGATATGGACGAGCTTGCCGATATGATCCGTGAGATCAAGCGGCTCAATCCCAAGCCCGGCCTGAAATTCGGCGCCGTCCAGCTTCAGCCGGTGGTGCCAGATGTCATCGTCCGCGCCGCCTCCGACGGTGGATGGCATGTCGAACTGAACGGCGACACTCTGCCGCGCGTTCTGGTCAATCGCACCTACTACACGCGCATCGCCAAGTCCGCGACGAACGAACGCGACAAGGGCTACATCTTCGATTGTCTGCAGAACGCCAATTGGCTCGTGAAGAGTTTGGATCAGCGAGCGCGGACGATCCTGAAGGTCGCCGAGCAAATCGTGCGTCAGCAGGACAGCTTCTTCATGTACGGCGTTCAGTATCTGCGACCGCTCAACCTCAAGGTGATCGCGGACGCGATCTCGATGCATGAGTCGACCGTCTCGCGCGTGACGTCGAACAAGTACATCGCGACGCCCAGGGGGATATTCGAACTCAAGTATTTCTTCACGTCGGCCATCGCCTCGGCAGCCGACGGTGAAGCCCATTCATCTGAATCCGTTCGTCACCGGATCAAGCAGCTCATCGACGCAGAAAGTGCCGACGACGTGCTTTCCGACGATCAGCTCGTTGACCGCTTGCGGGGCGAGGGCATCGAGATCGCCCGACGCACAGTCGCAAAATATCGCGAAGCGATGCGCATACCCTCCTCCGTGCAACGCCGCCGCGACAAGAAACTGGTTGAACGCCTCGGCGACTTCGCCTGACGCGCCGCTTATAAGCATATGAAAAATATGGGGATTTTCGTTACATTTGAAGCCCAAAGCGTGATTTGACAGGCCATCCCGGGGGGCCTATCGATTATATTGTTAGAGGCTGGGTTGAGTGTCGGTCATACGCTCCCGAGGCTTCAGAAAAGGCAGCTCGGAGCCCCGGAGCAAATTGCGCTCGATAACGGCGAACGCAGCCTCGGTAAGTGCAGAACAGGCATTTTCATGACAATTCAAATCACTGGTAAAAACATCGAAGTCGGCGATGCCTTCCAAAACTACGCCGGCGACAAGATCCGGGGCATCCTCCAAAAGTTTCTCTCTCGCGAAGTGAACGGCCACATTCGGCTCGAACGCGAGCGCGAGGTCTTCAAAACATCATGCACGGTCCATGTTGCGGGCGGACTTCTGCTCGAGGCGCATGGCGAAGGTGGAGACGCTTACAGCTCCGTCGATTCCGCCGCACACCGGCTGGAGACGCGCGTAAAGCGCTATAAGAGCCGCATTAAGCATCATACCTCGCCGGCTGCTGCTGCACGTCGCAAGGTCGACATCGAAGCACGCGACTATATCGTGAGCTTGGGCGACGACGACGAACCCGAGCAGCACGAAGCGAATCCGCTTATTATCGCCGAAGGCCAGCGCAACATTAGTCATATGACGGTTAGCGAAGCAGTATTGAAGCTCGACTTGTCGGAAGCGTCCTTCATGATTTTCAGGAACGCTGCCCACGGCGGGCTGAATGTGGTTTACCGGCGTAGTGACGGGCACATTGGGTGGATCGACGCCGATATCCCAGTGGCAGCGAAGGCAAATGGTGCCATCGCGCCGGAACATGCGGACTGAGGGCAGTTTATTTATTTTAATCAATGCAATGTGGAGACCGACCAGGATCTGGCTCGGTAGCCACATTGGCGGCCATATCATCGTGGATGGAGCCTGAATGAATATCGAAGACATGCTCGCCCCTGACGCGATCATTCCGCGTCTTGCGGCGGAGGACAAAAAGCAGGCGCTGTACGCCCTCGCCGAAAAGGCTGGGGCCCTGACGGGTGCGACTGCTGGCGACATCTATGCAGCACTGCTGCAGAGGGAACGGCTGAGTTCCACGAGCCTTGGCCGTGGGATCGCGATACCGCACGTCAAGCTTCCGGCCGTGACGAAGATCACGTGCCTGTTCGCGCGCCTCGAACGTCCCATTGCCTTCGAAAGCCACGACGGTGAACCCGTCGATCTTCTGTTCTTTCTTCTGGCGCCCGAACACGCCGGAGCCGATCATCTGAAGGCCTTAGCGCGCATTTCCCGGCTCGTCCGCGACCCCGCGACCCTCGAAGGTCTGCGTAGCGCCAAGGACGTCGAAAGCCTCCGGAGCGTGCTCACGAAGCCCCTGGCGTCCCACGCAGCTTAACGCGCTCGGCGGCCGGCTCGCGGAACGCGAGTCGCCGAGCGCAATCAAAAATGCGTCAGTGCAGGACAGCGATAGCGCCCAGTCCGATGCCGCCGACAAGCAGGCGCCACCAGCCGAAGAACGACAGCCCGCGTCGTGAGATGAAGTCGAGCATGTAACGGACGACGATGACGCCCGTTACGAACGCCGCGATGAATCCGAGCACGATGTGGCTCATGTCGTCGGGCGTCAAAATCGACCAGTTCTTGTAGAGGTCGTAGGCAAATGCGCCGGTCATCGTCGGCATGGCGAGAAAGAATGAAAATTCCGCAGCCGTGCGCTTATCCGCGCCGAGCAACACCCCAGACACAATTGTTGAGCCCGACCGCGAAACGCCTGGGATCATCGCGAGACACTGGGCAAAGCCGATAATGAGCGCCGTCGTCAAAGGAATATCCATGACGTCCGTGAAGCGCGGCTTGTACTTTATCCGGTCGATGACAAGCAGAATGATACCGCCGACAACGAGTGCCAGACACATGATCAGTGGCGACTCGAACAGAACTTCCTTGATGATCCGATGTGCAGCGACGCCGATGAACACCGCCGGCAGAAACGCGATCAACACCGCAAAAACAAAACGCCGCGTTCGGGCATTTGTCGGGAAATCGACGGCGAGATGCCAGAGCTTTCCGGCATAAACCGTCAGAAGGGCGAGGATCGCGCCGAGCTGGATCAGCACCTCGAAGGTGCGTCCTGCAGACGTCACACCCATGACGTCTTCCACCAGGAGAAGGTGCGCCGTCGAGGAAACCGGTAGATATTCCGTCAGACCTTCGATCAGCCCCAGCAGTACGACTTGCCACGTTTCCATCTATGCTGACCCCGCACCTCGAAAGCGGGGGAGCGTTAACAGAAAAAGCGGCAATACCAAAGAGGGCGTTTAGCCGAGTTGCCATCGAATCGACGACAGCGGGTGTATAATAACGTCGCCAGCAAAATAGGAATCCCATGCCCCCGCGACTTACGCAGTATCGCCTCTGTCCGCGTTCTCGGTCCATTCGATTGGCGCTTGCCGAATATGGCGTTGAAGTTCAGCTCATCGACGAAAATCCGTGGGAGTGGCGCCAGAGCTTTCTTGCAAAGAACCCCGCGGGTGAGATGCCGGTTCTCGAATTCGAGAACGGCCTGATCCTGTGCGGCGCATATTCGATCTCGGAATTCATCGCTGAAGAAGTGCTCCCCGTAGCAACGATGGTTGCGCCGGGGCCGCCGCCGCTCATCCCAGGCAATCGAGAAGACCGCGCGGAAGTCCGCCGCCTCATCGACTGGTATCAGGGAAAATTCGACCGTGAAGTCACGCGCGAACTGCTGATCGAGAAGGTCTATAGCTCCATGCTTCCCTCAGGCCCGGTCGCACCCGATCCCGGAATTCTGCGCGCCGTTCGCGCCAACCTCAAATACCATCTATCCTACACAGGCTATCTCGCCGACACCCGGCGTTGGATCGGCGGTGACGAACTGAGCTTTGCGGATTTCGCGGCTGCGGCTCAAATTTCGACCGCAGACTATCTTGGCGAGATACCGTGGAACGACTACCCCACAGTTAAAGTCTGGTACCAGCGGATAAAGTCTCGGCCGTCTTTCCGGGCCTTGCTCAGCGACCGCGTTCCGGGAACCGCTCCGCCTCTTGCCTATTCCGATCTCGATTTCTAAATCGCTCGTATGCTCGACGCCCGTAAATCAGGTTCCGATCTCGCGGACATGATCCGCACCGAAGCGTCGAAGCTTGGGCTCGATGCCGTCGGCATCGCACGGCTGACTGACGATACGGAACTCAGCGCACGACTGGCGCACTTTCTAAGCGAGAACCGTCATGGCGACATGGACTGGATGGAAACGCACGCCGATCGCCGCAGCGGTCCGCTGAAGCTTTGGCCAGAAGCGAAGAGCGCCATCATCTTCGGACAATCGTATGCGCCGCCGAGCAATCCTCTCGATGCCCTGCGCGACCGGTCGAACGCAGCGATATCAGTCTATGCCAAAGGCCGCGATTACCACGATGTGCTGAAGAAAAAAATCAAATCGCTAGCGCGTTCGTTCGCTGAGCGATCGGGCGCGGACGTCAAGGTCTTTGTCGATACCGCGCCGCTGATGGAGAAGCCGCTGGCCGCCAAAGCCGGTCTCGGCTGGCAGGGCAAACACACGATCCTGGTTTCGCGCAGTCACGGCAACTGGCTCTTCCTTGGCGCCGTATTGACGACCGCCGAGTTGGAACCCGATACCGGGCTGGACGACCATTGCGGTTCATGCCGCCGCTGTCTCGATGTCTGTCCGACGAACGCTTTCCCTGCGCCCTATCAGCTCGATGCGCGGCGCTGCATTGCCTACCTGACGATCGAGCACAAAGGCCATATCGCGCCGGAATTCCGCGCTCCCATCGGCAATCGCGTATTCGGTTGCGACGACTGCGCCGCGGTCTGCCCGTGGAATAAGTTTGCGACCACCGCAACGGAGATACGTTACGCCGCGCGCCCCGAAACGGATAATCCTCCGCTTGCCGAACTTCTTGCGCTCGATGATGCTGCATTTCGCTTGCGCTTCGCGGGCACACCGATCAAACGGACAGGACGCGACCGCGTCGTACGCAATACGCTGATTGCCTGCGGAAACTCCGGCGATCGATCGCTGCTTCGCCATATCGAACCCCTGATGGAAGACAATTCTGCGCTTGTCCGCGCGATGGCGATCTGGGCTTCACGCCGCCTCGCAAGCGACGCCGAGATCGACGCTCTGCAAAAGCGCTATCAAGATCGTGAGAGCGATCCCGAAGTCGCTGCCGAATGGACCTTGCCAATCGAAGGAATTCAACACGCATGAGCCGGCTCTTCTGTTTCGGATTGGGCTACTGCGCGAACGAGCTGGGCAGGCGCCTCCTCGCTGAAGGCTGGTCCGTCGCGGGTACGACCGCACACGTCGAAAAGGTCGAGCGTCTTGCCGGTCAAGGCTTCGAACCTTTTCTCTTCGATGGAACTGACGCCCTCCACGATGTCGCCGAAGCGCTCCAAAGCGCAACGCATGTGCTGCTGTCCATTCCGCCGGACGCTAAAGGCGATCCGGCCCTGAGGCACTTCGGAGCTGCGATCGCCGCCAGTTCTTCCATTCGCTGGATCGGCTATTTCTCGACCGTCGGCGTTTACGGCGACGCCTCGGGCAACTGGGTGGATGAGACGACGGAGACGCGACCCGGAACCGAGCGCGGACAGCGTCGCGTCAAAGCGGAGAACGGTTGGATCGACCTCGCCCGCGCATCCGGCAAAGCTCTCGTCATCTATCGTCTACCCGGGATCTATGGCCCCGGCCGCAGCGCCATCGATCAGCTGAAGGCAGGCACTGCGCGGCGCATCTTCAAGCCGGGTCAACTGACCAATCGCGTGCACGTCACGGACATTGCGACTGCTGTCGAGGCGAGCATCGATCTTCCGCCGGGGGTTCATATCTTCAACGTGACAGACGACCTTCCCGCCCCTCCGCAAGACGTCATCGCCTATGGAGCCGAACTCTTGGGCGTGCCATGCCCGCCGGCAACCGATCCCACCGACGCCGACCTGTCGCCAGCCGCGCGGAGTTTCTATATCGAGAACAAGAAGGTCTCGAACGCGCGCATGAAATCCGAGCTCGGCGTTAAACTTGCGTATCCAACGTACGTTGAAGGACTGAAGGCCATAGCCGAACTATAGCCGATCGGTTTTTAGTTTGCGGTCACACCTTTTCCCCCATTCCGCCAGAATGGGGGTAAAGACGTAACGACTGCGCTCCCGCGGGGAACGCAGATGCGAGCGGGACCATGAGCTTCGCCATGGCGATGAAAGCAATTTTTGCAGCGACGCTAGCGGTCATGCTTTCAGCGCTTGCGACGCATGCTGACCCTATCGATCCGGCGCAGGCGATCGCGCAAAAATTCTCCGACGCGAGCGACGAGGAAACCTCAAAGCCATCGCCCAAGCCATCGACAAAGCCAGCACCGAAGCCGTCTGTGGCTCCGAGCAAGCCCGACGCCGAGTACGAGGCGGATATGCTTCGACGGGCGCGCGCCGAAGAGATCGATCGCGAAAAGCAGCAATTCCAGAAGATTGCGGCTGAACCCTCAGCTATTCCCAAGCCCGTTCCGCCACCTGCTGTTTCCCCTCCTGCGGAAAAGCAGCCTGCGCCGTCCGTTGCAGCCGTTCCCTCGAAATCCGATATCGAGCCTTCAGCCAATTCTGCTGACGCGGCCGGTCCGCCCGCAACGCAAGCGACCATATTGCTTGTGCTCGATACGGAGAGCGGCCCGCTCGGATTCAAACCCGACCCGATCATTTGCATCGATGATCGCTGCTGGCTTTCAAACGGCATCGAAGCCCCGGCCGTCGCCATGCCCCGCACCCAGGCGGTCGCGTTGCGCACGACGGAGGAGACGACGTCCGATCCCTGCGCCGGGAAATCCGCCTGCGTCTATCGCGGCGTCCCGCTAGAAGCTGGCGCGCGCATCGAAGTCATCGAAGTCGGCGAAAGCCGCGGCGCTTCCGCCGGCGCCTTCACGATTGCAGCTGACACGAGCTGTCGCAAAGACGGCGCTGCTCTCCTTTGCGACAACGGTCTGGCGACACAGGATTTCCGGATTTGGGTGGTGCCCGAAGCTGTCGCCACATCCATCGGCCCCGATGCCCTCGAAGACGCTGTTGCCGAGGGTCTTCCCGACGCAGACGCCGCAGCGGGCAATGACAAATAGAGCTAAAGCAGTTTGCCGATCTCTGCGAACAGCAGATCGAGATCTTGCGGCCGCGACAGACGATGCTCGGCATCGGCCACCTCGATTAACTTGACATTATCGCCAGTCAGAAACGTCGTAAGCTCTCGTGTGTGAGACGCCGGCACATCGACATCGAGCAAGCCTTGCAAGATCACGACAGGCCGCCCGGGATTGAACGGCCGGCGCGCGAAAAGATGCTCGCGGCCATCCTCGATGAGGCGGCGCGTAATTGTATATGGCGCGGCATAGGCCGACGGCTGCTGGAAAAACCCGCGCTCCATAATTTCGCTGCGGGTCTCTTCCGGAAACCGCTTCCACATCAACTCTTCCGTCATATCCCAAGCTGGAGCGATCAAAACGAGCGCCTTGATCCGCGCCGCCTCGTCAGGGCGTTCGCGCAGAAGCTTCCGCAAGAGCAGAAGCGCGATATGTCCGCCCATACTCGAACCGATCACGATCTGCGGCCCTTCGGTCACCTCGGAGAAGATCGCCGTGGCTTCTTCAAGCCATCGCCCAATCGTCCCGTCCTCGATACGGTCTGCGGATATTCCATGACCGGAATAATCAAACCGCGTCGATGAAAGGCCGTGCTCGGCGGCCCATTGCGCAACGGCGGTCGCCTTCGTCGACGACATCTCGGACATGAAGCCCGAAAGCCAGAAAAGACCGGGGCCCCCGGACTTCGCCGGACGCTGCGCAATGAACGGGATTTCCCGCGCGTCGCGGCCCGTCCCGACAGGAAGGATTTGCGGTTCGGCTGATGCAATCTTATAGGGACTGTCCATCGTTGGTCTTGACGACTCCGTTTGATGAGCTGAAATGAAAAATACCTTCACGGTTCTGCAAGTCATTCCCCGGATGCGAGCCGGAGGCGCTGAACTCGGCTGCCTGCAGATCGCAACCGCGCTCGTCAAGAACGGTCATCGTGCACTCGTCGCATCCGCAGGCGGCTTGCTCGTCGATCAGCTCAAAGCTGCCGGCGCCGAGCATATCACTATGCCGCTCGCCACGAAAAATCCGCTTCTTCTCGCAAAAAATGGCTCCGAGCTCGCGAGCATCATTCGCCGCGAGAATGTCTCCATAATTCATGCACGCAGCCGCGCCCCGGCGTGGAGCGCCCTTTACGCAGCGCGGCGCACCGGCACGCCATTTGTAACAACTTACCATTCCGAATATTCCGAAAAAACGCGACTGAAGAATTTCTACAATAGCGTCATGGCGCGCAGCGACACCGTCATCGCCGTGTCGGACTACATGGCGCACCTCATCCGCACGCGCTACCACACGCCCGAAAAGCGCATCGCCGTCATACATCGTGCGTTTGACTCTAACGTTTTCGATCCGGCGCTGCTAACGCCTGAAAGACTGGCGGCTGTTCGGACGTTGCTCGATGCCGATGGGTCGAAGCCTGTGCTGATATTGGCAGGCCGCATCACGCCGCGCAAAGCGCAGCACCATCTTGTTTCCGCGCTCGGACTGTTGAAGGAACGCGGCGCTCCTGATGTTGTCTGCGTTTTAGCGGGCGAAATCGAAAAGCCGGCTTTCAAAGCGCAGCTCGAAGCCCAAGCTGAAAAGCTCGGCGTCGCGCATCAATTGCGCTTTCCGGGCCACGTGCGCGACGTCGCCGCCGCCTACGCGATCAGCGATATCGCGCTCAATATTTCGGAACAGGAAGGACTCCCGCGCGTCGCGATCGAAGCCCAGGCGATGGGGGTGCCGATGATCGTTTCGGATACTGGCCCCGGCCGCGAAGTTGCGCTGACCGAGCCCGATGTTAGGCCCGACGAAGCATCCGGTTTGCGCGTGCCTTACGCGGATCCGAAAGCCGTCGCCGACGCGATCGAAACCATGCTCAGCTGGCCATCCGAAAAGCGAAAAGCCTATGGCCAAAGAGGCTCCGCCAACGTCCGCAGCCGCTTCACACTCGACCAGCTGACCTCAAAAACGCTGGCGGTCTATCAGCGCTTGCTGAGCGCATAACGAGTGCTCATCCGACCAAGCGCGGGATAAGCGCGGAACGCGCAATGCTCGGTTGAGCCAGCATGACATAATTCTCCACCCATATACCGTTACTGACAATAATTAGCGGAAGGGAGGCCGAGCACGCTTTTGCGTCCGCTCGTCTTCCGATATCAAAGGTTTGGCTGGGTGGGTGGATCCACGGGGACGTGGCCGTAAGAATAAAAAACTGGGGCAATGCAAACAATAATCTGTATCAAGTGGGGTACTCGCTACGGAGTCGAATACCTCAATCGCTTGGCATCTATGGTCCGCCGCAATTCGCGGCGCGAGACACGACTCATCTGCTTCACAGACGACGGAGAGGGAGCCGATCCCTGGGTGCAAATAGCGCCGCTGCCGCCGATCAACCTGCCCCAGCGCGTATCCTCGACGCCCTGGCGCAAGCTGTCGCTATGGCAGTACCCCCTTCTCGATCTCGAAGGCGACGTCCTCTTCTTCGATCTGGACGTTGTCATCACCGGCCCGCTTGATGACTTCTTCGACTTTGAACCCGGCCGCTTCTGCGTTGCGCGGAATTGGACGCAGCCCAATGACCGCATCGGCAATACCTCGATCTACAAATTTCCCGTCGGGAAGATGTCTCACATCTTCGATACCTTTAACGCCAATCCGGAAGCCATTCTCGGCCGCTACCGGATTGAGCAGCAATACATATCGGCGGAAAGCGAAGACGTCGTTTTCTTCCCGCCGGAATGGTGCCTGAGCTTCAAACACTCTTTGCTGCCGATCTGGCCGCTGAATTTCTTCATCGCCCCGCGCCTACCGCCGGAGGCACGCGTTGTAGCTTTTCATGGCAAACCGGATCCCGATGAAGCGCGCGACGGGATTTGGCCCGTGAACGCGGGTTGGAAGAAATTTTATAAGTATGTCCTGCCAACCCCGTGGATCGCCGAACACTGGCGATGACGCCCATTTGCCTGGGCCCAAACGCCATGCGGCAATGGGATGTGTTCGGAAAAAGGGCGAAATCGCTTGTTTTGGCAATTTTGCTCACGCACACCGCTTGACTTAAGCGCCCGTTTTTTCCCATGTTCGCCGCTGGCGGGGGCGGAATCTGTCCTCCGTCATAATTGGAACCACAAAAGGAGTTGAACCATCCGTAAACCAATGCGACCCGAGCCTCAGAGCCGGGAAAACTCAGGGCCCCGCATCAACGACCAAATTCGGGCCCGGGAAGTCCGTCTCATCGATGAGACAGGCCAGAACGTCGGCGTCATTGCAAAATTTGATGCTCTTGCCCGTGCCGAAGAGGCCGGACTGGATCTCGTTGAGATCTCGCCCGACGCAGAGCCGCCGGTCTGCAAGATTCTCGATTTCGGCAAGTTTAAATTCCAAGAACAGAAAAAGGCCGCCGAGGCCCGTAAAAATCAGAAAATCGTCGAGTTGAAAGAGATCAAGATGCGTCCGGGCATCGACGATCATGACTACGACGTGAAGATGCGGGCGATTAAGCGGTTCTTCGAAGACGGCGATAAGGTCAAGATAACGCTGCGCTTCCGCGGCCGTGAGATGGCGCACTCTCAGCTCGGCATGGCGGTACTGCAGCGCGTGAAAGCTGACACCGAATCCATCTCTAAGGTCGAGAGCGAACCGCGCTTCGAAGGCCGCCAGATGGTCATGGTGCTCGCCCCCAAATGATGTGACTGCGGCGGGGTTTTCCGCCCCGCCCTTGTCTCCCCAATCCGCTTGAAGTCGCGACCCGGCCGGCGGACTTGTCCTCGGACACAGACGGTTCTAGCCTTCCCCGCTCGACGGCACTCTTTCGGGGGAACGGCCGCATGAGCGATGAACCGCCATTCGATTTCTCGATACTTGACCGTATCGGCGCGCCATATCGCCATTTTGCGCCGGGCGAGAAGATTTTCCTCGAAGAAGAACCCGGCGACGCCATGTACATGGTCCGATCAGGCCGGGTCGACGTCATCACTTACGGCACGGTCCTCGAGAACATCCGCACAGGCGGCATTTTTGGCGAGATGGCGCTGATCGACGATGGTCCTCGAAGCGCGGCAGCCATGGCCGCTGAACCGACCGAAGTCGTCGCCATAAACAAACCTACGTTTCTCGCTGTCGTCCGCGATGACCCGCAGTTCGCGCTCCGCGTCATGAGCCTGTTGGCGACCCGCCTGCGACGGATGAATAAGCAGTTGTGAGATGCGCGGCGGTTTTTGAAGTGCAATCACGCCGCCATCTTGAGCTTCGGCGCCGCGGCGTTCTTCGAATATTTCTGATGAGCCTCCGCGAGAAGCTGCAGCAGAATATCCTGGCGATTGTAGAGATTTGGAAAAGCTTGACGCAGATCGTCCAGCTTTTTCAGCGCCTCGCTATTCAGCCCAATATGAACGATGAGGTACATGGCGATGATCCGCAGGCTGCAAATAATACAGCCGATATCGCCATGACCTCGATGGATCCGCTGTTCCCCGCGAAACGCTGCGCGCCATCGCTTTCAATCGAGGTCCACTAAGCCAAGCGCAGCAAGCGAAACAAACGCGACAATCATCAAAATACCGACGAGCAAGACCAACGCCGGATAGAAGGCCGCGAAAACCACGCCCGCGCGCCAGCCGGCGGCCGAACGCAAGCTGATTGCAGCAGTCGGCAGCGCTGCCAAAAGCAAAATCGCGACAACGAACGGATCTAGCCTCATGACCAAACTCTCGATGTACGCCACTGAAAGTTGCTACTTTAGCTTGCCACATATGGGCAACCGCGCCAGTCAACAGCGGTGAAAGAGACGCAATCCGCGGCAAAATACGAATTTGCTGATGTATTCCACCGCGGTCGGACAAATCCCTTTACGCGTCACGCGGGTAAGCGATCGCTGCGGTCGATTTGGCGCATGACCGAAGTTTCCCGAACAGCCTAAAAAACGTGGGTTACGGGCGACGCGGCGGTTAACGGCAACCGAGAAAAATCCCGATGTTTCCCAAGATACTGCGGTCCGCTTGTCAGCCCGCTTTATCTATTCCATCGTTCGAAATCAGTCGCAAGAAGGCCGTCGAAATGCACCCCAAGGTTCGCCATGCACTGCTTTATACTGGCGTAAACCTGAGTTCGACCGTCGTAGACTTCACCATCTTTCTCGGCCTCACCCACGTCTTCGGGATGCCCATTCTACAAAGCGCCATCGCTTATTGCGTCGCCATGGTCGTGAATTATGCGCTGACGAGAAACTTCGTCTTCGCACACGACATGTCCCACAAATCGGAGCACCGGGTCTTCATCGAGTTCGTCGCGACGTCGTTCCTCGGTCTTCTCCTGACGACTGGCGTCATCTGGCTGACGGTGCACAAGATGAACTTGCCGCCTATCGAGGGAAAAACAATCTCCCTGCTGATCTGCTTCGCCTCGCTCTACTACATCCGCAGTCGTATCGTTTTCAGCAAGAACACGAATGCGAATGTTTCAGCCGACGCCGAACCGGTTCAGAACTAGAGATTGACGTGCTGGATCACGTAGCTGCCGCCCGCCGCGATGAGGCCCGCGATCAGCACATACGGCAGGATGGAAACGAGAACCATCAACAGTTCCACAAATGCCTTGAAGATCTGCTCCGCCGCCGCCCAGAGCTGGAAGAAGCCGCGATAGAGCACGTAGATGATGGCGATGACGACGACCGCCAGAATCGCGATTTTCCAGATCGGCAGCGATTGCCAGTCCGATTGGAAGATCATCAGCATCTGCCCGAATGACCACTGCCACACGAGCTCGACGAACCTGAAAATGGCCGTGATGCCCTGCTGCAGCAAATTGACGATCTGATCGATGATTTGCTTCACGGCCCAACCCCCTCGCGCGTCTGCGCGGTTAATAACGCATTAACCTCGTACTTGGTTCTAATCTAACTAATGAGAATTTCGCGGCTCGCCGCAGAAATCCTTCCGCGCGGTGCATTTTTCGCAACACCTGCCGAAATTGTTGCGAAGTTCCGATGGCTCCCCTATAACCCCGCTTAGAGCCGCCCGGCGAGGCATGCCGTGGCGGTTCTTATGCTTTTGAAAAACAAGCGGAAACCGCAAAAAGCACCCTTCGCAGGACCGGCCGTTTCGCAACGGCTGAGAGTGTTGGAGCAGCAATGCATCAGCACTTCGGCTCGGAAACGAGCCAGGGCATTTGAGCGCCTCCAAGCTCGCCTCCGCACTTCGGACCTTTTGGTCCGGGGCCGCAAGGCGGCCCGGCGCCGAGCGCCGCCCCCGCGGAGGGCCAGGATGGGAAGCGCGCAAGCGCGAGCATCCGGCGGGCCCGTGAGCGAGAACTAAGGACAAGCAAAATGCCTAAAATGAAGACGAAGAGCGGCGCCAAAAAGCGCTTCAAGATGACCGGCACGGGCAAAGTTGTTGCAGCCCAGGCAGGCAAGCGTCACGGCATGATCAAGCGCACGGCGAAATTCATTCAGAAGGCGCGCGGCACAGGCGTGCTGAACGATTCTGACGCGAAGATCGTCAAGAAATACATGCCCTACAACCGCTGAGATGTCCCCGGGCACTTGCGGCCGGCTCCCCGCAGGGGAGTCGCAAGTGCCAACGAAATCTCTTTCAATCTTGAAGCACTAATTCCAGGAGTTTTCTCCAATGGCCCGCGTCAAACGTGGCGTTACCGCCCACGCCAAGCACAAGAAAGTCATCAAGGCCGCGAAGGGCTTTTATGGCCGTCGCAAGAATACGATCCGCGTTGCAAAGCAGGCGGTCGAGAAGTCGCAGCAGTACGCCTATCGTGACCGCAAGCGTCGCAAGCGCAATTTCCGCGCACTTTGGATCCAGCGCATCAACGCTGCCGTCCGCGAGCACGGCCTGACGTACGGCCGCTTCATCAACGGCCTGACGAACCTCGGCATCGAGGTCGACCGCAAGGTTCTCTCCGACATCGCGATCAACGATCCGGCGGGCTTCAAGGCACTGGTCGACAAGGCAGCGGCAGCCGCCAGCTCGCCCGTCGCCAAGGCTGACCAGGACAAGGTCAAGAAGGCGGCTTAAGCCGCCACTTCGCGCTCGGTTTTTCGACTGGTCCCGCTGCTGACCATTCCTTCATCCCCTCCCCAGCGGGGAGGGGTCAGGGGTGGGGAGAAGCCGCACAACCGAGCGAGCGCAATGCAAGTTCCTGGGCATAAAGTGGCGTGTCGCCGCTAGCCATACACCCCACCCAGCCCCTCCCCTGAGGGGAGGGGTGATCTGGGGAAAAGAATGTTGGGTTCCGACTCAAGGAGATTTCTATGAGCGGCGCTAACGACCTCGCAGTCCTCGAAAAAGACCTACTCGCCGAGATTACAGGCGCAAGTGATCTCGCGTCGCTCGATGCAGTCCGCGTTTCAGCCCTCGGCAAGAAGGGGCGCGTCTCCGAGCTGATGAGCAAGCTCGGCTCCCTGCCGCCCGAAGAGCGCAAGAGCTTCGGCCAGACGGTCAATACGCTGAAATCGAAAGTTTCCGACGCTCTCGACGCCCGCAAAGCGGTGCTCGAAACCGCAGCTCTCGACGCGCGCCTCCAGACCGAGCGCGCCGACGTCACGCTGCCGGTGCGCCTCGGCCCTGTTGCCGAAGGCCGCATTCATCCCGTCAGCCAGGTTCTCGACGAAGTCATCGAGATTTTCGCCGATATGGGTTTCTCGGTCGCCGAAGGTCCCGACATCGAGACCGACGAGATGAACTTCGACAAGCTCAACATCCCGGCCGAACACCCAGCGCGCCAGGACCACGACACATTCTATTTTTCGCCGAAGGCCGACGGCTCGCGCCTGCTGCTCCGCACGCACACGAGCCCCGTGCAGATTCGCACGATGGTCTCGCAAAAGCCGCCGATCCGCATCATCGCGCCGGGCCGCGTCTATCGTATGGATAGCGACCAGACGCACACGCCGATGTTCCATCAGGTGGAAGGCCTCGTCATCGACGAGTCGACCCACATGGGGCACCTGAAATGGGTGCTCCAGGAATTCTGCAAGGCCTTCTTCGAGGTGGACGAAGTGAAGATGCGCTTCCGCGCCTCGCACTTCCCCTTCACCGAGCCTTCGATGGAAGTCGACATCGGCGCCGAAGCCATCGGCAAGCCTGGTCAATGGCTGGAAATCCTCGGCTGCGGAATGGTGCATCCGAACGTGCTGCGCAACTGCGGACTCGATCCTGAGAAGTATCAAGGCTTCGCATTCGGCGTCGGCCTCGACCGGCTGACGATGCTGAAGTACGGCATCCCCGATCTGCGCTCGTTCTTCTCCGGCGATTTGAAGTGGCTCAGCCACTACGGCTTCTCGATGCTCGACGTCCCGACCCTCGGCGGCGGGCTGTCGACCTAAAGGCGCGAACAATGAAATTCACGTTCTCTTGGCTGAAGGATCACCTCGACACGGAGAAATCCGTCGACGAGATCGCGACGACGCTGTCGGCCATCGGGCTCGAAGTCGAAGGCATCGAAGATCCCGCGAAGTCGCTCGGCGCGTTCAAAATCGCGCGCATCGTCGAAGCGAAGAAGCATCCGAACGCGGATAAGTTGCAGGTCGTCCAAGTCGAGGTCGCCAAAGGCGAACCGCTGATGGAAGTCGTCTGCGGCGCGCCGAACGCACGCGCGGGCATGGTGTCGGTGTTCGCGCCGCTCGGCACCTACATTCCGGGCTCAAAAATCACGCTCGAGAAAAAGCCCGTTCGCGGCGTCGTCTCGAACGGCATGATGTGCTCCGCCGCCGAACTCGAACTTTCCGAGGAAAGCGACGGCATTCTCGATCTGCCCACCGAATGGGCCGATAACGTCGGCGCCCGCTACATCGACGTCGTTGGCCTCAACGATCCCGTCATCGAGGTCAAACTGACGCCGAACCGGCCGGACTGCACCGGCGTGCGCGGCGTCGCGCGTGATCTCGCGGCAGCGGGAATGGGCAAGCTGAAGCCCGAGCCGAAGCTCGGCGCGGTCGAAGGCAAAGTCGAATGCCCGATCGATATCAAGCTGGACTTCACGAAGGAAACCGCGAACGCCTGCCCGGTATTCGCCGGACGCCTCGTCAAAGGCGTGAAGAACGGACCGTCGCCCGCTTGGATGCAAGCGCGTCTGAAAGCTGCAGGCCTTCGCCCGATCAACGCCCTCGTCGATGTCACGAACTATATCTCGCTCGACCGCGGGCGCCCGCTGCACGTCTATGATGCAGCTAAGCTGAAAGGCGCCATCCGCGCCCGGCTTGGCAAAGCAGGCGAGAAGTTCCTCGGCCTCGACGACAAAGAGCACGCCGTCGACGAAACGATGTGCGTGATCGCCGATGACACCGGCCCGCTCGGCCTCGGCGGCATCATGGGCGGCGAAGCCTCAGGCTCGACCGACACCACGACCGACGTCTTCATCGAGAGCGCATACTTCGATCCGGTCCGTACCGCAGCAACGGGCCGAAAGGTCGGTTTGCAAACCGATGCGCGGTATCGTTTCGAGCGCGGCGTCGACCCTGCATCCGAGCGCCCCGGCCTCGATCTCGCGACCGACATGATCCTGAAATTCTGCGGTGGTGAGCCGACGAAGGCCAAGATTGCGGGCAAAGAGCCCATCGAAAACCGCGTGATTTCGTTCGATTTCGCGCGCATCGAAAAGCTCTCGGGTGTGAAGCTCTCGAACGACGAAATCTCCGATACGCTGAAAGCCTTGGGCTTCACCATCGACGGCAAGCCGAACGCCGCAAAGATTACCGTTCCGACTTGGCGCCCTGACGTCCACGGCCCCGCTGACCTCGTCGAGGAAGTCGTCCGCATCGCCGGTCTCGATCGCATCCCGGCGACGCCCCTGCCGCGCGCCGCTGGAATTGCCCGCGCCGTCCTGACGGAAAAGCAGAAGCGCGCCCGCCGCGCTCGCCGTCTCTTGGCCGCACGCGGCTTCGTCGAAGCCGTGACGTGGAGCTTCATCCCAAAGGAGCAGGCGACGCATTTCGGCGGCGGCTCACCCGCTCTTGATCTCGGAAATCCCATCTCCGTCGAATTGTCGTCGATGCGTCCGGGGTTGCTTCCGGGTCTTCTGACCGCAGTGACCCGCAACCGCAATCGCGGAATTGCCGATGTCGCTCTGTTCGAACTTGGCCAAGCCTATCGCGGCGAGCAGCCGGAAGATCAGTACGCGAGCGCCGCTGGCGTCCGCGCCGGAACGGCACGCCTAACGGGCGCCGGACGGCACTGGGACGGTAACACCAATCCCGTCGGCGCCTTCGATGTGAAGGCCGATGTCTTCGCTGCGCTCTCCGCGCTCGGGCTCGACCCATCAAAAGCGCAAATCACGCGCGACGCCCCGGCATGGTATCATCCGGGCCGCTCCGCCGCGTTGAAGCTCGGCCCGAAAACCGTGCTCGCCTACTTCGGCGAAGTTCACCCGGCAACGCTGAAGGCGCTCGACGTCGAAGCCCCCGTTTCCGCGTTCGAAATCTTCCTCGACGCCCTGCCGCCGGAGAAGAAGAAATCGCGCGCCAAGCCGCCGCTTGCAGCTTCCGATCTGTTGCCCGTGACGCGCGATCTCGCCTTCATCGTGCCGAAAGACGTTGCGGCCGGAGATGTGGTGAAAGCCGCGGCAAATGCCGATAAGGCTCTGATCCGTTCCGTGAACGTCTTCGACGTTTTCGAAGGGGGCAGTCTCGCGGCCGAAGGCAAAAAATCCGTCGCCATAGAAATAACGATCCAGCCTGCGACGGAAACGCTGACCGATCAGGCCATCGAAACGATAACCAAAAAAATAGTATCGGATGTTAAGAAGGCGACCGGCGGCGAATTGCGTTCCTAATGCCGCCGTCATGACTTTGCGCATGAGGCCAATATGAATTTGCAGGCTCCCGCTACATTGCCAGACAAAGGCACCGCCGAAAAACAGCCCTATCGCATCGTCATCGTCGGCGGTGGCGCAGGTGGATTAGAACTCGCGACACAGCTCGGCCAGAAGCTCGGCCGCTCCGGCAAGGCAGAAATCACGCTCGTCGATCGTGCGCGCACGCACATCTGGAAGCCGCTCCTGCACGAAATCGCGGCCGGCAGCATGGATACCGGACGCCACGAACTGTCCTATCAGGCCCAGGGCCACTGGCACGGATTTCGTTATCGCTACGGCGAAATGATCGGGATC
This sequence comes from Hyphomicrobium sp. 99, assembly GCF_000384335.2. Classification (NCBI taxonomy): domain Bacteria; kingdom Pseudomonadati; phylum Pseudomonadota; class Alphaproteobacteria; order Hyphomicrobiales; family Hyphomicrobiaceae; genus Hyphomicrobium; species Hyphomicrobium sp. 99. The sequence goes on from NZ_KQ031382.1 coordinate 3,828,484, forward strand.
GATCGCGCCAACAAGCGCGTACACCTCGCGGCGACCTACGACGAAGACGGCCGCGAGATCACGCCCGATCGGTGGTTCCCCTACGATACGCTCGTCATCGCCATCGGCAGCATTTCAAACGATTTCGGAACGCCCGGCGTCATGGAGCATGCAATCATGCTCGACACGCCCGAACAGGCCGAGCGCTTCAACAGGCGACTGTTGAATGCCTGCGTTCGCGCCTACGCGCAGCCGGGCCCGGTGCGGGACGGCCAGCTCCACGTCGCGATCATCGGAGCCGGCGCAACCGGCAGCGAGCTTTCGGCAGAGCTGCACCATGCGGCTCGCGGCTTGATCGAATTCGGGCTCGATAAGCTCGATCCGGAAAAAGACTTCAAGATCACGCTGATCGAAGCGGCGCCCCGCATCTTGCCCGCCCTTCCCGAGCGCCTTTCGCAAGCGACCGCGAACATTCTGCGCGGCATCGGCGTCGATATTCGCGTCGGCAGCCCGGTCACGAAAGTCACGGCACAAGGGGTAACGCTTGCGAATGGCGAGTTCATCCCGTCCGAACTCGTCGTTTGGGCCGCCGGCGTCAAAGGCCCGGATGTCCTCTCCAAGTTGGATGGCCTCGAAGTCAGCCGCATGAACACGCTCGTCGTCAAGCCGACGCTGCAGACGACGAAGGACGACAACATCTTCGTCATCGGCGATGCCGCCTACCTGCTTCCCGACGGCGAAACCGCGCCGATCCCTCCCCGCGCTCAGGCAGCGCACCAGGAGGCGAGCCACCTCCTCAAACAGATCCAACGCCGCATGAATGGCGCGACGGATCTGGCGCCGTTCAAATATCGCGATTTCGGCTCGCTGGTTTCGCTCGGCAAATATTCGACCGTCGGCAACCTGATGGGCTTCATCGAAGGCAAGTCGCTGCGCATCGAAGGCTGGTTCGCCAAGATGATGTATCGGTCGCTCTACAAGATGCACGAGGTCGCGCTGCACGGCTACATCAAGGTCGCGCTCGACACGCTCTCGCGGATACTCACGCGTCGCACGGAGCCGCAGGTCAAGCTGCACTAGGTGCAAAGCGGTATGAGTTGCAGTGATGAATGACGATTACGCCGGCGGCTCAACGAACCGCCGGCGAAATTCATTAAGCGAGCGGTTCTAGCTGCGGCCGCGCAGCGCCGTCAGCAGCTCGGCCGTCGGATAGCTGTCCGCCGGCAAACCGAACTTGATCTGCATTTCTTTGATGGCCTTGCGCGTGCCGGCACCAAGCTTGCCGTCGATCTCGCCGACATCGAAGCCCCGGCGCTTCAAAAGGCTTTGCAACTCTTTCAGCTGCTCATAGCTCAGCGAGACCACATTGCCGCTCTCGCGGCTAAGGTTCGGCGCGCCTGCCATGCGGGCGGCGAGATGCGCTGCCGTCATCGCGTAGGTCAGCGACTGGTTCCACTGCGTGTAAACGAGGAAGTTCGGATAGGCGAGGAAGGCCGGGCCGTTGCGTCCCATCGGCAGCAAGAGCGACGCCTGGAGACCATCCGCCGGAAGCCGCTTGCCACCAACACCTTCGATGCCCCACGCGGCCCATTGCGAGCGCGGCAGCCGTACAGCCAGATCGGCCTTATCCCACGGGAGATCTCGCGTGATGCGAACTTCTTCGAGCCACGGCTCGCCGCGCCGCCAGCCCATTGCTGCGAGGAACTTCGCCGTCGATCCGATGACGTCGGCATTGCTGCGAATGAGATCGACGCGCCCGTCGCCGTCATAGTCGATGCCGTAGTTGAGATAGTGGCGCGGCAGGAACTGCGTCTGGCCAAGTTCGCCCGCCCACGAGCCGATCATCTGATCAGGGGTGAGATCGCCGCGCTGAACGATCTTCATCGCAGCCTTCAGCTCTTCGCGGAACATATCGCCGCGACGGCAATCCCACGCCAGAGTCACAAGCGAATGCATCACGGGCAGCTTGCCCATTCCGCCACCGAAGTCGCTTTCGAGCGCCCAGAACCCGGTGATGACGGCGCCTGGCACGCCGAACTCTTTCTCGGCGCGATCGAAGATGTCGCGATAGCGCTGCAGGTAAGTGCGGCCCATCTGCTCGCGGCCTTTGGTGGCGAGCTTGAAATAGAATTCGATGAACGTCTGAGAGAAAAAGCCCTGCTTCCGATCGCGGCCGATCGTGCCCTGATCGGGCGTCATGCCGCCGATCGTCTCTTCGATCGTCTCCGGACGAATGCCCTCCGAAATCGCTTCGCGCTTGAAATCTGCAAGCCAGCGGTTGAACGGCACCGTGTTCTGGCAATTGCGCTTGTTCGGGGGCGGCGGCGGTGTGCTTTCCGCATTGGCACTCGCGGAGAGCCCCGCGAGCATGAGTGATGCCACCGTGAAAACGAGAAAACCTGCGCGCATGAGATGCCTTCGGCCATTGATTGGGGCCGGCACTTTTGCCAGCCGCATGGAGAGCGTCAAGAGACTATGGCTTGAGTGAGGCCTTCCCGGTCTCTTGTCTAGGCACTGCCGATCAGGACGCCCACCATAAAGACGATCAAGCCGCCGACAACAACTTCCGAAGCCGCACGCCAGAACCGGGTTTCGCTGAATCGCGAACGAATTCCAGCGATAATCCAAAGCTCGATGAACACCACGCTGACAGCGATCGTGGTCGCAGTCCAGAAATCCGGAATGAGGTAGGGAAGCGTATGACCGAGACCGCCAAGGGCGGTCATCACCCCTGTGACCGAGCCGCGCAGCCACGGATGGCCGCGTCCCGTGAGTTCCCCATCATCGGAAAGCGCCTCAGCGAAGGCCATCGATATGCCGGCACCGATGGACGCGGCAACGCCGACGAGAAATGTCTGCCAGGTATTATGCGTGGCGAAAGCTGCAGCAAAGATCGGCGCCAGTGTCGAGATCGAGCCGTCGATCAAACCCGTCAGCCCGGGCTGCACGTACTGAAGTACGAAGGAGCGGCGCGCGGCCTGTTCTTCATACGCTTTCACCTTTTCGGTCAGTTCCACAGCCGCAACGTCGTGGGCGATTTCGATATGCTCGTTTTCGGCCGCGATCAGATCGCCGAGCAGCTTGCGGATTTCAGCATCCGAGGCGCGCGCCAGTGCGGACTGATAGAAACTCCGCGTTTCAGCCTCGATCTGCTCGGCCTGCCGCCGCACCTTCTCGATGCCGAGCGGACGAACCATCCAGATCGGATCATGGCGAACGAAGCCTGCCACGTCCTGGCGGCGGATGAGCGGAATATGGTCGCCGAACTTGCGGCGGAAGAGATCGATCAGCCAGCGGCGGTGCTCGTTCTCCTCTTCACCGAGTTCGGTGAAGATTTTCGCCGATGCCGGATAGTCCGCGCTGAGGCCCGCTGCATAGTCCGCGTAAATGCGGCCGTGTTCTTCCTCGAGTGAAATCGCGAGCGCCAGAATTTCGCGTTGATCGAGTTCGCTGAACTTCCGCATAATCACCAAGATCCTAGAATTAGAATAATTCTAATCTAAGAGCAAATGACGCGTTCGGCAAGCGGCGCACGTGTCGCGCGCCGCCTGTTGGTATCGCCCTGAAATGCAGGAGCCCCCTAATCGGGTGGCCCCAGTTCAAGCGGCGTTCGGGGCCGCCGCAGTCGCCCCCGCCGCGCTTTCTTTCGCGGCGGCCCGCTCGAGCGCATTGCCGCTGCGTTGCTGATACTTGTTCTTGAGCGCATCCCACTCGATCGAAAGTGAACCGCCACTCAAACCATGCTGGCGATCCCAGTTCGACAACAGATCGATACACGCGTGATCGATGTAATCGAGATCACCGATGTGCACGTGAACCTGCGCGCCAGGGGGTAGCTCCTCCAGCGCGGATGCAAGCATCGGCAAGCGAACGAGAGTTGCTGACCCTTTGAGATGCAGGTCTACCCGATTGTCTGGCCCAACCTGCTTGGTGACTTCGAGATGGGAGAACGCATAGACGAGTTTCAGTAGCGATAGCCCAAGGCCGACGAGCACGCCGTCCAGAAGGTTCGTCAGCACGATCATCACGACTGTGATCGCGTAGATCGCAACTTCGGCCCAGCCGTAGGATCGCAACGTCGGCAGGATCTTCGGATACGCGAGTTTGTAGCCCGTATAGACGAGCACCGCAGCGAGCGCTGAAAGCGGAATGAGCTTCAGAACCATGGGAAAGAACGCGACGAGAAGCAGAAGCCAAACGCCGTGCAGGATCGCAGACCACCGCGTCTGGGCTCCCGCTGCAACGTTTGCGCCCGAGCGAATGATAACGCCCGTCATCGGCAGCACGCCGAGAACGCCACAGATGGAATTGCCGACGCCCTGCGCAAAAAGCTCCTTGTCGTATTTCGTTCGCGGTCCGGTGTGCATCTGATCGACGGCCGTCGCACAGAGAAGCGTTTCCGCACTCGCGATGAAGGCGATGGAAACCGCGCCGATGAAAATACCCGGCTCGACGATGTGCATGATCTTCTCAGGCGTCGGATACATTTGGAGCGACCACTCCCAAATGTTGCTCGGAACATCGACGAATTTGATGGATTCCAAACCGAGAAGCTTGGCTGCGATCACCGCCACGATGACGCCGACAAGCGGCGCCGGGACGAGTTTCATCGATTTGGGGGAATAAGCGCTCCATCCGGCAATCGTCACGATGGTCAGCAGTCCAACGAGCCCGGCGGTCTGACGCCCGGCGCCACTGCGGATCGCATCGATAAAAGCGGCCGGAATTCCGATGAGATTCTGCACCCCGCTGCCGAGCGGTTTGCCATCGAACATGACGTGAAACTGCGAAGCAAAGATCAGCACACCGATGCCCGCGAGCATGCCGTGAATGACGGCCGGTGACACCGCGCGAAACCATTGGCCGAGCTTCAGATAGCCCGCCAGCATCTGAATGAGCCCGGCGAAAAGCACGATCGTACCGAGCATGGCAGCGCCGTGATCTTGGACGAGCATGTAGACGAGAACGGTAAGCCCCGCTGCAGGTCCGCTGACTTGCATCGGCTGGCCGGAGATCGTCGCAACGACGATACCGCCGACTATGCCGGTGATGATGCCCGTGGTCGGCGGCAAGCCCGATGCAATTGAAATGCCCATGCACAATGGCAGGGCCACGAGAAAGACGACAATCGAAGCAAGAAAATCGCGTCCAAACACACTAGCAGCCGGAGCCGAAGCCGGGTTCGACATCGTCATAAAGCGTTCCCCGTTCTAGCGCGAAGAGCCTCCGCGCAGCCTGTTTTTATTTTTATGCGGAACGTTGTCGGTCCGCGTGCGGCCTTTAACGGTTGGAACGATAGACACAGTAAAACGCCTGCGGCAACGGCATCGGCGTGTAGAAAAGTTGCCGCGTTGCGATATAAACCGCATGAAAAAGGCGCCGATCTCACGGGACCGGCGCCTTGAATATTCAAATTGCGGGGTGACATCAGCGCATTAGCGCGAGTTGCCTTTACCGCCGGATGGCTTGCTCCCCATAGCCTGCTGCTGGGTATCCACCCATGTGGACATCGCCTGCTGCCAGCCCTTCTGCCACATCTCTGCGGCCTGCATCCAGAACTGGATCGGATTGACGGCCCCGCCGCCGAAATCAGGAAAACCGCCGCCGTTAGTCGCCGAAAACTGCGGGAACCCTGACCCTGCTCCGAATCCGGGTACGTTCGGAAAGTTCGGGAACGATGGGAAGCTCGGCACCTGCCCCGCATTGCCAAGCGCCTTCACCTGCTTCTCCCAGACGTCCATCACCTGATCGACGGCTTGGAGCTGCAGCTTCGATGCGCTTTGCATCTGCTTGCGGCTGAGTTCGACGAAATCTGTTGGCCAACCCAGAGATTTGGCCGCTTCCGCCATCTTATCGAAGACGGCGTTGCTGTTCTTCTCTCCGAGATCGGCAAGCTCCGCCCGCCAGTTGGCCATGGCGTCGAACGCCTGAATGACAGCCTTTTTCGCATCTTCCCCGAGCTTGGTAAAAGCGGGGTTCGCCTCGAACGGTGAATTGGCCATATCGGTTCTCCAGGAGCGCCGGGGAGCACAAGGGGCGCGAGAAGATTTCTCGCACACCGCCACCGCTGCCGCCACTTATATCGACGTGCGGCGATCAAGCAGCCCCTATAAGCTCCTCAGTGGCTTAACGCCCCTTTTACCGGTCAGTTCCGGGTGCTATGAGCCCGCCCATGACAGCCATTTCCCATATTCGAAACTTCTCGATCATCGCCCACATCGATCACGGCAAGTCGACGCTTTCCGACCGGCTGATCCAGCTTTGCGGAAACGTCTCAAATCGTGAAATGAAGGAGCAGATCCTCGACTCGATGGACATCGAGCGGGAACGCGGCATCACGATCAAGGCTCAGACCGTCCGGCTCGACTACCGGGCGAAAAACGGTGAGCTTTATCAATTGAATCTGATGGACACCCCCGGTCACGTCGACTTCGCCTACGAGGTGTCGCGATCACTGGCCGCCTGCGAAGGTGCCATCCTCGTCGTCGACGCGAGCCAGGGTGTCGAAGCCCAGACCCTCGCCAACGTCTATCAGGCGCTCGACAACAACCTCGAAATTCTACCCGTACTGAACAAAATCGATTTGCCGGCCGCCGACGAGGATCGCGTCAAAAAGCAGATCGAAGATGTGATCGGCATCGATGCCTCCGGCGCGATCGGCGTCTCCGCCAAGAGCGGCCTCAACGTCGAAGCCGTCCTCGAAGCGATCGTCGAGCGTCTTCCCCCGCCAAAGGGCGACCCGAAGCTGCCTTTGAAGGCCATGCTGATCGACAGCTGGTACGACGCCTACCTCGGCGTCATCGTGCTCGCTCGCGTCATCGACGGCACCTTGAAGAAGGGCCAGCGCGTGAAATTGATGGCGACGGACGGCAGCTATCAGGTCGAACGCGTCGGCATCTTCCGTCCAAAACAGGAAATGCTCGAACAGCTCGGCCCCGGCGAAGTCGGCTTCTTTACTGCTGCGATCAAGGAAGTTGCCGATACCCGTGTCGGCGATACCATCACCGACGAAAAGCATCCGACGGCTGAAGCCCTTCCCGGTTTCAAGCCCGCGCAGCCCGTCGTCTTCTGCGGCCTCTTCCCGGTCGATGCCGCTGATTTCGAAGATCTTCGCGAGGCGATGGGCCGTCTCCGCTTGAACGACGCCAGCTTCTCGTTCGAAACGGAAAGCTCTGCAGCATTGGGCTTCGGCTTCCGCTGTGGCTTCCTCGGGCTTTTGCATCTTGAGATCATCACGGAGCGTCTCGAGCGCGAGTTCAACCTCGATCTCATCACGACGGCGCCGAGCGTCATCTATCACTTGCATATGAATGACGGCACGATGATCGAGATGCACAATCCGGCCGACATGCCGGAGGTCTCCAAAATCGATCACATCGAGGAACCGTGGATCGAAGCCACCATCCTCGTCCCCGACGATTACCTCGGCGCCGTGCTGAAGCTCTGTCAGGACCGCCGCGGCCGCCAGAAGCAGCTCACCTATGCGGGCTCGCGCGCCATGGTGGTCTACGAGCTGCCGCTCAACGAAGTGGTGTTCGATTTTTACGACCGCCTGAAGAGCGTCTCGCGTGGCTACGCATCCTTCGACTATCACATCAAGAATTACGAGGAAGGCGACCTCGTCAAACTCTCCATTCTCGTCAACAGCGAGCCGGTCGATGCGCTCTCGATCATCGTGCACCGTTCGCGCGCCGAAAGCCGCGGCCGCTCCATGTGCGAGAAGCTGAAGGAACTCATTCCTCCGCACCTCTTCCAAATTCCGATTCAGGCCGCGATCGGCGCCAAGGTCATTGCGCGCGAGACGATCAAGGCCCTTCGGAAAGACGTTTTGGCCAAGTGCTACGGCGGCGACATCTCACGAAAGAGAAAGCTGCTCGACAAGCAGAAGGCCGGCAAGAAGAAGATGCGCGAGTTCGGCAAAGTCGAAATTCCCCAAGAGGCGTTCATCAATGCCCTCAAGATGGACGACAACTGACCACTCTGGCGGCCGCGCGCCTACTGCACGCAAATTTACTGAAAGCCGCCTAGGCTCTTCATCACCTCATCCGATGAGGTTCGGCGCGGCTGCTGCCTCTGGACGCCCGTTGAGCGTCCCGACGATGGCCGCACCGCCGGCTCAGGCTTCGGAACGGGTAGGCCCGTTTCAGGATCGATCACGACGGCGCCAGTCGCCGCGTTCGGTTCGCCGCCCGGCACGCTTTCCTGCGAAAGTGGCTCGACCGTTATTTTCGGCGTCAACACGGTGTTGCCGGGCGCATCAGCAGGCTTCGTCGCGCCTTGCGGTTCTGCCTGTTGAGCTGCCGGAGCATTCGTAGAGGCGCTCCCCTCCGTCGCTGGTGGTTGCGGCGGAACAGGCGGCGCCGGTGATGCATCCGGCTGCGGCTGCGGCGCTGTCTCCGCGCCAGGCGTCAAACGTTCGATTTCCTTTTTCTTCGCCGCAGCTATGGCCGCAGCTCGCTCGGCAGCGAGCTTCTTCCGGCGTTCCTTCTCGAGACGAATACGCTCCTCATCGACGCGCCTCGATTGCTCAAGCTCTTCGACGTTGCGCTCCATCTGGCGAACGACGAGTTCGCGCTGAAGAGTGGCGACGTCCGCTTTGATTGTTAAGCCGCCAAGATTATCGAGCGGGCCGTCGTAAAGCACCAGGATCGCAGGCAGCGGACCCTTGGGAGCGGGGGGCGCCCAATTCGCAATCGGAATTGCCGGCGGCGGCAAAGGCCTGACGTTCGACGTAAGCTGGAAAGCCGCATTCATGTCGAGCATTGCGAGGTCGGCAGTAACATTGCCTTCCACGCGGCCATCGGGACCATCGAGCACGAACTTGTCGAGCTTGATCGAGCCATCCGCGATCGAAACCGCGAACTCCCGGTTGCCGATTGCCAGCTTCGATGAATTGAGTGCACCGGCAAGGGCCGTTGATATCGCCCGCTGCTCGTTCTGCAATTTCCCGCCAAGCACATCGTCAACGATTTGTGCAACGGTCGCCGTCGAGGGCCCAGGGATTTCCGCGTCCGCGAACTTTGCCGTGCCGTCCCCACTCATCACCGCAACGAGACCCGCCGGACTTTGCGCCCGCGCCTCCGCTTTGAGATCGATCGTCGCCGTGCCTTTTCCGGTTGCACTAACGGCCGCCAATTTGGCCTGCTCGAGCTTCAGCGTCGAGGTGAAAGCGACACCATTCGATGCCTTCTCGAAACCGACGTTCCCAGTCAACTGTCCGCCTGCTGCCGTCGCATTGAGATCGCTCACGACGAGCTTGCCGGGAGCCAGCGTCAACGTGAGTTTGCCGTCGTGCGTGGCAAGGCCCCCGCTCAAGTCGAGCGTCTTGAAGGCGATCTTGAGCGTCGCATTCGTGCTGCCGAGGGCCGCAAAATTGAACAGTCCCTCAGGCCAGATTGGCTGCACATCCGCGGCAGCGTCGTTATCGACGTCAGATCCGGCCGCGGTGGGCTGCTCCGGGCGCGCGTCGGTGATGGCCGCGAGCAGGCTCTGAAACGCGACGCGATCCGCATCGATATTTCCAGCGACCTGAACCGCCTCAGCCTTCGGCGTCACGGTCAAATTGCCCGCAAGGGTCGACGTGCCAAGCGAGAAATCGTGCGCCGCAACGGTCCAATCGTTTCCATTACGGCCAATATGAAGCGAGCCATGAGCTGCAACGTCTTCCGAGCCGCTCGGCAGCGAAACCCCAGCAATGGCTAGCGCATCGGTAAATTGCGCTGCCTTGAAATCGAGCGTTCCATTGAGCGCCAGTTCAGCGTTCTCCGGCCATCGCGTATGCCCCGTGAAGCTCATATTGAAATCTGGTGACGCGATATCCGCACGGGCTTCCGCGTCTGCGCCGAAAACGCCGGCCGTCACGAGAGACGCGCGTGCCGCTTGCGCTGGCTGTTCTGTGCTGACGGCGTGGCTAGTGACTGCACCCCGTCCGAGCGTCGTCAGCAGCGACGACAAAGTTGGCGCATCGAGTGATGTGCGAATGCGGCTTGGACGTGAGCGCCAGCCCTCAAGTCCGCCATCGAATTCGGCGGTGCCGTTGAGATTTGCGCCGTTCAACGTTCCGTCGAACGTCACGTCGGTCGCTGTCGGCGACCTCAGGCCGAGCCGGATCAACCCGGCGATCTTGCCGTCTTTCAGTCCCGTGAAGCGATCCTCGCCAAGCACCGTCACAAGACCGGCCTTGCTGACGAGATCGCGCATCGCCTCCGGCGTCGTCCCAACGAGATCGAACGCAAACGTGCCAGCCGGTCCGCCATCCCGCGTCTCGACGCGACCCTCGAGTTCGATCGAAAGTCCGCTCTCGGTGGTGAGCTTGGCGACCGGCAGCTTGATGTCCCGGCCTTCGATCGCGAACGAAACATCGACATCCCGATAGGCCGTGTCGCGGTCGGTCAGCCGGCTGGCGATGACACGCAGCCGAACATCTCCCGGCAAAACCGCGCGCGGATCTTCTGCGCCTTCGACTTTTTGAAGACCGAGCGAGCGGCGGAATTCGCTATTCAGGGCGGCCGCGATTTTCGGAAAAACTTCACGCGTGTCGAGGTCGGCGGCCTGCAGCGTCAAATCCGTTTGTTGCCTGTCGCCGCGCAGGATCTTGAGTTCACCGGCAAGCGCGCGGCCCGAGAGATCTCCAGAGGCGTCTGTCAAAGCAAAGTGCGTATCGTCGACTTCGAGCTTGCCCGCGGCCGAATAGGAACCGTCGGCGTCGAAATCAATCGGAACGCCGGATTTCTCCGCCCACGTTTTCAGCCGCCCAAAACTGCTGCCGCCGATGAAGGCATTGCCAGCGAAGCTGAACTTGCCCGCATTGTTCTTGAGGTCGCCTGCAAGATCGAGCCGCGATCCACCGGGCAGGCTGACCTTAAACGTGTTGAGGTGCGTGACATTGCCTTGACGGATCGCATCGAGCGACAGGCCGCCCGCGTTTTCGCCGCCAACTTTCACCTGTTCGAGATTGATCTTCGCCGTCGCGGTGCTGTCGCCTGCAACGGATTGCATCAACCCGCCAGTGAGTTGCTTGAGCTTTGCGAAAGAGGCGCTTCCCTGTCCCGCGCCCGCAAGCCTGTCGATGTCGAGCCATTTCGATTGCAGGGAAATGTCGAGCCGGGGCGACGCCGTCCACGTGGCAACAGCCGATCCCGTAATCGTTTGCGCGGCGGCCGCGTCATCGAGCGTTAGCGCGAGCTTCTCGAATTTTGCGCCCAGCGCGTCGGCCGTGACGTCCGATTTGAGATCGAGTAGCGGGGGGGCCTTGCCTCCGGGAGCGACCGTCTCGCTGCCCGGAATGGCAAGTTTCCCGGTCCACTTGCCTTTGAATATCGGCTTGTTGCTCAGATCGGAAACCCGCCCGTCCAGCATGTAGACGGTCGGAGAACTGTCGCCGCGTGCGGAAACTTTGAGCGCGAAGGTTCCGTCGGGCTCGGGAATATCGGTCGCGAATTTGACGTCGTGGTCGGCTCCCGCCCAGGAAACCAAACCTTTGAAACGGAACGGACCTTTGAGGCCATCGGCCGACAGCTCGCCATCGATGCCGTCCAGTGACGCTACGCGCTCAGCTGCTGCGTTGTAGATGGATATCGCGCCATCCGTGAGTCGCACCGAGCGAAGCGCAACATCATGCGGCACGAACGGCATATCGCCGGGCTTCAACTCGATATTGGTCCAATTCCCGCCGCCCTTATCGTCGGCCACAAGTGTCAGAACCGGTTTATCGAGCTCGATTTGACTGGCCTCCAATACGCCGCGCAGCAGCGCAGGTCCGGAAAGCCACATCGTGAAACTCTCTGCACGGACGAACGGCTCGCCCGTCTGCCCAGTCAAGTTGGCGATGCGAACCTTCTCGAAGCGGACGTAGGGAACCGGAAGCAGCTTCAGGTTGACGGAACCACCGACGCGGACGTCACGGCCAAGAACCTTCGACGCCTCCTCCTCGAAGACGCCACGATATCCGTTCCAGTCAACGAAATTTGGTACGGCAAAAAGCGCCGCAAGAACAACGACCAGTAGGCCGCCAAAATATAATAGCCCGTTGTTCATGAACGTCTCTTTGAGCCGCGCCCGAAACGCAAAGCACAGTGGCGGACATCATCGAAATAACGTCCCTGCCTTGTACACCTGTATGACACGGCAGCAGTTCACTCTGAACTTGAAATTTGGCTCAATTCCAACGGACGCGAAGCGGTGCGCCCACAAATCGAATTCACAACCTTAGATCATAAGCATACGCGTCCTGTAAATGCGGTGGAATTTCCGCGTTGTACCGAGAAGTTTGAGAGAACCACATTGAGTTCAGCTGTCGTATTCGGTTAGCCGCCGCAACTCGCGCGATACTTAAATTGAAAACGGCAAAAACTCGAACTGATCGTGAAACGTGACGACATCGCCCGCTCTGAAAACAAGCCGTGTTGCACCCGAAAAAAGCAGTTCCAGATTCCGAATTCCCAATCGTCTGGCCACAAGCTCAAGCGCGAATTCGCAGTTAACTGAAACGGTTGGTCGCGGGGCTTGATACCGCATCGCAACATGTTATTCTGCGGCCTCATCGGACCCGATTTATCGGGTGGCTCGGCCGGGCGCCTATCCCTCGGAAAACCCTCAGCGTATCGCGATCGTTCTGCCGTCTTCCAGGCCGGCCGGACACTGCCCATCGCCTCGCTGACTAAATTGGTTCAAACGATTGACACTGCTCCAGACTGTTCGCCGCGAATGGCTGACAAACATCCCCACTGAGGTCCTCTCAGGCATACTTGTCGCCCTGGCGCTTATCCCTGAAGCAATCGGCTTCTCCATTGTTGCAGGCGTCGATCCGAAGGTCGGCCTATACGCTTCCTTCTCTATTGCTTGCGTCACCGCCATCGTCGGTGGACGGCCGGCCATGATCTCGGCCGCGACCGCCTCGACGGCGGTGCTCATGATCACGTTGGTGAAAGACCACGGCCTCCAGTACCTGTTCGCAGCAACGGTTCTGATGGGGTTGATTCAAATCGCGGCCGGAGCGCTGCGGCTCGGCCTGCTGATGAAGTTCGTGTCGCGCTCCGTGATGACCGGCTTCGTCAACGCACTCGCCATCCTGATCTTCATGGCCCAGCTACCGCAACTGACGCACGCCGGCTGGGAGACCTACGCGATGGTCGGCGCGGGCCTCGGGATCATCTACCTCTTTCCCTTCGTCACGACGAAAATTCCGTCCGCGCTCGTCAGCATTATCGTTCTAACTGGTTTCACGATCTACTCCGGCATCACGCTTCGCACCGTCGGAGATATGGGCGAACTCCCGTCGAGCCTTCCCTTTTTCGCGATACCAGACGTCCCATTCACTCTCGAGACGCTGAAGATCATCCTGCCCTACGCTCTAGCGATGGCGGCCGTTGGCCTGCTGGAAAGCCTGCTGACCGCATCGATCGTCGACGACATGACCGACACCGGCAGCAACAAGAACCGTGAATGCGTCGGCCAAGGCGTCGCTAACTTCGTCACGGGCTTCTTAGGTGCGATGGGAGGCTGCGCGATGATCGGACAATCGGTGATCAACGTCACCGCCGGTGCGCGGACAAGACTTTCCACATTCGTCGCCGGTGCATTCCTGCTGTTCTTGATCGTCGTCATGGGCGATTGGGTTAGGCAAATCCCGATGGCGGCATTGGTCGCTGTGATGATCATGGTATCGATCAGCACGTTCAACTGGTCATCCATCGCCAACTTGCGCTCGCATCCCCTCTCCTCCACCGTCGTCATGCTCGCAACGGTGATCGTGGTCGTGGCGACCCGTGACCTGTCCCTCGGAGTCTTGACCGGCGTGGTGCTGAGCGGCGTGTTTTTCGCCGCCAAGGTCGCTCGGCTCCTGGGCGTCTCGACGAAGAGATCGGAGGACGGCAACGATATCAAGTACGTCGTCACCGGTCAGGTGTTCTTCGCATCCTCGAGCAGTCTCGTGGATGCCTTCGACTACTCGGATGTCCCGGCCCGCGTGTGGATCGATGTCAGTGCGGCGCACTTCTGGGACATATCGGCGATCGGTGCTCTGGACGAAATCGTGCGCAAGCTCCGCCGTCATGGCGCAGTAGTCGAGGTCATCGGCCTCAACGAGGCGAGCGCGACGATGGTGGAGCGCTTCGGAACCCATCATCGCCCAACGGCCAGCCAGCCGGCGGCGCATTGAGCGCGAGTGGATAATAGCGCCGCCTTCTGTCCTGGACGGGAGGCAGCCCGAAGGCGCGGGAATCACGCGCCTTCTCTGTTCGGAAATGTTGGCCTTTTCAGGCGCTTGAATAATTGTGGATCGATTTGACAAACGCTGTCCGCAAGGCCGCGGCGGGGCGCCGCGCCGGTTGTACGATCAGCTTCGGTGGTTTACCTGAGTTCCATGACCTCAATTCAGAATCCGAACGCCACCGGCAGCGGAGATTTGCCGCACGATGACGACCCGCCGTTCGATCTGCCGGAGGCGCCCCGACCGGAGCGCCAGGATGACAGGAACAGCCCGTCCATTTCGGCGCGCGCCGTAGCTGCGTCTCGCGGCCAGCCGACATATCTCGACGGTCTCAATCCAGAACAGCGCGATGCCGTCGAAACGACGGAAGGACCGTTGCTGGTTCTCGCAGGCGCCGGCACCGGAAAAACGCGTGTCCTGACGACCCGCATCGCCCACATTCTCGCAACCGGCCGCGCCTACCCGTCGCAAATTCTCTCCGTGACGTTCACGAACAAAGCCGCGCGCGAAATGCGCGAGCGCATCGGAACGCTCATCGGCGGAACGCTCGAAGGCATGCAGTGGCTCGGCACGTTCCATTCGATCGGCGTCAAGATCCTGCGCCGCCACGTCGAACTCGTCGGCCTGAAGCCAGGCTTCACGATCCTCGACGACGACGACCAGGTACGCCTGCTGAAGCAAGTCCTCGAAGCCAACGGCATCGATAAGGACCGCTGGCCCGCGCGCCAGCTCGCAAATCTGATCGACAGCTGGAAAAATCGCGGCTTGACGCCCGATAAAGTCCCTGAGGGCGAAGCCTACAATTTCGCCGTTGGCCAGGGCGCGAAACTGTACGCGGCCTATCAGGCCCGGCTGAAAGATCTCAACGCCTGCGACTTCGGCGATTTGCTTCTCGAATGTCTGCGGCTCTTCCGCGAGCACCCCGACGTTCTCGCCGACTATCACCGCCGCTTCCGCTATATCCTGGTCGATGAGTATCAGGACACCAACGTCGCCCAATATCTGTGGCTGCGATTCCTGGCGAAAGGATCGCCGAACATCTGCTGCGTCGGTGACGACGATCAGTCGATCTACGGCTGGCGCGGCGCCGAGGTGGACAACATCCTGCGCTTCGAGAAGGACTTCCCCGGAGCAAAGGTCATCCGGCTCGAACGCAACTATCGTTCGACGGCGAACATTCTCGCCGCCGCCTCCGGCCTCATCGCGAAGAACGATGGCCGTCTCGGCAAAACGCTCTTCACCGACGGTGCCGCCGGATCAAAAGTCAGCGTCGCGAACTTCTGGGATGACGAGGCGGAAGCACGCGCCATCGGCGAATCTATCGAGCAGTTTCAGCGCAAGAACGAACGCCTGAACGATATGGCCGTTCTGGTGCGGGCGTCATCCCAGATGCGCGCGATCGAAGACCGTTTCATCACGCTCGGCCTTCCCTATCGCGTCATCGGCGGCCCGCGCTTTTACGAGCGTCAGGAAATCAAGGACGCGATTGCGTATCTCGACGTCGTGGCGAACCCCGCGAACGATCTGAAATTCGAGCGCATCGTCAACGTACCGAAGCGCGCTCTTGGCGACACGACGGTCAAGCGCGTCCACGAACTGGCGCGCGCTCGCGCGATCCCTCTCTACCAGGCCGCTCGCGAGATCGTTGAAACCGATGAGCTGACGCCGCGTGCGCGCAAATCGCTATTCGACCTGACGCAATCATTCGAACGCTGGCGCGCGAGCTTGGAGCACACGCGCCACACGGATCTTGCAGAGCAGATCCTCGACGAGTCCGGTTACACGGCGATGTGGCAGGCTGACAAAAGTCCGCAGTCACAGTCGCGTCTCGAAAACCTCAAAGAACTCGTGCGCTTCATGCACGACTTCGACTCGTTGCAAGGCTTTCTCGAACACGTCTCTCTCGTCATGGACGCCGACAAAGGCAACGACGGCGATCGCGTCTCCTTGATGACGCTCCACGGCGCCAAGGGATTGGAGTTCGGCATCGTCTTCCTTCCGGGCTGGGAAGAAGGCTTGTTTCCGCATCAGCGCTCGATGGATGAAAGCGGCAAAGCCGGCCTCGAGGAAGAGCGGCGGCTCGCCTATGTCGGCATCACGCGCGCAAGGCGGATTGCGAAGATTTCGTTTGCTCAAAACCGCCGGACGCACGGCCTTTATCAATCGGCGCTTCCATCCCGCTTTGTCGATGAATTGCCCGTCGCCGCTGTCGAAGTGGTCGAAAGTGAAATGCCGTTCGGCGGCAGGCCCGATCCATTCGGCTACGGAGGGGGCTTCGGGCAGAGCCGCTTTGATCGGACAGGCGGATCGGAACCGTTCCGGTCGACTTACAATACGCCTGGATGGCAACGCGCTCAGCAATCCTGGAGCAGCAGCAAAAAGGATCCGAAAAAGAGATCCAGGGGACCGCTGACCCTCGAAGGCGAGCTGGTGGCTGCCTCAAGCGCAAACGCCCCCTCGTTCAAAACCGGGACGCGCGTGCGTCACGAAAAATTTGGCGAGGGAACCGTGACGGCCGTCGACGGAAACAAGCTGACCATCGACTTCGATGACGGCTCGACGAAGCGCGTCGTCGCGAGTTTCGTTGATCCTGTATGACGGTTTTGCGATAGATAATGCTCCGATCGCGCCTAACTCTCGCCGCGAAATTTCTTCGTATTGCCGCAATTATACAACATATTATCCCCAGCTCGTTGAGCGTGGGGGTTCATCAGCTAAATCAAAACTTTAGGACGTCGGCTCTGCCGGCGTTAACGGGGTGCGTTTGCGTTTAAGTCCCTGATCTAAAAGAAATTAGCAGGGACATGAAACCGAAACGTGGGACCATTGTTTGGGAGGGTAGAGTCCTTGAAAGGAGCTATCCATGAGCACTTACCGCTTTCCGTTGAGAGGTAAGATCGGCGTCGTGCGCGGACAGGACGGGGACGTTCCCGCGCGGCGGATTGGTGTTCAGCGTGATTTGAGCCGGGCAAATCGCAGGAATTACCTGCTGTCAGATACACCGCCGTTGACCGAGGAGGAGATCAGAAACCTTCCGGTCGCCCATCGCTACTCATCATGAAGTAAAAACAAGAACGCATTCGGACTCGAATGATTGACGGCACCGCTTTTGAGAGAGCGGTGCCGTTTGATTTTGCATCAAGCCGCCGCGGCTGTCCTGACCTTCAATATATCCCATGCAGCATTGACCTGTTTGATCCTCTGCTCCCGATAGCGGCGGTCGGCTTCATCGCGAGCGTGATCGGGATGCCATGACATCCGCAACGCATCGACGATCTTCTTGACGGCGGCATCTGGGGCATCGGGATTGAGCCCGAGAATTCTGTACGCCTCAAAAGTCGTCGAGGGAGCGTCGGGCTCGGCCGCAGCAGCGCTCTCTTCGTGTGACACCGGCACAGCCCCTTGCGCGATACGCGCGATGCGGTCGAGATCACGCGTAATCGCGCGAACCGCCGACCGCAACTTCTCAGGCCCGATCTGCCCGGCGCGACGTCCAAGCTCCGCCACGCGATCGTATAAACCGTCGAGTTCGGATGCGAGCACATCCCGCAACAAGAGATCGCCCGGAAGACCGGCAACGAGAAGCTCAGTTTCATGCAATCGGGCATGCACGTGAGCCAGCGAATTTGCATTTTCACCGTCATCGTCATCGTGAGCCGATGCGGCTTTGAAGTTTTCATAGCTCTTGCGGAAAGCCGACGCGCCACGGGCAAAAGATGCCGCCACGAGGTCCCACAGTCGCGCGGGCAGCGGTCCTTCTCTTCCGGCAAAATGCAAGAACTCGAACGACATAAGCTGCCGCCGTCGCACCAAGACTAAGCAGGCCGCCATCAAAGAGATGAGAAGGGTCGAGACAACGCCTGCGACCTTCAACGC
The DNA here is from genome assembly GCF_000384335.2 of Hyphomicrobium sp. 99. Classification (NCBI taxonomy): domain Bacteria; kingdom Pseudomonadati; phylum Pseudomonadota; class Alphaproteobacteria; order Hyphomicrobiales; family Hyphomicrobiaceae; genus Hyphomicrobium; species Hyphomicrobium sp. 99. The sequence goes on from NZ_KQ031382.1 coordinate 3,846,548, forward strand.
ATTTCCCGAGCCCGGCGCAGCAGCCGATGCCGCGGCCGGATCGACGACCGTGATCCATTGCGTTGCCGCAGGCTCGGGCTCGGACCGCAGAGAAGCCGGCTCGATGACAGCATCAGCGGAAAGCGGTTGCGACGCGACCTGCGGCAGCGTCGTCGCATGCGCGAACCCAGGAAAAACAAAACGGCCCCTGAGTTTGCTGACAGGCGCGTAACCGGGAGGAAGTTGATCAGGTAAGCGAACGCCCGAAGCGCGCGCCGATGCGGCGACCCTGGCCCAGGCGACTCGTTGGCCGCCGCAGTCGACCGAAAATTTGTAGACCATCATCGTCTCGCACGTCCATGCAGCCGAGCCGGAGCATGACGAAAATGGAAGATCCTCCCGAGGACCGATGATGCGATAGGTCGTCTCTTCCGATGGCGACAGGCGAGGAGCGCCTTTCTCCATCGTGCAACTGTAGGGTAGAACGAGCTCGTCTGCCTCGACGGCAGCGCACCCAAGGACCATGCACACTGCAAGGCCCGAGGCCAAAAAACGCAAAGCCCCCATAATCGTCCGCCCCCGAAAGCGAAAATCCCCTCTAATCCCAGTTGTGCATGATCCTAGTCCAACTTGGTCCCTACAATGGCAAGAGCGGAAGTTATGAACCGAAAAATTTAGCGCGAACGGGAACTTAGTGATGTATCGTCAACCGCGAATCAGGCTGGCCGATCCGCACCGGTCTCGGCGAAATGCTCGTCATCATTCCGCGACGAAGGGTTGCGAGGCTCGCTTGATCTCCAGCGACTCGCTATGAACTTCGTTGTGTAAGAAGCTGGTATCGAAAACAAAAGTTCGGGGAGTTGTGCATGGCGTCGGCAGACTTTGCGGAAGGCCGATTTCATCGGAGTCAGAGCCTTTTTCAGCGGCTTTCGGATCTTGCTGACTTCGAAGCAAAGCCCGCTGAGGTCCTCGAGGACGTCGAACGGCAGCCGATCGACATTCTCGAACCCGATGATACGCGCAAGCGGGAGCGCTTCATTCCCGTAACGCGCTTCGCACTGCTCGACCGCCTGACCAAGCCCTTTCTTTGGCCGGCCGGACAAGCAGCCGATGCGCGCCGCTTCTTCCGCTATCTCGATTACTGGCGCCAGCAGCAATATTTCGCACTGCTTCTCGATCTCGAGCAGACCTATGAGGCATTCTCGCCCGACAGCGACCTGCTGATGACGAGGAGCTTCTCGGACGACGAGCGCGACACCTTAAAGCATCGGGTCTTCGAAGGCGTCGAAAGCCTGCTCAAGCGCGCCAACTACGAGCGCATCGATCCGAGCAACGTTGAACTCATCCTGACTCGCGATAGCCACTATGGCCTCGATCTGTTCGTCGATATGAACGAGTTCGACCGGATTTCGATCTTTTATCGCGGTGCCTCGAACCGGAAATACGAACGACGCCGCATTCGCAAGTTTTTGCGAAAGGAAGAGTTCGACGTTCCGATATTCCAGCGGCTATTCTTGATGTTCAAGTTGAAGCCGGTTGAAATGTGCATCGAAGAAGCAATGCGCGACATGAAGCTGTCCCGTGAGGCGGCCGAGAAATATGTCGCCAAAGCCCGCGCGCATTTCCCGAAGAGCATGAATGAAAAGAATATCTACTTGAAGCTCTTCAAGAACATTCCGCGCACCGACGTCGAGATGATCTTTCCCAACACCAAAGTCCGGTTCCGGCCGATGGACAAGCTTCGCCTCGGAGTGACGGCGGGCGGCGGCCTCGGCATGGGTGCAGCAGGCGCGGCCGGCAAGGTCGCCCTGTTGATGAGCAATCCGATCGCGGCGATTGGTGCGCTCGCGGGCCTGGGCGGTATCGCCGCTCGGCAAGCCATGGGCTTCCTTAACCAGAAGCAGCGCTACATGGTCATCATGGCGCAGAACTTGTATTTCCACACCATGGCCGACAATCGCGGCGTCATCCTGAAAATCGCGGCCCGCGGCGCCGAAGAGGACGTGAAGGAAGAGATGCTGCTCTACAGCGTTCTCGCCAAGGAGAAGTCGACACGCGCAGATCTGCCGTCCATCGACCTCGCCATCGAGAATTACCTGACCCGCACCTTCGGCGTGAAAATCGATTTCGAGATCGACGACGCGCTCGATCGGTTAATCCGCGATGGCATCGTCGTCGAAAAGCCGGATGGCTCCTTCGTCACGTTGCCACCGGCCGAGGCGGCGAAGCATATCGACGCCAAGTGGGACTTGTTCCTCGACCACCTACCCGATCCCGTCAGCACGGAAGGCTACGAGTTCGAAGGCAGACCGGCCTAGAACAGAACATCCAATGGCAGTCAAAAAATTCACGGCGCAGTTTGGCGACCGATCACTTGCTTATGAGACCGGCAACGCGCTGCAGGATCTGATAGAGCCGCCGCCGGACGCATTGACCGTTTTCGAAGATGGCCCCGGCCGCTGGCGCCTCGAAGCCTACTTCGACGTCGACGCGGGCGATCGCGATCTGGCGGCCGAACTCGGCCCTCTCGTGCAAGGCCCGCTACCCCCGTTCACGGTCGAGACCGTGCCCGACCTCAACTGGGTCGCGATTTCGCAAGCGGCCCTCCCGCCCGTCCATGCGGGGCGCTTCACAATTCATGGCAGCCACGACAAGGGGCGCATTGCCGGCGGTCCGAATGCGATCCTGATCGATGCTGGAGAAGCCTTCGGCACCGCCCATCACGCGACAACGCTTGGATGCCTGCTTGCGATTGACCGGCTGACGCGCGCGAAATCGTTCAACTGGGTCTTTGACCTTGGCTGCGGTTCCGGCGTGCTTGCCATTGCGGCATCGAAAGCATTGCCCCACGCCGAGATCATCGCCGCCGACATGGATCCGCAGTCGGTAAAAGTCGCGACTGAAAACGTAAGGCTCAACGGTGCCGCAAGCCGAATCGCGCTCGTCGTCGGAAGTGGCGTCGGACACCCCAAGGTCCGGACCCGCGCGCCGTTTGACCTCTTCATCGCCAATATTCTCGCAGGCCCCCTGATCCGTCTCGCACCCTCTATCTCGCGATCCGTCGTAACCGGGGGAACGTTGGTGCTGTCGGGCATTCTCATTCCCCAGGCGCCGGAGGTCATCGCGACCTATCGAGCTCATGGTTTTTCACTCGCCCGCCACGACCGCTTGACGGGATGGTCCACACTGACGCTCGTGCGGCGTTGAAATCGCCATTGCCCGCTCGAAATCTGCCGCTTAGAACCTCACCCATGCTGCAGACATTCGAATCTTTGTCCGAGCCTGAACGCGTCGCCGAACGCGTAAAGGCGCTTCGCGCACTGATGGTCCGCTCGAAGCTCGACGCTGTTCTCATTCCCCGCGCCGACAGGCATCAGGGCGAATATGTGCCAGCTTCATCAGAGCGCCTGAAATGGCTGACGGGATTTTCGGGCTCCGCCGGCATCGCCGTCGTCACGAAAAAATCCGCCGTCCTCATGGTCGACGGCCGCTACCCCCTGCAGGCAGCCGCCGAGACCGACACGAACATTTTCGAAGTCTCGCTGCTTCCGCGAAACAAACTCTCCGAGTGGTTGATCGGGCATTTGGGAAAAGGCCAGACCATCGGCTTCGATCCGTGGAACCACACCGCAAGCGAGATCGAACGGCTGCAGAAGGCGCTCGCGCCGAAAGGACTGAAGCTCAAAGCACTCGCGAGCAATCCGATCGATAGCATTTGGGGCAAGGCCCGCCCCGCGCCTCCGCAAAATCCGGTTATCGCACAGCCGATCGCTTTCGCTGGCAGAACTCCCGCCGACAAGGTCGCGGAACTGCAAGCGCGGCTGAAGGACGAAGGCCAAAGCGCCGTCATCCTGACATTGCCGGATTCCATCTGCTGGCTCTTCAACATTCGCGGCAGCGACGTCGCCCACAATCCAGTCGTTCTGGCGTTTGCCATCGTGCCGGCGAGCGGAAAAGCCGAACTCTTCATCGCGCCCGATCGCTTTGATCCCGAAGCCCGCGCAGCCGTTGCGCCGGTCGCGAAGCTCCTTTCCCCCGATATGCTCGCGGCCCGGCTGAAAGAACTGAAAGCCAAGGGCAAGCGCGTACGCCTCGATACCGAAACTGCCGCTTATTGGTTCGAGGCGAAGCTCGGGCCAAAGCTCGTCGCACACGGCCAAGACCCATGCATCGTCCCGAAGGCGATCAAGACCGATGCCGAAGTCATCGGCGCACGAGCTGCACACCTGCGCGACGGACACGCCGTCGTCCGCTTCCTTGCGTGGCTCGACGATTGGTCGGCCGACGGAACACTGGATGAGATCACCGCCGTCCAAAAGCTCGAAGAATTCCGTCGCGATACGAATATGCTGCGCGACGTGAGCTTCCCGACGATTTCGGGCTCGGGGCCGAACGGCGCCATCGTCCATTATCGCGTGACGGAAGACACCAACCGGCGCATGCATCCGGGCGAACTCTTTTTGATCGACAGCGGCGGGCAATATCCGGACGGCACGACCGACATCACACGCACCGTCGCTATCGGTGAACCCAGCGAAGAGATGAAGCGGCATTTCACGGCCGTTCTGAAAGGCCATATCGCAGTCGCGACGGCGCGCTTCCCGAAAGGCACGCGCGGCATCGATCTCGATCCTTTCGCGCGGCGCGCGCTCTGGCAAATCGGTGCCGATTTCGATCACGGAACAGGCCATGGCATAGGCAGCTATCTGTCCGTTCACGAGGGACCGCAATCGATCTCGCGTGCGGGAATGGCACCGCTCCACGCCGGGATGCTCATCTCGAACGAACCCGGCTATTACAAAGTCGGCGAGTACGGCATTCGCATCGAGAACGTCGTGCTCGTCACGCTGCCCGAACCCATCGAGGGTGGCGACCGCGAGATGATGTCCTTCGAAACGCTGACACTCGCGCCCATCGACCGCCGCCTGATCATCCCCAAAATGCTGGATGCCAGCGACCGCGACTGGATCAATGCCTATCATAAGCATGTCTATGACGCGCTCGCGCCGGGCCTCGATGCCTCGACGCGCAACTGGTTGAAGCAGGCGACGCAGCCGGTCTAGTTCAAACTCAGCGCCTGTCTCATCGGTGACAGCGGAAAAAGCCCGCCATCGCTTAGGTCTTCCTCAACGACGAGCATGAGGGAGAGCATCGATGTTTCCAATTTACGAACTAAGCGCCGCGCCGCACTTTCCGGAACCGTTGAAAGCCTCAAACGGCATCGCACGCCCCGAAAATATCGTTGCGCTTCTGGCGCAAGCGGCCGATGGCGACGACGGCATCGAAATCACACTGCGCAACGGCGAACTATTCATTGCGATCACACCAGGTTGAAACGCAACTTTGGATCAGCTCTGACCAACGAGCGCGATCCATCCATCCTCGTCGAGCACCGTCACGCCCAGCGCCCGCGCGTTGTCGAGCTTCGAACCGGCTTCGGCACCCGCGACGACGTAATCCGTCTTTTTCGAAACCGACCCCGAAACCTTCGCGCCAAGCCGTTCCGCCTGCGCCTTCGCTTCGTTGCGCGTCAGCTTCGTCAGCGTTCCAGTAAAGACGACCGTCTTGCCTGTCACGGGCGACGCTTTCGTTTGCAGACGCTCGTAGGGCTTGACCTTCACTTCCGCGAGCAGCGCATCGACTTGTTCCTGATTGTGCTGCTCCCCGAAGAAATCGATAAGCGCATCGACGACGGTCTCGCCGATACCTTCGATGTTGTCGATGTCTTCGTAGGCATCGCTGCCTTTACCGCCTTCGACCGCGGCATCGACTGCTGCGCGCAAGGCTTCGAGCGTTCCGTAGGCCTTCGCGAGATCCTTCGCCGTCGTCTCACCGATATGCCGAATGCCGAGCGCAAACAGAAAGCGATCGAGCGGCACTTCGCGGCGCGCATCGATCGCCGAGAACAGCTTCCGGACGGACGTTTCCTTGAACCCTCTAACTTTGACCAGAGGTTCATCCGACGCGCGATCGCGCGTCTCGAGCGTGAAGATGTCGGCTGGCGACTTGATACGCCCGGTATCGAAGAAGAACTCGATCTTCTCCGCGCCAAGTCCGTCAATGTCGAAGGCGTTTCGCGAAACGAAATGCTTGAGACGTTCCTTCACCTGAGCCGGACAGATAAGCCCGCCCGTGCAGCGGCGAACGACGTCTGCCTTACCGGTCTCCTCGACCGACTCGCGCACGGCGTGACTGCCGCAAACCGGACAGACCGTCGGAAATTCATACGGCTTCAAATGTGAATGACGCCTGCCGAGAACGACTTCGACGACCTGTGGAATGACGTCGCCCGCGCGCTGAACGACGACCGTATCGCCTTCGCGAATGTCCTTCCGCGCGATCTCGTCCTCGTTGTGCAGAGTCGCGTTCGACACGACGACGCCTCCGACAGTGACAGGACGAAGTTTCGCAACCGGCGTGAGCGCGCCGGTACGCCCCACCTGAATGTCGATCTTCTCGAGCACCGTTGTCGCTTGTTCGGCGGCGAACTTATGCGCGATGGCCCAGCGCGGCGACCGCGACACGAACCCGAGCCGCTCCTGATAGTCGAGCCGGTTGACCTTGTAGACGACGCCATCGATGTCGTACCCGAGCCCCGCCCGGTCCCGCTCGATATCGCGATAGAATGCGAGCAGATCTTCGATCTTCGTCGCCGCGTGCATCAGCGGATTGACCGGCAAGCCCCAACGCTTGAAAGCCGCGACGACGCCTGCTTGCGTATCGGCGGGAAGTTCCGATGCGGCCCCCCACGTATACGCAAAAAACCGTAGCGGCCGTTTCGCCGTGATCGACGCGTCGAGCTGCCGAAGCGATCCGGCAGCCGCGTTCCGGGGATTGGCGAAGACCTTGTCGCCGCTCGCCGCCTGCGCCGCGTTGAGCTTTTCGAAATCCTTGTGGCCGAGATAGATCTCGCCACGGATCTCGATCAAGTCGGGAATGTCCTTGCCCTTGAGCGTGTGCGGAATTTCCCTGACCGTTTTGACGTTCTGGGTGACGTTCTCGCCCTCCGTGCCATCGCCGCGAGTCGCCGCTTGAACAAGAACGCCCGCCTCATAGCGGATGGAAATCGAAAGCCCGTCGATCTTGGGCTCGGCCGTAACCGCCAAGACATCGTCGTCGGCAAGCTTCAGAAAGCGGCGCACGCGCTCGACGAAATCGACGACGTCCTGATCGTCGAACGCGTTGCCGAGCGACAGCATCGGAACTTCATGGCGAACCTTCCCGAAGGCCGCGACCGGCGCGGCACCGACGGTCTTTGTCGGACTGTCAGGACGGCGAAGCTCGGGGTGGGCTTTCTCGAGTTCATCCAAACGGCGGCGAAGCGCGTCGTACTCGGCATCTGAAATTTCCGGCGCGTCCTGCCGGTAATAGAGTTCGTCGTGGTGCGAAATCTCGGCCGCCAGCCGCGCCATCTCCTCGGCGGTCGTTTCTTTTTCAGAAGGCGCGGATGCGCTGCCCTTGGATTTCTTTTTCGAACCTGCTGGAGACATGACGATCTCGGATAACGTGAAGCAAAGCGAAAGCGCGGCGGATATCCGGCCGCGCTTCAAACTTCTAGCACGAGGCGATTCTCAGGCAAAAACCGGCAAATCAGCCGCTGCCGAAGCTCATTTTAGGTACGCTCAGCTTAGGCACCGCGTTCCATGCCTTGGACAGCCAGGAATCGCCGTCTTCACGCGGGGCCAGACCGCCGTTTGCCAAGAGCGTGTAAGAATCCTTGTACCACTTGCTGTCCGGATAGTTGTGACCGAGCACAGCAGCGGCGTTCTGAGCTTCTTTGGTGATACCGAGCGCCATGTAGCACTCGACCAGACGAGCAAGCGCTTCTTCAACGTGAGCCGTCGTCTGATAGTCGCTCACCACCGTCTTGAAGCGGTTTATCGCGCCGACGTAATTGTGCTTGTCGAGATAGTACCGGCCGACTTCCATTTCGTTGGCAGCCAAGTTGTCCTGACAGATGCGGATCTTGTTGTCCGCATCGCGCGCATACTCGCTGTCCGGATACCGGCTCTTCAAGATCTTCAGCTGCTCGAGCGCCTTGCGAGCCGGCGTCTGATCGCGGTTCGCGGTCTTCAGGTCGTCGAAATAAGCGGACGCGATGATGTGATGCGCGAGTGGCGCTTCCTTCGTGCCCGGATGCATCGTGATGTAACGCTCGGCGGAAGCGATCGCCTCAGGCGATTTGCCGGCGCGATAGTAGGCGTAGGCCGCCATGACGATGGAACGGCGCGCTTCCTGCGAATACGGGTGCTCGCGATCGACCGCCTCGAACTTCTGCGCAGCGTCGTCGAAATTGCCCTTAGCCATCATCGCGTCGGCGTCAGCAAACATCTTGCTGGGCGGATCCGGATTGAGAGCCGAGGTGTCGAGCTTGTTGCCCGAGCAGCCTGCCACCGCGAGCGCCGTCACGACCGCTGCAGCCCTCAGAACTCTCGTGATGTCTCGCGTCGATATCATCATGCGCCGCGTTGCTTCCCACACAGGCTGACGTTGATTTCAACGTCAGCCAAACTCTGTCGACGACCGAATGCGGATAGCACCCCGAAGCTCGCCCCGAAAGGTGAATCGTCAGCATATCCCCGCCAACGGCCACCTCGGCGATGCTATCGCCAGAATGTGGTGCATTCCGGGCTGCCGAAGAGGAGAATCGCGCCCAGGCTGGGCGCCGATTCGAACAGGGAACAAGCTTTCGCTTATTCCGCTGCGACAACCGTTTCCGGAACGAGATGAACGGGCGAACGGGTAGCGCGTGCACGCGGCGCCAGCGCGATTTCCCAGTTCGAGGCGTCAGAGAACAAGGCCTGCAGAACCATCGAATTCAGGCGATGGCCACCCCTGTAAGAGCGGTAGGCCCCCAGCAGCGGCATACCGGCAAGCGCCAGGTCGCCGACGGCGTCGAGCATCTTGTGGCGGACGAACTCCTGCGGATAGCGGAGCCCTTCCTTGTTCATGATCTTGTCTTCGCCGATGGCCACCGTATTCGTCAGGTCAGCACCGAGCGCCAATCCGGCTTTCCAGAGCTTCTCGACGTCGCTCATGAACCCGAACGTACGGGCGCGAGCAAGCTCATGGCGGAACACGCCCGGGCTCATCTCATATTGCAGACGCTGCCTGCCGATGACGGGAGACTGGAAGTCGATTTCGACGTCCATGCGGAAGCCCGCATGCGGCTCGAGAGAGCCCCAGCAGCCGTTTTCTTCAACGCGAACCGGCTTCAGGACCTTGATGTATTTGCGCGGCTCCGAAAGCTCGCGGATGCCGACCCGATCAATGGCGTCGACGAATACCGCCGAGCTGCCGTCCATGATCGGCACTTCTTTGCTGTCGATCTCGATATAGAGGTTGTCGATGGAGAGGCCGCGAAGGGCCGCAAGAAGATGTTCGACTGTTCCGACCGTTGCTCCGGCGTCATCGCCGATGACGGTGCAAAGCGTAAGATTTTTAACGTTAGCTACGTGCGCCGCGATTTCCGAAATGACTTTTCCTCGTTTCGTAACGAGAAAGCGGAGCCCAGTATCAGCCTCTGCTGGATGCAGTGTGAGTGATACCGGAGCTCCGCTGTGCACCCCCGTGCCTGTCAACTGGATCTCGCGGGCAAGCGTGGTTTGCCGCGCACCGATGAATCGATTCGACATACAGCGCCGTCCCTCATTCTTTGGCGGGCCGCTGCTCCCCAGCATAATGCGGCCTACCAACCCCCCTGACCCCGTTTGGACGATCCCCTTAAAGTCCAGAGCGAGCCGGCCTTATTTTGGGCCGTGTCAGCTCTGATCAAAGGCGCATCACAAGTGGTCGATGCACAAAAGCTAACTGCTTCGCTAAACACCGACAAATCACGCTTTCTTACACTGTGTTACGGTTTAGCAACCATGCTTGACGCCGACGCGGTCTTGATGCAGCCCCATTTTCTTCGCGTTTTTGGCGGGAATAATCACCTGGTCTCGCCACGTATTTTTCGCGATTAAAAATCAAAAACAGAGCGCATTGAAGATAGTTGGTCGCGCACTTTCTATTTTCTTCCCCGTCCAGCGAAACGTTCAAGAAGTCCAGGTTTTCTGGGCTCTTCTGCATCTCTCAAGTTCGAGCGCGGCCCCGCCCCGTGGTGTGCATTCCATTCTTTCTGCGCCTGCGGAGGAAAATCCTCGATGCCCGGCAGACGACGCCCTCCGCGATGAATTTCGGCAGGTGCCTGCGGCTCGAATCGGGAGTCGTAATGTTGGCCCTGAGGCCCTCCTGGAAGCGGCGGCGTACGTAACAAAGCGTTGCCTGAGAGGGGAGGAAAATTCTCCAGGCCGTCCTCGATCATAACGTTTCCGGGAGCGATCCAGCTGTCACGATTCTGTCGTGGAGATTCGTTGTGGACAGGATGGGAAATATTCTGCCCCGGAGCACCTGACGAAGGTTGCAGAGCCTCGACCAACCGTCTTTGCAGATCTCCTGGCGGCGGAGGCGGAGGAATCGAGCCCGACGGGGCATGAGCTGCTTGAGGCCGGGTCTGCTGGATCTGAGGCTGAGCCGCCTGCGGCGCGGACTGAGCGCCCGCAATCGCGCGGAGCCCGCCCTGCTGCACGATGGATTCGGCCGCCCTGTTCATGCCGGACGCAACGATCGACACCCGCAGGCGGTCGCCGAGTTGCTCTTCGAACGTTGCGCCGACGATGATGTTCGCATCCGGATCGACTTCCTGCCGGATCCGGCTCGCCGCCTCGTCGACTTCATAGAGCGTCATTTCGCGGCCGCCCGAAATCGACAGCAGAAGTCCCTTGGCGCCACGGAGCGTCACATCGTCGAGCAGCGGATTGGCAATCGCCTCTTCCGCCGCGAGGATAGCGCGCCGCTCGCCGGTGGCTTCACCGGTTCCCATCATCGCGGTGCCCATCCCGCTCATCACGGTTCTGACGTCGGCGAAATCCAGATTGATCAGACCTTCCTTCAGCACCAGCTCGACGATGCAGGCGACGCCCGAATAGAGCACCTGATCGGCCAGAACGAACGCTTCAGCGAAAGTCGTGCGCTCGTTCGCGATGCGGAACAGATTCTGGTTCGGAATGACGATGAGCGTATCGACGAGATGGCGGAGGCTCTGCACGCCCGCCTCAGCGATGCGCATGCGCCGCGCGCCTTCGAACTGAAATGGCTTGCAGACGACACCGACAGTCAGCGCACCGAGCTCACGCGCGATCCGCGCGATGACGGCGGCCGCGCCCGTTCCCGTGCCGCCCCCCATACCGGCCGCGATGAACACCATGTGCGCGCCCGCAATGTGAGTGCGAAGCTCTTCAAGCGCTTCTTCAGCAGCTGCTTCGCCAACCTCCGGCCGCGCGCCCGCACCGAGGCCCTCCGTCAAGTTGACCCCGAGCTGAATGCGATGCTCGGCGCTGGAGGCCTCGAGTGATTGCGCATCCGTATTCGCGACGACGAATTGCACGCCCTGCAGTCCAGCCGCGATCATATTGTTGACGGCGTTGCACCCGGCGCCGCCGACGCCGATCACCGTGATCCGCGGCTTGGCGTCGACCAGCTTCGGCAATTGCAGCTTGATGCTCATAGCTTCCCCGACCTCGATAGTTTGCCGTTTCGCGCGATTCCGCTGGGCTCCCGCGCCCACGTCTTCGACGATGTCAATTCGTTCTGTGCCACGTCTTCAAAACCCGCCCTTGAGCCATGTTCCGACGCGGCCGAGATACCCCTGCGTCACGGTCTTTCGGCCGCGAGCCACGTTTAATTCTCCCTCGCCCCGCGCCGCGATCATCGCCAGGCCCGAAAGCGTAGCAAGTTGCGGCCCCGCGAGGCTTGCGTTGAGACCGGGAATGTCCGTCGGCCGTCCAACGCGCACGGTCCTGCCGAACTCGTTCGCGACGAATTCCGGCAATCCCAGAAGCTGGCTGGCTCCGCCCGTCAGAACGACCTTATCTCCTGCGTATCGGCTTGCCGCGTTGAGCGCCAAACGCTCGCGGACAAGCCACATGATCTGTTGCACGCGCGGCCGGATGATATCCGTGAGCCGCGCTCTGCTGGTTTCGTAGCTCGCATCGTCCTCTTCTCCGGCGATCGGATAGGAGAACGACTCGTGCTCGTCGGACTGGGCATTGAGAAGTGTGCCATAAAGCGTTTTGATTCGCTCGGCTTCGGCGAGTGGCGTCTGCAACGCCTTCGCGATGTCGTAGGTGATGTGTTGGCTGCCGACCGGGATGACATCCGTTCCCGTGAACGCACCGTCGGCGAACATCGCAATGGACGTCGTTCCGGCCCCGAAATCGATGCAGGTGACGCCGAATTGGCGTTCTTCCGCCGTCGTCGCTGCAAGCGCGCTCGCATAGGGGGCCGCGACCAAGCCATCGCAGCTCGCGTAGCACCTGTCGACCAGCACGAGGAGGTTGCGCAGCGGCGCTTCGTCGGCCGTGACCGCATGAAGCCCGGCCGAAAGACGGCGCGCCGAAAGCCCGAGAGGATCGCGAACGCCGCTGGCGCCGTCGACCTCATAGCCGAGACGGTTGAGATGTATCAGCGTCCGTCCGTTGCGCTCGGCGTAGCTCTCTCCGGCCGCCATGAGACGCGCCAGATCATCTTGCGTCACGCTACCGGTCTCGACGTCGGTTCGCGCCGTGCAATGAACTGACGACAGCCGCCCGGCAGCAACCGACAGCGTGAAGCCGCCGACCGAAATACCGGCGGCGCGTTCGGCCTGACCGATAACACCGCGAACGACCGATTCCGCCTCGTCGAGGTCGGTCAAAACGCCGGCTTTGATGCCCTTCGAACGCTGCAGGCCAAGGCCTGCCAGCCGCAGCGACGGCTTCGCCGCGCCAGCAACGTGTTCAGCCACGACGACGGCGGCAACAGTTTTGCTGGTGCCGATATCGAGAAGCCCGATGGTCCGGTAATTGCGCCGCTCCGCCACAATAATCTCCGTTAGGGCCGTTCTGAAACCAGAGAAACGGTCTGGGCGCCCGCGATAGAGGCAGTCCGTCCGGAATTGCCGTCCAAAGGCCGGATCGCAATCCGGCCCGGCGTGCGGACGTCGACAACCATCGGCGCTCCCTTCAGTGCCGCGGCAGCGTCTCGCGCAGTCGCAACTTCTTCGAAGCCTTCGATCTCACGATCGGCGCCGAGTTCGAGCGCGGTCCCGTTCTTGAGCACGATCCGCCAGCGACGCTCCGCGATGCGTTCGCCGTAAGCATACTGACGTTCGATTTGCGGGTATTGCCGCAAGGCCGAGAGCATCAGAATGGCTTCACTTTCCGCGCCCTCGCCAGTGACCCGTGGCAAATTCCAGTTGGTGCCGCGAGCAGCCGGTCCAAGAGTGCGCCCGGTCGCATCGACCAGGAAGTTCGTCTCACCCCGTTGCAAGAGGAAAGCCGGCGTCCGTTCGCGAACGACAACGTCGAGAGTTCCGGGATAAATGCGCGTAATCTGCGCGGTATCGATCCAGGAAATCCGCTCGATGCGTTTCAGCGCGGCATCTGAATCGAACGCAGCGAATGTCTTGACGTTCGGAAGATCGAGCGCATCGAAAATCTCAGAATCCGACGCGTAATGCTGGCCGGAAACGTTCACCTGATCGATTCCAAATCCGGCCGCGATCATCACGTCGTTGGCTTGCGCCGCGAAATCGATCGCCCTGAGTTTGCCGATCGGCAACGTAAACGCGGCGACGCCGATGACAGCGACCGCGGCGGCGGCCGCGAGGGAAGGTTTGACCCAGCGCTGCGCGCGCCGCGAACCGCGAAAGCGACGTTCCCCGCGCGGAATTTGTAGATCGCGAGCCGAGCGCTTTGTCACGCCACCCGCAACGCGTCTGCTGACGGTCTGAGCGCCCCGCGCCTCCGCCATCCAACGAGCAGCATCCGGTTCAGGCGTTGGCGCATCGTGTGCTGCCCGCCACCAGAACCGTTGCTTGCTCTCTACCTGTTGCAACTCGCGTCCTCGACCATCCATCGGACGAGGTCACCGAACGACCAGCCGGCATACCCCGCCAGCTCAGGCACGAGGGAGGTTCCCGTCATGCCCGGCTGAGTGTTGACTTCGAGGCAGATCAGCTCGTTGGTTCCGCCCGGAGTATCGTCGAAGCGGAAGTCGGCCCGCGATACGCCGCGACAGCCTAAAGCTTGATGCGCCCTTAAGGTTAAGGAGCGGACCATCTGGTAAATATCTGGTAAAAGTTGTGCAGGCAGCTCGTGCTTGGAACCGCCCGGCGCGTACTTGGACTCGTAATCGTAGAATGAGAGTCCCCTTAAGGGCACAATCTCGATCACGTCTGTCACAAAATCGCCGATGACAGCGCAGGTTAGCTCGCGGCCCGCGATATAGCGCTCGACCATCACGATCTCGTCGAGTGGACCGCCTGTGGCGATGGAATTCGGCGGCCGCTCGGCGTCCGGCGGCACGATCACGACGCCGACGCTCGATCCTTCCGTCACCGGCTTCACGACGTACGGCGCCGCCATCACGTGGCCTTCGAGCGCCTCCCCGCGCGTCACTAGCTTGGCTTCGGCGACGGGCACGCCCGCAAGCTTCATGATGTCCTTCGCCCGCTCCTTGTGCATGGCAAGCGCCGAGGCGAGCACGCCCGAGTGCGTGTAGGGAATTCTCAAAAGTTCGAGGACGCCCTGCACACAGCCGTCCTCCCCGAATTTCCCGTGCAGCGCGTTGAAGCAAACGTCGGACTTCAGCTCTTGAAGCCTAGTCGCAAGATCGCGATCGACGTCGATTTCAGTGACCGTGTAGCCCTCCTGGAGAAGCGCTTCGCCGACCGCCGCGCCGGAATTCAAACTCACCTCGCGTTCCGCGGAAAGCCCGCCCTTCAATACCGCGACGTGGATACGCGTGCGCTTAGGCACCGGGCCGAGTTCATTCATGGCTGGCTCGCTTGGGTCAAATAGACATTTGCAGTTTGATCAGTTTTGGTTGGCGTGGATAGCGGCACTTTCGGCCGCCAGCGCTTCGCCGACAGGTCGGCCGGGCTTCGGAACGCCGAGCCGGATGATCTCCCAATCCAGCGTGATGCCGGATGTCGCGAGCACACGCGCGCGAACCGTCTCGCCGAGCATTTCGACGTCTTCGCCGGTGGCCTGCTTTTCGTTGATCAAAAAGTTACAGTGCATCTCGGAGACTTTTGCTCCGCCGACGCGCAAACCCCGGCAGCCCGCCTGATCGACAAGCTTCCAAGCGCTGTGGCCTTGCGGATTCTTGAACGTCGAGCCGCCGGTACGTTCTTTGATCGGTTGATTTTTCTCCCGATACTCGGCGACTTCGTCCATCTCTTTCAGGATTTCGGCCGGATCGCCCGGCTCGCCTTCAAACGTCGCCTCGGTGAAGATCCAGTCCTTCGAGATGCCCGAGTGACGGTACGTGAAACCCATGTCGGCGAGCGAAAGCACATGGATGTTGCCGTCCGGATCGACAGCGCGCGCGCCGACGAGGCAATCCTTAGTTTCCCGCCCGTGCGCGCCCGCATTCATGCGCAACGCGCCGCCGATTGATCCCGGAATTCCGCGATAGAAGGCGAGCCCGCGAATGCCGGCTTCCGCCGCCGCGCGCGCCACCTTGACGTCGGGGACGGCGGTGCCGGTCCGCAATCGCTGGCCATCGACTTTTATTTCGCCGAAACCGCGGCCAAGGCGGATGACGACGCCCGGAACGCCCCCGTCCCGCACCAGCAGGTTTGATCCAAGCCCGATGACTTGAAAAGCAAGCTCGCGCGGCCGGTGCTTGAGGAAATACGCAAGATCAGCTTCATCCGCCGGCATGAACAGCACTTGCGCCGGTCCCCCAACACGAAACCACGTGACGTCGGCGAGCGACGCGTTCGCGCTCAACCGTCCCCTGAGGTCCGGCATGGCAGCAGCAAGTTCACCGGTGATGTCAGCAAACATCAGCCGCCGCTCCCGGTCCGCTGCTGCGCTTCGGCGAGCCACCCCGGAAGCGCGTTCGCCCATTCCGTCGAATTCCCCGCGCCGAGACAAATGACGATGTCGCCGGGGCGCGCCAGGCGCTTGATAGCCGGAGCCAACAGGCTCGGATCGTCGACAGCTTCGGCCGGACGCCCGCCGAGCGTTCTGATGCGCTCCGCCAGTGTGCGATTATCAACGCCCTCAATCGGACTTTCGCCCGCCGTGTAAAGCGGCGCGACAACGACGCTATCGGCATCCTTGAAGCATTGCGCGAACTCGTCGAAGAGGTCGCGAACCCGTGTATAGCGATGCGGCTCGACCACGGCGATCACACGGCCTTGGCTGCCACCGCGCGCTGCCGCGAGCACCGCAGCGATTTCCGCCGGATGATGCCCATAGTCGTCGTAGATGCCGACGCCGTTCCATTCTCCGGCGAATTGAAAACGCCTTTTGACGCCGGAAAATCCCGCCATCGCCGCCTTGATCTTCGCGTCGGGCAATCCCGCATGCGTCGCGACAGCAATGGCTGCGAGTGCATTGAGAGCGTTGTGCGAACCGGGGATCGGCACCGACCAGCCTTCGAGGCGTCGCGCGCCACCCTTCACATGCGCCGCCAACGTCGCATCGAAAGTCGTCGTGTTTCCGGAAATGCGAACCGACTCGAGCACCAGATCGGCATCCTTGCTTTGACCGTAGGTCAGCAGCTTGCGCCCGTCCGCTCTTAGGTTCAGGCGCTGGATCATCTCCCGAACAACCGGATGATCGATGCACGCAACGGCGAGCCCGAAGAACGGAATATTCCGCAGAAACGCTTCGTACTCGCGGTGCATCGCCTCGACCGATCCGAAATAGTCGAGATGTTCCGGATCGATGTTCGTCACGATGCCGATCTCGGTCGGCAACCGCGTGAACGTACCGTCGCTTTCATCCGCTTCGACGATCATCCACTTGCCCTGGCCGAGCCGGGCATTGGAACCCCATGAATTGATGATGCCGCCGGTGATCACCGTCGGCTCTTCGCCGGCTTCCGTGAAGATGTGCGAGAGCAGCGATGTCGTCGTCGTCTTGCCGTGCGTACCCGTAACCGAGATCGTCGAGTAAAGCCGCATGAGCTCAGCCAGCATCTCGGCGCGGCGGATGATCGTCAGCCCCTTCTGGCGGGCCGCAACCAGCTCCGGATTGAGCGCCTTCACCGCCGTCGAAATGACGACGTAGCGCGCACCGATGAGGTTGACCGGATCATGCCCGACGAAAACGCGGATGCCCTTGGCCCTGAGCCGCCTGACGTTGGCGCTCTCCTTCTGGTCCGAGCCTTGAACCGTGTAGCCCTTGGCAACCAGAATTTCGGCAATGGCGCTCATGCCGATGCCGCCGATTCCGATGATGTGGAAAGGCCCGATGTCGCGGGGCATCTGCATGGATGGAAATTACCTCGATGAGTCTAAGGGGAACGCCGGATCATGACGTTTCAGGGTCTCGAATGCTCTCGCCCGGCGCCAGAATACTTCTTCCCTGCTAAAGCGAGCGTAAAGTCGGCTAAATTCCGGACGGCATCCGGTCGTCCCGCGGTTTTAGCCGCCTTCGCCGCCGTCGCAAGGGCGGCCGGCGTCTGCAGAAGCTTTTCCAATTCGTCGGCGATGCGTTCCGGCGACAGGGTCCGCTGCTCGAACAACCATCCGCCGCCTGCTTCGGCAAGGCGGCGTGCGTTATTCAGCTGATCGTTGTCGAGCGCATGTGGCAACGGCACCAGAATCGACGGCCGTCCAATGACGGTGAGTTCAGCGACGGTCGATGCGCCCGCTCTGCCGATCACGAGATGCGCCGCCGCTATTCGCGCCGGAAGGTCGGCGAAGAATGGCGCGACTTCGGCGCTGATGCTGGCCTCCGAATACGCCTCGATCACGCGATCCAAATCTTCCTCGCGCGCCTGCTGCACGACGCGAAGACGTTTCCGGATCTGATCGGGAAGCGCAAAAAGTGCGAGCGGCACGGTATCGGAGAAGAAGCGCGCGCCCTGGCTGCCGCCGAAAATCAGAATGCGAATGACGCCTTCGCTCTCAGGCGGCTCGTAACGCCGAGCGGCAGCATCGATCACGGACTGACGAACGGGGTTACCCGTGAGCACAGCTTTATCTGCTAGCTTGCCTTCGAGAAACTTCGTGCTCGCAAACGATGTCGCGATCGCGGTCACCCGTTTGGCGAGCATCTTGTTGGCGCGCCCGAGCACCGCGTTTTGCTCGTGAATTGCCGTCGGAATGCCGCGCAGCCGAGCCGCGACGAGCGGCGGATACGTCGGATAACCGCCGAAGCCGATGACGGCGGCGGGCTTCACGGCGCCGAGAATTGAGAAAGCGGCGCGCGTTCCACGCGCGAGCGCAATCCCTGTCTTTGCGATGTCGGACAGCGCGCGCGATGCCAATGTCGCCGAGGGAACTTGATAGACATTGCGCGCGGGAAAGCCGCTGCCGTAGCGATCCCCGCGCATATCGGTCATCAGATCGACGGCGATGCCGCGACGCTTCAGTTCTTCGGCGAGAGCGAATGCCGGAAAGAGATGTCCCCCCGTTCCGCCCGCGGCAAGCATGATCGATTGCACGCCGGTCATCAAATCTCGCTCATGATTTCGGTGTTTGTCCTGCGAGTTGTACTTCGTCAATAGCCGGAATCCATCGCGGCTTTTTGAGGCGCTGCGGATCGGGCCGCCGGCGCGTCAGCGCCAAAAGCATGCCGGCGGTGATCGAAAGCGCCAGCATGGACGATCCGCCCGCCGAAATGAACGGCAGCGTCATGCCCTTCGGCGGCAAAAGACCGATGTTCACACCCATATTGATGAGCGATTGCAGCGTAAAGACGAGTGCCAGCCCCTGGATCGCCAACCGGTCGGCCGCATTCGGCTCTCCAGCCGCCCGTCGCATCGCCTTGATGGTTATGAACGCGAAGACGCCAAGCAGTGCGATACAGGCGACGGCCCCGTATTCTTCGCCGATCACCGCGAAGATGTAATCGGTGTGGGCATCCGGAAGGATCGATTTGATTGTGCCTTCCCCCGGCCCGCGGCCGAAGAGGCCCCCCTCCGCGAAAGATTGTATCGCTCTGCCCGCCTGCGAACTCTCAAGCGGCGCGGACCCGAAAAATTTCGCGAACCGCGATTGCACGTGCGGAAAATATTCATAAGCGAGCCACATGCCGCCGCTGCCCGCAAGAACGAGAAGGCCCGCCCCGATCGCCGGCAGCCCCGCGAGCAGATACAGAAGTCCGGCCGTCGAACTGACGAGCACCGTCTGCCCGACGTCCGGCTGCGCGACGAGAATGCCCGCGAAAAAAGCCCATAGGGCCAACGCAAACGGCAGCGCCGGCATATCGCTGCGAGACGACGCCTCGCCAAACAGCCAGGCGACGATGACGATGAAAGCAGGCTTCGCAAATTCTGATGGCTGCAGCGAATAACCGCCGACGCTCAGCCACCGCTGCGCGCCTTTGATTTCAGCGCCTGAGAAAAGCACCGCGATCATGCCCACGACCGCGACGACAAATAGTCCCGCCGCGAGACGCCTGACGCCGTTTGGCGAAAAAAACGAAATGACCAGCATCAACACTGTGCCGAGCGCGGCAAAGAAAATGTGGCGCTCGACGAAGTAGTAGGCAGGTAACCCCTTCTTCAACGCGACAGCAGGCGATGCCGCGGCCGACAATACGACACCGATGACGACGAGCGAGACGAGCGCGATCAGCAAACTGCGATCGATCGTGAACGACCATTCTGCGAGCAAACTGCGGTCTGCACGCGAGAGCTTCATGGGGCCGCTCGCATCACGATCCCGGGGAGCGACGCAACAAGTCCCCGAAAACTTTCGCCGCGAACTTCGAAGTTTCGAAACTGATCATAGCTCGCACAAGCAGGCGAAAGAAGAACGACCGGCTCTGCGCCAGCGCTCGACTGAGCGTCGCTCGACGCAGCCCACACCGCTTCATCGAGCGTGCCGCTCCGCACGAACGGAACCTTGCCCTCAAGCGTTTGCGCGAATGCGTCAGCCGCCTCGCCGATCAGATAAGCCTTGGAGATACGCCTGAAGTACGGGGTGAGACTCTCGATGCCGCCAGCCTTCGGCTTGCCGCCGAGAATCCAATAAATATCGCGTGGAAATGAACCAAGCGCCTTCTCGGTCGAATCCGCGTTCGTCGCTTTGCTGTCGTTGACGAAGAGAGCCTTGCCGAGACGACCGATTTCTTCCAGCCGATGCGGCAGGCCGGGAAACGACGACAACGCGCCCTGCCAATCGAGGTCCGTGGATCTGCCGAGCGCATTCAGACATTCGCGCACCGCCGCGACCGCCGCCAGCGCGTTCTGCCCGTTATGCCGCCCGCGAAGCGTAGGAATGCCTTTCAACGAACCGAGCTTGACCGCCAGCCCTTCGCGATTGCTGCACACAATTGTATCGTCAAACAAACTGTACCCGGGCGCGATGGATTTCTCCGCGCTGAAAGCAATTGCGGGTCCCGCAGCGATCCGCCGCTTGAGCATCGCCAATCCATATTCATCGTCGATGCCGACCGCCGCGATATCGGCGCCCTTCACGACGCGCTCTTTCACGGCGGCATAGCCCTCGATCGTACCGTGACGATCGAGATGATCGGGCGTCACGTTCAGCATCACGCCAACAGTCGGCGCCAGCGTCGGCGTCAGATCGATCTGGAACGACGACATTTCGATGACGTGAAACCGTCCGGGTTCCGGCGGATCGAGCGTCAGGATCGGCCGCCCGATATTCCCGCCCATCTGCACATCGAGCCCCGCATGGCGGAGAATGTGCGCGATGAGCGCCGTCGTCGTCGACTTGCCGTTCGTTCCGGTGATCGCGATGAACGGCGCTCCGGGAGAGTGCGAAGCCCGCTCTCGGGTAAAGATCTCAATGTCGCCGATGATCTCGACGCCGTTTTCGCGCGCTTTTTTGACCGTCCAATGCGGCTCGGGGTGCGTCAGCGGCACGCCGGGCGCCAGCACGAGCGCGGCGAACTCCGACCAGTCCGCCCGGCTCAGGTCGGCGAGCGGGATATCCTTGGCGATCGCAGCATCGCGAGCCGGGATGCCGTCATCCCAGGCGGCCACGACGGCGCCGCCATCGCGGAGCGACTCGGCGGCCGCTATCCCGGATGCCCCAAGACCGAACACAGCAACGGATTTGCCTTCGAAAGATTTGGCGCGAATCATTGGCCCGACTCTACCGCATGTCGCGTCTTTTGGCGTCCTAGCGCAGCTTCAACGTCGAAAGTCCGACGAGCGCCAGAATAACGGAAATGATCCAGAACCGGATGACGACCGTGGATTCCTTCCAGCCCTTCTGTTCGTAGTGGTGATGCAGCGGCGCCATCTTGAACACACGCTTCCCCGTCCACTTGAACGACAGAACTTGAATGATGACCGACAGCGTCTCGAGCACGAAAAGGCCGCCCACGACCGCCAGCACGATCTCGTGCTTGATCGCAACCGCGATGGCGCCGAGCGTGCCCCCGAGCGCCAGCGAACCGGTGTCGCCCATGAAAATCATGGCGGGCGGCGCGTTGAACCACAAAAAGCCGAGACCCGCGCCGATGAGCGCTCCGCAAATGACGGAAAGTTCGCCCGTGCCCGGCACGTGATGAATCTGCAAATAACCCGCAAACTTCGCGTTACCCGAAAGATAGGCGATCACGCCGAACGTAGCCGCCGCGATCATCACCGGAACGATCGCCAAACCGTCGAGACCGTCCGTGAGGTTGACGGCATTGCCGGCCCCCGCGATGACAAGCACGGCCATCAAAACGAAGAACGGCCCGAGATTGATCACGAAGTCTTTGAAGAACGGAAACGTCAGATCGGTGTTGAGCCCTTTCGGGCTGAGCATCATCAACGCGAACCCAGCAATTGCCGCAACGACCAATTCGAGCAGGAATCGGATACGGCCGGAAAATCCCGCAGTCGTGCGTTTCGTCACTTTCAAAAAGTCGTCGTAAAAGCCGATCGCGCCATAAGACAGCGCCACACCCAGCACAACCCAGATATAGCCGTTGGAAAGCTGCGCCCAAAGCAGCGTCGATACCGTGACGCCCGCGAGGATCATCAGGCCGCCCATCGTCGGCGTGCCGCGCTTCAAAAGATGCGACTGCGGGCCGTCCGTCCGTATCGGCTGGCCCTTGCCCTGCTTGAGGCGAAGCAGATCGATGATCGCCGGCCCGAACATCAGCACGAACAGAAGCGCGGTGAAGATCGCGCCGCCGGTGCGAAAGGTGATGTACCGAAAGACGTTCAGCGCACTGATCTGATCGCTGAAGTTGACGAGCTCATAGAGCATGCGGTGAAAACTTCCCCCTTATGATCCACGCCGCCTAGGCAGCCGGCTCGTCTTTTCCAAACTGCGTCTTGAGCGCCGCGACCACGGGGCCGAGGCGTGTTCCGTTGGATGCCTTGACCATCACGACATCCCCCGCACGAAGATTTTCTGCAAGTGCGGTTCCGATTGACTGAGACGTCAGAGCGTAGCCGCCTTTCTTGGCTGCCGGTAGGGCGTCGTAAAGACCCTTCATATGCGGTCCGCAGGCAAAAACCAGATCGACCTCCGCCTCGTCAATCGCGCCTTTTAGGCCTGTATGGAGCGCGGGCGCCTCGCTGCCAAGCTCCAGCATATCGCCGAGGACGGCAATTCGCCGCGAATATTTGGCCCTCGGCACCGCAGCAAGCGTCGCAAGCGCGGCCTTCATCGAGGCCGGATTTGCGTTGTAGCTCTCATCGATCAGCAGCGCTTCACCGCCCCGGATATGGAGAGAACTGCGCGCCCCGCGCCCGCTTGGCGGCGCAAGACCGGCAAGTGCGTCGAGGCCCGCCCGCACATCTGCGCCGATGGAATAAAGCGCCGCAGCAACGGCCAGGGCATTCTCGGCAATGTGCCGTCCCGGCATCGCCAGATGAACAGGGAAGCTGCCACCACCGACGACGATCATCATGTCGCTGCCGCTATCCGATGCGGTGAAATTCAATCCCTGTACGTCGGCGCCGCCATCGAATCCGAAGGTGATCGGCTTGGCTCCAAGTCTCTCCGCCGTCGCCTTGAGCCGGCTCGCGTGCGGATTATCGAATTTGATGATTGCCGCGCCGCCCGGGGGCAGACCCTCGAAGATCTCGCCCTTGGCATCTGCAATGGCCTCGACGGAGGAGAAATGCTCAAGGTGTACGGGCTCGACCGTCGTGATGATGGCCGCGTGCGGCCTGACCATCTTCGTCAGCGGCCGGATCTCGTCCGCATGATTCATCCCAATCTCGAACACACCGAATTTCGTCTCGCGCGGCATCCGCGCCAGCGTCAGCGGAACACCCCAGTGATTGTTGTAGGATTTTTCGGACGCGTGCGTTGCACCGATCCGCGACAGGCACGCCCGCAGCATTTCCTTGGTGCCGGTCTTGCCCGCACTTCCCGTCACGCCGACGATGCGGGCATCGGAAGCCAGTCGCTCACGCGCCGCAACTCCCAGCGCCTCGAGTGCGCGCAGCGTATCCGGCACTCTGAACAAAGCGCCGTCTTCCGGTTGCCGCGAATAGCTCTCACTCACCAGCGCGGCAGCGGCGCCAGCCTTGAACGCCGCTGATACGAAATCATGCCCATCGCGCTGATCCTTGAGCGCCACGAAAAGATCGCCGGGCTGCAGCGAGCGCGTATCGATCGAAACGCCGGTAACGGGTTCGCCCGAGCCGCCTTCGGCATCGACGGCGAGCACGGCGCTCAATTCTGAAGAGGACCAGAGAGGATGCATCAAATCGTCAACTCGCGAGCGCCCGCCGAATTTCATCGTGATCGGAAAACGGCACGATGCGATCGCCGATGATCTGGCCGGTTTCGTGGCCCTTTCCGGCCACAAGCACGACATCCCCGGGCATCATCATGTTCACCGCCGTCGAAATAGCTTCTCCGCGATCACCGATTTCGCGCGCGCCGGTCGCGCCTGCAAGGATTTCCTTGCGAATTTGCGCCGGTTCTTCGCTGCGCGGATTGTCGTCGGTCACGATCGTGATGTCCGCGCGATCGACGGAAATCCGCCCCATGATCGGGCGCTTGCCCTTGTCGCGATCGCCCCCGCAGCCGAAGACCGAAATCAGCCGCCCCGTCGCGAACGGCCGGCACGCGTCAAGCGCAGCCGCCAGCGCTTCGGGCTTATGCGCGTAATCGACGATCGCCAGACCGCCGTTTCGCTCGCCGATGATTTCGAGACGTCCCGGCACGCCCTTGAGGCCGCCCAGCGCCGCGAGAACTCCGCCCGTCTCTTCGCCAACGGCAATCGCAAGGCCCGCCGCGACGAGCGCATTCTCAACCTGATAGGCGCCGACGAGCGGCAGGTCCACGGAGTAAGTTTTGCCTCCCGCATCCACACCGATGATCTGCCGGAAGCCTTCGCGCCTAAGCGATGTGCGCTTCAGCGTCTCGCCCAGTGCACCGACCGTCAGCACGCGAAGGCCACGCGCGTTGGCAGCAGCGATAACCTCCATCGCACAGGCTCCGTCGGCATTGATCACCGCCGGCTGTCCGGGCTCTAGAAGCTCCGTGAAAAGCCTGAGCTTCGCATCGAGATATGCTTCAACCGTCGGATGATAATCCATGTGGTCGCGCCCGAGGTTCGTAAACGCTGCAGCGGAAAGCTTTACGCCGTCGAGCCGATGCTGATCGAGCCCGTGCGACGACGCTTCGAACGCAAGATGCGTCACGCCTTCTTCCGCCAACGCCGCGAGCGTTGCATGAAGCGTCACCGGATCGGGCGTCGTCAGCGAGCCGTAGACTGCGCCACCCGGCTTCACGATGCCAACCGTTCCGATCGACGCGGCGCTATGGCCGAGAGCCGAAAAGATCTGCCGCGTAAAATCCGCAACCGATGTCTTGCCGCTCGTACCCGTAACGGCGACCGCGCACGCAGGCTGCCTGCCTGCAAGCTTCGCAGCAATTTTCGCCAATGCTGCGCGCGGATTGTCGATTTCGATCAACGCAACGCCGGCCGGAACAGTGACACCCTTGTTCTTGCCCACGATGACAGCAGCCGCGCCACGCGCGACGGCATCGGAAACGAACGACGCGCCGTCGACCTTCGTGCCCGGAAGGCCGGCAAAAATCGCACCCGGCCCGACGGCGGCACTCGCCGCGGTGATGCCCGTTACCTGGATATCGCCCGCACCCGGCGGCAATTCGATATCGGCTGGAAGCACATCGCTAAGCCGCATGACCCCGCCTATCGCCCTCTGTTCGTCCGCCCATCATTCGGCTCGAAGCTTGATACGAGTCCACATGGAGGCCGTCAAATGCGGCCGAAAGTGGCTTCATCGAGCTGTCATTGATGGGCAGTGGCAAGCTGCGGAACAACGCCAAGCTGAGCTGCGACACGCGAGATCAGCTCTCCGGTAACGGGTGCGGCGTTCGTGCCGCCCGTTCGGTTTCCTTTCGTGTCCGCAATGCCCTTCGGCTCGAACAGTACGACGAACGTCAAGTATTGCGGATCGTCCGTCGGGAACGCCGCGAGAAACGAGGATATGACGGCATTGGACGTATAACCGCCTTTGCTGGCGATATCCGCAGTGCCGGTCTTGCCACCGACCCGGTAGCCCGGCACGTCGGCTTTCCGGCCGGTGCCATCCTTATCGACGACATTGGCGCGCATGAGTTCAGCCAGTTCGCGCGATGTCTGAGCGCTGATCACCGGTTTGCCATCCGCCGCACCAGCGTCGAATTTTCGCAAGTACGTTGGATGAACCGTTTTTCCGCCGTTGAGGAGCGTCGCTACTGCGGCCGCGAACTGCAGCGGCGCAACGGCGATGCCGTGGCCGAACGAAGCGGTGATTGTCGTCGCCCTGTTCCAGCGCGAAGGAACCTGCGGCGTCGCCATCGCACCCGCCTCCGTCTGCATCTGCTCGAGGATGCCGACCTTCTGCAGGAATCCCCGTAGTTTCTCCGGCCCCGCCTCCAACGCCAACATCCCAGCGCCGACGTTCGATGAATGCGTGAAGACTTCCGTGGCAGTCAGCGGCCGGCGCGACGGGTGCATGTCGGTCACCGTGAAGCGCCCCGCTTCAAGCGGCTGTCTGACGTCGAGAACGGTATCGGGCTTTGCAAGTCCCTCGTCGAAGGCCATCGCAAGCGTTAGCGTCTTGAACACCGAGCCAAGCTCGTACGTCCCGCCCGTCATGCGATCAATGCGCTTCTCATCGAGCGCTTGCGTCGGCCAATTCGGATCGACGCGGGGTAACGACGCGCTCGCGAGAATTTCACCCGTCTTGATATTCAGAATGACGCCGGCTGCACCCTCGGGCTGGTAGCGCTTCATCGCATCGTCGAGTTCATCCTCCAGCGCGTGCTGCACCCCAAGATCGAGCGAGAGGCGAACAGGCGAACGGCTGGACAGCACGGCCGAGTGCACCGGATCGACGCCAACTTTATCGTCGATGTATTTCTCGATCCCCGCGACGCCACGATTGTCGACATCGACGTAGCCGAGCGCGTGTCCGGCCATCTTGCCACCCGGATAAGCACGCTTCAGCTCATAACGGAACGAAACGCCGGGCAATCCGAGATCATGAACCTTTTGCGCAATGGCGGGCGACACGCCCCGGCGCACCCAGACAAACCGGCGCGACTTGTCCGACAGTGCGCGCATCAATTCAGATGAATTGAGATCGGGCAGCACGGTCGAAAGCTTTTCGACAACCTCGTCGCGATCCAACACGACTCCAGGATCGGCAAAAATCGACGGCGCCTCGAGATCGGTCGCGAGCAGACGACCATTACGATCGACGATATCGGGGCGGCTGAAGCTCGTCGCAGCGACCGGCTCCGAAATTGCCAGCGCAATATCCGTATGCCGTCCGGCCGCGAGCGCGAGCAACTGCACGGCCACGACCGCGAACGAAGAAAACAAAACGCCGTAGACGGCAGCTTCCGCTCGCCGCCGCATACGGCCGAGCCCAGATGCCGTGTGCGCCGCCGCACCGCGGATCATCTGCGCGCCCGCGCCTCCAATCAGAAAGTCACCGCGATCAACGGCCATTGGCGCTGCCCTGGCGCTCGCTGAGTTCGGAGACTTCCCGTCCGCGTTCGAATTGCTCGGCCCTCGGCGGTCCAAGCCCAAGCCGGCGCGCCAACTCATCGATGCGATCGGGGCGCGCGAGCGTGCTTCGCTCGGCCTTTAAAACCGCGATGTCGCTGCGGGCGCGATCTGCCTGTCGCTCCTTAGCCTGAAGCTCAGCCTCAAGGCGGCGCGTGTCGTAGTTCAATGCATAAAGAAGCAGCGCACTCGCGACTGCGAAAAAGAAAGCGGCAACATTCAAGAGACGCATTTTGATACAATTCCCGTTTAGCTTGTCTCCAAGCCCAGCATTATCGGTGTCGAGGGACCCCCATTGCGTCCAGATCTAACGGCCAAACCGCCGCGTCGGTGCGGGTCGCGGCCCGCAAACGTGCTGACCGTGCACGAGGGTTCACTTCCAATTCACCTTTAGAAGGTGTTAACGGCCGTGAGTTAACAATTCGAAAACTCGGAGCCCGGGATTTTATCGAATCCGGTGGCAAATGCCGGGAGCTACCCGGCGTCTTCCCGCTCCGCTCGGTAAGAAATTTTTTGACGATCCTGTCTTCGAGGCTGTGAAAGCTGACGACGACCAGCCGTCCTCCGGGCTTCAAAATGCGCTCCGCTGCCGATAGCGCGTTGCCAAGTTCACCTAGCTCGTCGTTGACGAAAATCCTGAGCGCTTGAAACGTCCGCGTTGCCGGATGCCGCCCGTCGATCTTCCGCCCGTGAAAAACGCGCGAGACGGTATCGGCGAGTTCGAGCGTCCGCGAGTACTGCGTCTCGTCCCGCCGCCTGACGATGGCGCGAGCGATTGCGCGCGAGCGATGTTCTTCGCCGAACGTATAAATGACGTTGGCGATCTCTTCTTCTTCCGCCGTGTTGACGAAATCCGCAGCACTCATCCCCGAAACAGACATCCGCATATCGAGCGGCCCGTCGGACTGAAATGAAAACCCGCGCTCGGCATCATCGAGTTGCATCGACGAAACGCCGATATCCAGAACGACGCCGTCAACTTGCGCACCCGACAAGTGCTCGCGAACCGCTTCTTCCATCTGGCTGAATGGCGATTGGACGACCTTCAACCGGCCGCCCGCTTCTTCGACCAATGAGGTGGCGTTGGCGATTGCGGTCGGGTCGCGGTCGAGAGCGAGCACGTTGCAGCTCGCGGCCTTGAGGATTGCGCGCGTGTAACCGCCGGCGCCGAACGTGCCGTCGATGTAGGTTTCGCCGTCCTTCGGTGCGAGCGTCTCGAGAACTTCCGAGACGAGCACGGGAATGTGGCGCGAAGGCTTTTCAGCCGGCCCCTGCGAGGCTCCCTCTGCCCCGCCTCCGCGCGTCATTCCCGTGCCCCCTCGTCGCCGCCGTCATCTGACGGGCGGCTCCCCGCTGCAAAAAGTTTCCGCGTTACCTGAACTTTGCTTCGTGCTTCGGCGCGGCGCGCTTCGAAGCGCTTTGGCTCCCACATCTGGAATTTTTCACCAAGTCCAACAAACGAGACGGCGGCGTCCAGGTTGGCGTGGGCGCGAAGGTTTTCAGGAAGGACGATGCGGCCGTCGCCATCGATCGAGAGAACCTGGACGTCGCCGTAGAGTGCGACAGACAGCTCATCGCGCTCATCCGAATAGTCCGGCAAGCCCGCGAGAAGCCCGTCGATTTTCTTTGCAAGTCTTTCGCCGCCTGCATCGAGTGCAGCAGCGTCGAGCGAGGGGTAACAGTAGAGTCCGCCCGCGATGCCGCCGGCATATCCGTCGCGCTCGAGTACGGCGCGGAACGAGGCTGGAATGGAAACCCTGCCTTTGGCGTCGATCTTGTTTGTGAATGTCGAGACAAAGCGGTCCATCCCTCAGCTAACGAATTTCGTCCTCCACTCAGGTACTGGCTACGCTTCATCGTCTTTGCCCTGGCGACTCTCCTTCGGAGAGCCAGCCGCTAGGGCAGAACTTCCATTTCGGCGCGCGGAACGCGTGTAGCCCGAAACAATCAAGAAAGAGGCCGTGGCGGTCGCTCGGACTTGGGCCCTCTACCAAATCGGCGCCCGACCACGGTGTCCTGCCCGGTGCGGACGGGCCTCAATGGGATCGCATGGGATTTGATGGGCGTCAACGGATTATTAAGGATATTTCGTGGTCCGCAGCGGAATTGCATCATCTGTCCACAAAAACTGCGCCCTCACTCCTAAAGAGAAGATTGAAAAAGAACTCATAAAATTATGAAAATTATAGATTTTTAATCACCGCATTAGCGGTAACGGAGACCTGATTTGATGCCTTTGGATAAGAGCGCATCCTTCCACGCAGAAGGCGAGGCGGGCGCTCCATTTGTCCGGTGCCAAGGGCCGATGATCGATCCTCTGGCGCCATAACATCAGCAGGTGCCGACATGGCGAACACCATTTCTCGAACTCCAGCCGCACAACCTCATGCGTTCCCGGGCCGCGATTTGAGATGGCCCGCGTCCATCATCTGGCGCGACAGCGACCCTGCGGTCCGCAGAATCACGACAGCCGACGTCTGGAAATCTCTTTCTGAGGGCTACAACGACTTCCTCGCGATGCCGACGCACCTTGTCTTCGCGGGCCTCATCTATCCGGTAATCGGCATCATCCTCGCGCGCATCCTGTTCGGCTACGGACTGCTATCCCTCATCTATCCGATGGTTGCGGGCCTTGCGCTGCTCGGTCCGTTCTTGGCGGTCGGGCTTTACGAGTTGAGCCGAAAACGCGAAGAAGGCCTCGATATCACTCCGATACGCGCGCTCGACGTGGTGCACCGCCCTGGGATGGGCGGAATATTCACGCTCGGCCTTATGCTGGCAGCGATCTTCGTCGCCTGGCTCTACGCCGCGAACCTCATGTACACACAGATCATGGGCGGCGAACCAGCATCGCTTTCGGACTTCATTCATGAAGTCTTCTGGACCGGGAAAGGCACGGAACTCGCCATCGGCGGCAACTTGCTAGGCTTCATGATTGCACTCTTCGTGCTCGTCACCAGCGTCGTGTCGTTCCCGATGCTCGTCGATCGCCATGTAAGCATCGGAACCGCCGTGCGAACCTCCGTCCGCGCCTCGATCGAAAATCCGGGACCAATTGCCCTTTGGGGTTTGATCGTCGCCGTCGGACTCCTGCTCGGCGCGATACCGCTGCTCGTCGGACTGGCGATCGTCCTGCCGATCCTCGGCCACGCAACATGGCATCTCTATCGCAAGCTCGTCGTCGCGCCGGAACAAGCGCCGATGCGAGACGACAGCGATGAGGAGATACCGG
The DNA here is from genome assembly GCF_000384335.2 of Hyphomicrobium sp. 99. Classification (NCBI taxonomy): domain Bacteria; kingdom Pseudomonadati; phylum Pseudomonadota; class Alphaproteobacteria; order Hyphomicrobiales; family Hyphomicrobiaceae; genus Hyphomicrobium; species Hyphomicrobium sp. 99. Next base: position 3,876,761 of record NZ_KQ031382.1, read on the forward strand.
CTGGCCTATAAGTAGCGCTAGTGCCCGCGCATGAAGTCGGAAAGTGCGGGCACAAGCCCCTCAGCCAGCAGCGATCGCGGATCGCGGTACGTCGCAAAGTTTGCAGCCCGATCCGCGGGTGCTTTTCTCAAGGTATAGTTCGTTTCTGGAGCGAATGATCAGCACTCCGATCAAATCGCTTCCCTCACGCCCTCGCGTCTTCCAAGGCGAATAAAAAATACCAGCCGGCCTGTAAGCCGGGTTCTGTCTGGAGTTGCCTCCGCGACGGCCATTCATCTGGGACGCCTGTTGCCAGACGCCTCGTGCAATCAACCCGGGTGGGTAGCGTGAGGACGCGCCTTGCGTCTGCGGTTTCCCGCTCCGCGCGCCCACCCCTATTTGATCTTGCTCCCGGTGGGGTTTGCCCTGCCACTGCTGTTACCAGCAGCGCGGTGCGCTCTTACCGCACCTTTTCACCCTTACCGTCGGACTTGGCCCGAAGGCGGTCCGGCTTGGCGGTATGTTTTCTGTGGCACTTTCCCTAGGGTCGCCCCCGGCGGCCGTTAGCCGCCACCGTATTCCTCATGGAGCCCGGACTTTCCTCTGCCGGATGTGTCTGCTCACGAGCCTTTAGAGCGCGCTTCGCCACAACGAAGTCCGACAGCGACCGTCCAGCCGGCTGGTGCGGGAAATAAGCGATGAGCGAAGCAAAAGGTCAAGAGGCGTGCGACACTTCAAGGCCGCAGCATTAACTCAATTGCCATCCACGCACCGTCATTCCGGCGCAGAATACATAGCGACAGCAGAGCCCACCCACCGTCATCCCGGCGAAGGCCGGGATCCAGACAACGGTCAGCGCATTTGCTCCGCGCGGCGCGTCCGAAACGCAAAGCGTCCACCCAACTTGTCGCCACTTGTCTGGGTGCCGACCTCCGTCGGCATGACGGTGATGGGGAATACCGAGCGACTGCAATTTTACCAATTCCGTCATCCCGGCGAAGGCCGGGATCCAGACGAAGGTCAGAGTCTTCGCTGCGTGCGGTGCGTCCGGAACCCGCCGGAGCCAATCAAAAACTTAAGCCCCCATCGCGGCGCGCATGTTGTGTGAACGATCGTGGATCGCACGCTCCAGACGATTGCCCGCGGCCTTCGCCGTCAGGATCTGGTTGACGCGCTCGGCGATCTGCACGGCGGCTTCGCTCGGCGGCAACCCGCCCGAATAGATGTTCGAGATCACCGTGTATTCGTAACGAATGTCCGGATTGCCGCTGAATTTCACCGCATCCTGTCTCGCGTCATCGTCGAGACGATAGGCGATGTAAGCCGACATGCTGCGCGACGCCAACGCGTCGCCGCCCGGCCGTTCGCCGATGAGATTGATGACGAGCTTCGGCTGCAGAGCGTCTCCCAGCGCTTCGGCCAACTTCACGCGGCCGTACGGCGCGAGGATCGGCTTTCCGGCCGAAATCCGCTGCTCCTTGAGCCCGTCGAGCAGCGCCGGAAGAAGATCCGGAATATTGTGATGCACTGCTTCCGCCGAGAGACCATCCGAAACGATGATCTGCACGTCCACCCGCTCCGGCGCGAGTTCGGCCACCATATCGTCCGCAGGCTTCGCACCGCGATCCGGATGACTGAGATGCGCTTCCTTGCTCTCGGCCGACGTTTTCACGCGGCGGAAATCGATTGTCCCCAACCGCTCCGGCGTCACCTCAGCGTAAATCGCTTCGCGCGCCGCAGCCAAGTTCGCCTTGATCGCGCGAGAGACCTGTTCGGTTGGCCGCGGACCCGCACTTTCGAAGCCGTAAGCGGCGGGAAGATTCTTGCGCAGCCGTTCGAATTCTTCATCCGAGCAGAAGATCTTCGGATTGCCCCAGTTCGGACCGCGCTCGACTTCGCCATCTTCGTCGCGCGTGAAAATTCCGCGCCCGATCGCCCATTCCAGGAATTCCGGCGCAGGCGTCAGTCCATGAACTTCCCGCATCGTCTGATCGTCATGCCCGCACGTATCGAAGTAAGCGAGCATCCGGTCGATCGAGAGATAGACGTCCATGAAATAGTTGGCGCCAGCCGCCGTCAGCAATTCGGCTGCGATCTGCTGGCCCTCCATCGTGATCTCGGAATGCAGCGTGTAGCAGGGCGCCATTCCCATCGGCAGCCCCAAGAGCTTGCCCATGAAATGATCCTGCAAATTCGAGACGATCATCTCGAAATTGGAGCGATGCGTTTCCGGCCCGATGAAGCCCGTGACGTTGTTGACCATGAACGGATCGTAGCGGCGCGCGAGCCCATAGCAGAGCGCCTCCGTCGTCGTCATATCGATACCGTTGTGCTTGCCATAGGTCAGCTCGCTGCCCTGGCCGGTCTCGAAATACATGAACTGCGCCGCTTCGCCCGCGAGCGGCCCGTGCTTCGCCATCGTCGTATAAGCTTGGTCGAGAACGTCGGCCGTCACGTCGAACTCTTCAATCAGCGTCCGGTCGGTCCCTGCGAGACTCTGGAACATGATCTCGACCGGCGCCCCACTTTCGAGACAGGCGAGCTGCGTCTTCACATGCGACAGCACGCAAATCTGAGTCGGCGCGCCCGTTTCGCGACGAAGCTTGTCGAGATGCTTCAGCGTCTTCGAAATATTTTCGACCGTATCGATCGCCGGATTGAGACCGAGCAGCGCGTCGCCCGACCCCATCGAGAGGCCGGTATAAATCAGCGCCGACATGGCATCGAGGTCGTCGGTCGGATGATTGGGTTGCAGCCGCGACGACAGCGTTCCCGGCGCACCGACCAGCGTGCGCGCCTTTCCCGAACGCTTCAGCTTCTTGGCGGCATAGACGAGCTCGTGCACGTCCATCAGTTTGGCGATTGCCGCCGCCATCACGCCAGTCAGCGCGCCGCCGATGCGCTTGGCTTCCGGGGCCTTCGCCTTAAGAAGAAGATTTTTGATCTCGCCAAGCGTCTTCGGCGCGATCTCCGCGAAGGTATCGAGGTCGATGCCGTAATTAATGCGCATCACCGAATCGACCCGGCCCTGCTCATCCGTCAGAGGGCGATCGTAAAGATGCTGAAGCGTCAAACCCGAGAGGATCGATCGGGCCGCTTCGCGCTCGACGTCGTCCTTCGCGGCGAGACCGCAGTTGCGATCGCCCGCCTTGTCGAAATCGGCTGCGCCGAGCAGCGCTTTCAAACCGAGGAAACGGTATGGCCGGTCGAAAAGGGTGATTTCGTAGAGTTCGTCAGGACGAGGTTCCGGGACCCCGATTTGCCGCCACGGTTGAAGATCGACCATGTGAACCGCCCTCGTTGCTCACGCGGCCGATGGGATTTGCCTGTCACGCGTCAACAGACATGCGGCCGCCTGAACATAACATTAGCGAAGTTCGTGGCGCGCAAGTCAAGTTCCTATTAAGCAATCCACCGAACCATCGCGTGCGGCCGGCTCCCCACCGGGGAGTCGCACGCGATGAAGAAAACCAGAGTCGCACGCGACCTCAGAATAACCACTACCTGAGCTGGGCGGCGCGGTGCGCGACTTCTTCTTTGCTCACCTCGCCCGCCTGAACGAGCGCATTGATGCAGCGCGGAGAAAGCTTCTCACCGGCAGCGCGCATGCACTGGCGAACTTCAGGACTATCGGACGCGAACTGGCTGCAAAGCGCGTAGTAGTCGCGCGAACAGGCAAGCTTCACGCGCAGACTGACGGCGTTCGCCGAGGTCGCCCAGAAGAATGGGACAGTCGTCGCAATTGAAAGAGCAATTAGAAAAGCACCCGAACGCGCATTGAACACACTGGCTCGCATCTGCGTTGGCATGTCGGCACCCCGGCATCGAATGTGACTTTGGAAGGCTGACAATATACTGTTTATCAACAGTTAATGACCATCCCAAATCTTCCGGACGAGCGCAGTGATGTCAGCTTCGCGTCAGCGACGAATTACGCGAACGCTCGATTGATCTATCGCAGCGCACGATCAAGATTGATCGCTTGATCGAGACCTTTCACTTCCGCGATCCCGATGGCACCGACAAAGTTTGCGCCGTCGAGATCAGCGCGTGTGAAGTCTGCGCCTGAAATGTCTGCACCCGCGAAGTCAGCGCGCGAGAGGTCGGCATCTCTGAAGTTGACGCCCTTCAGATCAGCGCCGGTGAACTTTGCAAACCACAACACGGTGCGCTCCATGTTGGCATCGCGCATCCGCGCGCCCGAGAAATCGCAGTACTTCAAAATGTTGCCATAGGCCGTCGCGAGCGTCCCTCCGCCGGGCCTGCCCTCGAGCGGATAGAAGTTCGCCCTCGTGAGATCCGCTCCCCTGAAGTCGGAACCGGATAGTTCCGCTTGAACATGCACTTCCGTCAAATTCGCGCCCGAGAAGTGTGGCGCGTCGAGCGTGTTGTTAGAGAGATCTGCATAGATCGTCGGCCGCAGTATCGTCGCGCCGGTCAGATTGGCGCCCGAAAGATCAGCGCGCATCAGCACCGCACGATCGAGCCGCGTATGCGAAAGATCCGCGCCTTTGAGATTGGCGCCGGTAAAGTCTGCCCCGTAGAAATCCGAGTTCGCGAGGTTCGCGCCTTTGAAATTGAGCTCGGAAAGATCGAGATAGACCAGATACTTACCCGAGAAATCCGGCCTCGCTCCGGGTTTCGCCTGAAACAGCGCGGTCGTAATGGTGCGCGCGTTCATCTCCGCATTCTTCAGCACTGGACCGATAGACTGATCCGCAGCCGCGAAACCCGCGCTGCACATTAGGATCGAAAACGCCAAACCGATCAACCTGCGGATCATGCTTAAGCTTTCAAAGGGCCGTTGCACCGCAATCATGCAGACGGATTGATCATGCATGAGTCCGGATAGACCGGGGATATCATTTTCGTCGCGGCGCAAGGTGAAATCGTCGCGTCACGATGCACCTCAGCTACGTTATTTCATTCAGGTTGGATCAGGACGCGGGCTTTCGGCACGCCGCAAAGAGATCGAGTGACGGATCGTAAACGCGGGTCGCCACGCCCATGATCCCGAGGCTCGAATGAAAAAGATTGTCGTGCCCGACCCGGTTTCCACTCCGGCTGACCAGGCAGCCTTGCTCGATACCGCGCGACACCTTCATCTCCGGAGAAAGCCAGACGACCATGGGCACATGGATCTGCGCTTCAGGCGCGATGACATACGGCATGCCGTGAAGATACATGCCCTTCTCGCCAAGACTTTCGCCGTGATCTGAAACATAGATCATGCCCGCATCGACGCCGTGGCTCGACGCGCCCTTCAGCACGTCGATGAGGCGCGTCAGAACATGATCGGTGTAGAGGATCGTATTGTCGTAAGCGTTGATGATGCTCGCAAGCTCGCAACGGCTGAACTGCGCATCCTTGCACGCCGGCTTGAACGTCTCGAAATTTTCCGGATATCGCTTCCAATACGCCGGACCATGACTGCCCATCATATGCAGCACGATCACCGTATCCCGATCGAGCTTCGCGATGCGATCCTCGAGACCGTCGACGAGAACGTCATCGAAATTGGCGGTGCTCGGATAGAACGTCGGAGCCTCGAGCCCGGTCAGTGTCTCCGTCGGGATACGCGCACAGACACCCTTGCATCCCGCTTGATTTTCGCGCCACAGGACGTCGATGCCTGCACGCTTGAAGATGTCGAGAAGATTTTCGCGCGCGTCCGCCTTCGCGTTCGAGAAGCCGTCATGACCGAGCCCCGAAAACATGCACGGCACGGACTCCGCCGTATCCGTGCCACACGAGTAGGCGTGCCCATAGTTGATGAGATCGCCAATTGACGCCAATCCCGGGCTCGTCGGCTTCGCATAGCCATTCAGCGAAAAATGATCCGCGCGCGCGGTCTCACCGACCGCAATGACGAAAAGCGATTTGCGGCCATCGCTGAACGCGCCCTGCCGGGCATCCACGCCATAGGCGGCAACGTCGTTCCCTTGCTTGCGCTTCTCTTGCCGCGAATAGGCCGCGAGTGCCGAAACGAAATTGACCGGCGTCAACGTCATTTTGAGTTCGCGGTGATAGCGCGCCAGCGATAGGAAATCGCCCCATGCAGGCGCGAGCACACCAACGAGGATGACAAGCGAAAGAGCTGCCGCCTTGAGCTTGCCTAATGCCTCGCTGCGAAACGACTGCCTCGTCCACGGCGTGAGCCAGAACAAGATCGCCGGAACCAGCCCGAGGAGCACCACATACGCGACAAGCTTCAGCGTAATGAGATCGTTGGCTTCGCGCGTATCCGTCTCGAACACATTGCGAACCATTTGCGCATCGATGACGATGCCGTATTCGCTCATGAAGTACGTAGCCGCTGCCGCCACCGGCAAGAACAGCAGCACGACGAAGCGCAACAGCGGCCTCGCCGATAGCGCCAAGAGAACGAGATAGGCGATGATCACGATCGCAGCCGCCGCCGAGCCGACGATCAGCCAATCGCTGACCCGCGATGGATCAACGACCTCGATAAATTTCCGCCAGAAGGGCTGATTGAGAACCAGCGCCGCATAGATCGCAACGATAAGCGCCAAGAACTCGGGGCGCCGCGGTTTGAACACGGTTAGTCCTGCTTCGGTATTGTTGGGGTTCCCTCACCCCTGCGGAACACGGTCGAATGCGGCCCGCTCAAACCTGCATCAACAGCACCGGCCAAGCCCCGTCAAGCGGCGGCGCGCTTCCGCGACGCCTCAATTAGCCTCTCCAGCGTCACTTCCGTCGATCGATCGAGCCGGCCGTCAACGCGACGGGGGCGGAAATGCAACTGGAAGGATCGGATAACTTTTTCAGTACCCGGGTCGAGTGTACCCGTCGCCTCCACATCGTACCCGTAGGAAGCAAGGCGCTCCTGCGCGCGCAGAACCCGCGAGCCCGATGCCCCGAGCCCAAGTCCGGGATCATCAGCTCTGACGGGAGACGGGCGCACCCAAAGGCCCAGCCCTTCCTTTGCGAGAAGTAGCCAGTTGAACTTTTCACCCGGATCGATTTTCCGCCCCGGCGCGACGTCCGAATGCGCAAGCACGTTATCCGGCGATATGCGGTGCCGCCGCACGATATCTTTCGAAAGTGCGATGACGGCCGCCATCTGATCGGGTGGAAAATCCGGATAGCCGTCCTGATGCCCCGGATTATGAATCTCGATACCGATCGAATGCGAGTTGATGTCCGTCTCGCCGCGCCAGTACGAAACGCCAGCATGCCATGCACGCTGCTCTTCCGGCACGAGCTGCGTAATGCGTCCGGCTTCGTCGACGACGTAATGGCACGACACACCGCTTTCGGAACGTCCAAGCCAATCGATCGCCTTCGCGGCAGAACTCATGCCCGTGTAATGCAGAATGAGCAGCGACGGCTTTACCCCGCCACGCCTTGCCTCACGGTTGTTTGCGGGATGCACGTCATGGGAGAGCGGCGTATCGGCTTTGAAGGTCACGTCGGCTCCAGCGCTCGCTCGACGCGCTGGCCGCGCTCTTCCAATATCGCCTCATAAGCCGAGGTGATTGCCGCAAGCCGGCGTTCCGCGCCCGCAAGAAATTCAGGCGGCACACCCTTGGAGACGAGCGCGTCGGGATGATGGCCTTTGACGAGCTCCCGGTAGCGCGCCTTGATTTCCTTATCCGATGCCGTCGGCGAAACGTGCAAGACTTCGTAGGGGCTGTCGACATCGACGACGAAGCTACGCCGGACGCACCGGAACTCGCCCGCCGTCAATCCGAAGATTTCGGCGACATGGGCGAGATAGCGATCCTCATCGGGATGCAAAACGCCGTCCGCGCTCGCGATATGAAAGAGGCATTCGAGGACTGACAACTTCAGTTCCGGCTGCCCTTCGAGAAGACGGGCGATCTGCTTTGCGTAGGTTTCGTACCCAGCGACGTCCTGGCTCGCCAGCTCATAGAGCTTGCGGACATGCGCGCATTCGCTATCGGGAACTTTGAACTGCCGTTTGAAGGCCTCGGCCTCGATCGGCAACGAAACGCCATCGGCCTTGCTCATCTTGGCTGCAAGAGCAACGACGGCGATCGTGAAAGCGACGCGCGACTGGGCCGGAACATGGCCGCCCTCTAGGCCGAACGCCTCTTTGACGTGATCGAGTGCGGAGCGCAGTCCTCCGCCGTACGCCGCAACAGCGTTCTTCAGAAATTGCCAGGGCATCGAAGGTCCGTGAGTTCGAAGGCGTCAAACAAGCCAGCCCGCCGCGGCTGTCACAGACAAATCATAAACGACGCGCGACAGTAACACCCCTAAAATTACGGCAACATAGGCGAAAAACGCGAATTCCAGCTATGCAGCCGCCGAGAACCTTGCGCGTCGGCTCAGGAAACGGACGAGCCACCGTTTTTCCGGCTCTGAAGAAAAGCCTGGAACGCCGAAGCATCCGCCGCACGGCGCAGCTTCTCGAGATACGACCGGAATTCATCGGCCTCTTTCTCGAGACGCGTAATCGTCGCGCGCCTGTAATCCTCGAACGCCGAGTTTTCCGGATAGCCATTGGAAGAGGACTGGAGGCTTTCCATCCCGCAGCGTCGGCGTGCAAATGCACGGAACAGAACAACTGCGCCAACGATGATCAGCGCCGTTGCCACAAAATGCAGAATGATAAAAGGCAGGTGCAAAAGGTGATGAAGCATCGCTCTCGCTCCGTCGCTGACTGGACAAAAAAGTCGGGGCCGCCTCAAAGGCAGCCCCGTTGAATTCTACTGAAATCAGGCGGTCGCGCCGTCATTCGGTGCCGGACGTTCGCGGCGTTCCGACATGAACTGATCGAACTCGGACTTGTCCTTCGCCTGCCGCAGACGCTCGAGGAATGCGCGGAATTCCCGCTCCTCTTCTTCAAGCCGCTTCAGGGTCGCCTCGCGATAATCGTCGAACGCTTTGTTGCCGCTCGACTGAGCGCCTCTGCCAAAATTCCGAAACTCGTCCTCGACGCGTGACCGCGCCCGCTCAAAACGATCGGCGAACCGGCTTTCCCAGCGGCCACGACCTCGTCCTCCATGCCATCCGCAATTCATGCGTCCACTCCAGAGCATATAGGCGAGGATAGCCAGACCAGCCGGCCAGAATACGATGAAACCTAAGACCATCGCTGCAATCCACGCCGGCCTGCCGAAGTCATCGAGCGTCTGAACCACTTGCGTCATCACCACCCTCTCCTGGTTAGGATGTAAATGTATTTTACATTCACATAGGTGGGACGGCAAGGGGGGAGTTCAAGGGGCAATGCTCGTTCATCCGCGCACGACTCAGATATAGGGATTGTATGGGTCAAACTCAGCATCCCGCCGCACTCTGTAAGACGCATGGAATTTTTCCGGCCACAGCATTCTCATTTGCGCCAGGCGTCAACATCACACTGTTGGGTCTGAGTACGACTTGCCCAATTTGCGGTTCAATCAGCGAAATCCTTCCGGGCGCATACAGCGCATTTAAGGATCGTATCGACGTCCTATTAGATCCATCAGTTTCAGCAGAAGCACTGGTCGCCCTACGCTTCATTCTTGAGGCGGCCAGGGACAACAAAATCTCTCAGCCAGAGGCAAAGCGACAGGCCGAAAAAATTGTGCCTGGATCAGGCCGACTTTTCGACATTGGCAATTGGGGTGATCAAGCTAAAGCCACGCTTTACGCCAGTGTTATTGGCGCTATCGCACTGGTAACAGCAGCGAAGCTTTCGGCATCCTCATCATCAACTACTGTCATTCAACCTGTCATCGAACGCATTATTCCGATGCCGCAAGAGTATAAACCGTTACCCGGGTTGCCGGGAGGAAATCCGCTCAACAGAGCAAGATCGCGCAACCAAAAACGCCGGTAGCATTCTGCCATCGTCGGATGCCCATTGGAGCGTTAAACTAGCAACCCTACCGCCCGCCCCTCATCCGCTTCATCAGTTCCATCGCGATCTCATTCTTGAACGCGAACGGATCGACGCTCACACCCAAAATCGTCTGGCAATGCGGACAGGTATAACTTGCTCCGGCAAAGACGTTGCCCATCGCGTTCGAGATATTGATCTGCTCCGCTCGCGCGTTGCCGACTATGTTCTGACATCTAGGGCACTTGCCGGGCATTCCCACCTCCCACCCATCTTCCGTTGCCGATTCCAAATATCGCGGACGGTCGATCGCTTTCGTTCGAGAGAGTTGACGGCCAGCCGTCGCGATCAAACGCTGTCAATCACAAGCGATTCGCATTTCCCTATATGTTTGTAGGCAGAATATTGCTTGGCGGACAATCGGCTCGCCGTGCGGCAATCCACACGCGTCGACAGCGACGCGAGATCGCCTGCGCTTAGCCGCTTTTTCCCGGCCGTGCGCCGAGCCCATCGAGATAAATGAGCACCGCCGCGTCGAGCAGATCCTCGGGGCTCATAGGAATGGGCCGGCGGGCTTCGTCGCCGCGTGCGAAGAGCGATGCAATGCCGTGCGCCTGCGCCCAGATATGCAGCGCCATCATCATAGCGGGCGGACGCTTGGCCTCTGGCATCCCCGCAACGAGTGCTGAACAGGCGTCCTTCAAAACATTGAACGCGCGCTCACCGGCGATATGGAGATCCGGAAACGCCTTGAACGACAGGCCGGATTCAAACATCGCTGAATACTGCGCCGGCTCAACCCTCGCGAAGTCGAGGTAGGCCCGTCCGACACGCTCGAAAGCCGTGAAAGGATCGGGCGTTCCGCCCGCCCACGCCAGTTTCAACTTCGCTTCGAACACGTCGAACGCACGCCGGGCCACGTCCGCCATCAGCGCATCGCGATCGCGATAATGCCGGTAAGGCGCCGCCGGGCTAACGCCAGCCGCACGCGCCGCTTCGGCAAATGTGAACCCCGCAGGTCCCTTGGCAGCAATCAGTTCGAGCGCAGCCTTCATCAAGGCTTCGCGCAGGTTGCCATGATGATAGCCGCGCCGGCTTCCGGGTGGCGGATCGTGATCCCAAGTCATGCGGCGCTTCTACCGGATTTGAATGCGAACTGCACGCCCCGCCGATCGGACGAGCGGGCCGTCGTGTTGCCGCTCTTACTTGCAGATACGTTTCAGGCCGTCGCTGCCATGGTGCGCGAGATCGAGATGAAAGTGGTTGCTGTGGAGGCTGTTGTAGTCCGGCCCGAGCACCGTCGTGAAATATTCGCAGGAACCGTCGTGCACGTTGCGCAAGAACGCCTGCTCGCGGTCCGAACCGGCCCATCCGCGCTGCACGCTGATCGATTGTCCGTTCGATAACGTAAAGCCGCCGATATCGACGGCATTCGCATAGGCATGCTCCGAGATCGTCGCCCCTTCGACGTTGTTCATCGCCCGGCACGAATAGGACGCGAGAAGCGTCACGGCGACGACTTCCTGGCGAAAATAACGGCGGGCCGCAGGTTCCACGACATCCCGCACCCAGCTGTCGATTTGCGGAATCATCGGGCATCGGAGAGATGCCGGTGGCCTGAGTTCGACCCGGCCGTTATCCGCAGCCGACATTTCGAACGGGCTTTCAGCCCCGCAAACGCTTGGACCGCCCAGCGCCGATCGCGGTTGAACGAATGCCGAAGCCCGCACCACCCCCGATGCCAAACACGCCCGCTCTTCTGGAGAACGCCAGGGATCGTCCTTAACGACGAAGCTCGGACCCGTCGCGCAGCCCCATAGCAGGCCAAGTCCCGAAATCATCAGGACAGCCGACGGCACAAGAACGCTGATACGAAAACGCGAGACCATGACGGCCCAATAGACGGCGGTTAAGGTTAACAGCCGGTAAAACGCGGGACGATCCCGATTATCCAAGGTTTTTCAGACGGATTTGGGCCCGGGCCTTGTCGAACCAAAGGCGGACTGCGGCGGTCTCGCGGCGAGAGCCATCGTGGCCGTCAAGCCGCAGAGAGAGGCCAGCACAAAGTTATCCACGTTCAATTGCGAGCCGACATTAGCCTGAAATCATCGCGTCATTCGTGACGGCTATTCGACGACGGCCCCCAGAGGTGCTGGGGCGGGCTCGAACTTGTACCGCGTGCGAGCCGGAATACGCCGTCCTCGCGTCTTCGATCGGGCATGTACTGAGTACCGATCAGAAGATGCATCGACGGATGTAAAGCACTCGGCGGGGCACCTGACTTGCCTCGGCGGGGGCGTGTGCCCTGGTCGACCTTGATCCCGGCTTCGCGATATCCCCCGTGTCAGCCCGGCCATCAGGTCACCAGGCGCGCCGTCTTCTGGCACGGAACGCGCTCAGGTCGCGTCGCTCTCGAAAAACGCCAGCGTCTCGGCTTTGAAGCTTCGGTCGCCCACCGCGCGATTGTGATCCTTATCCGGAATTGTATAGGCCCGCGCCCCCGGAATGAGCTTCGCAAGCTCATCCGCCGAACCGCCGATCACATCGGTCGAGCCCACCGCGACGAGCACGGGCGCTGCGATTTCGCTCGCCATTTCCGCCGAGATCGGAGCTCGCGACGACCGGATGCAAGCCGCGAGCGCCTTCAGATCGCTCTTCGTCTGTTCGGCGAACACGCGAAATGTCCGCGCCGTGGGATTGGTCACTTCCTCGATGCTCGTCGCTTCAAGGGCCCGTGCGATTGGACCTGTGCCCGCCATGCCGCGCACCATGTTGATGCCGAGACCGCCGAAGACGACGCGCGCCACGCGATCAGGATGCGTGAGCGCCAGGAATGCCGCGATCCGCGCGCCCATCGAATAGCCGACGACATTCGCACGCGCGACGCCCAGATGATCCAACAGCCGCCGCGCATCCTCCGCCATCAGCGGCGCGCTATAGTCGACAAGGTCATAGAGCTTTTGGCTCTCGCCATGGCCGCGATTGTCGAACGCGATGACGCGGTAGCCGGCCTTGGTGAGGAATGAGACCCATCCCGTATTCGCCCAATTGGTCGCGACATTAGATGCGAAACCGTGGATGAGCAGAACAGGAAGCTTGCCGTCGCCGCCTCCGCTATCGAGATAAGCGATTTCGACGCCGTCGCTGTCAAAGTGGTCCATACCGCCCGCCGCCGCTCAACTGCCGGAAAGTTTTTATGTCCCCTACCATCATGGATGCCACGAGGATATGGTGCGGCCAAACATCTCCTGTCTTGGAAGGGTGAAGCATGGCCGGAGCCGTAATTCCACACTTGGCAAATGACGTTGGCGCGGAACGGATATTCGTCGGCGTCAAAGAGTTCAATTGCATGGGCGCTCGGCCGCCGTTCGATCATCCCCACGTCTATCTCGACATGGGTCAGGACAATCAGATTCTCTGCCCCTATTGCTCGACGCTCTACATCCACGACCCGCGCCTCAAAGCCGATGAAAGCGACCCGAAGGGCAGCCTCGTAGCGGACGCTGCTTGACGCCATGAGGGTAAGCCGCGGCATCGCCTCGGACGCAGGCTGATGGCGGCGAACCGCGGAAGTGCTCTCATCGCAGGCGCTGGCATCGGAGGGTTGGCCGCAGCCATTGCGCTCGCCGGGCGCGGCATCGACGTCCGCGTTTGCGAGCGGCGTTCCGAATTCCCCGAAGAAGGCGCCGGCATCCAGATTGGACCGAACGGATCGCGCATCCTTCGCGATCTAGGCGTCGCCGAATTCCTCGAATCGAAAGTCGCGACACCCGACGCACTGAGCGTACGCGATGGCGCAACCGGCCGCGAGCTGACGCGCCTGCCTCTCGGCCATTGGATCGCCGAGCGGCACGGCGCCCCCTATTGGACTGCCCACCGCCGCGACTTGCATGTCGCATTGAGAATGCGCGCCGAAGCCGAGCCGCGCATCACCATCGTGCGCGGAACGGAAATCGTGTCCTTCGAAAATGAGCACGACGGCATTCGCGCGATCACTGGTGTCGGCGAAACTCTGGATGCCCAGCTTCTCGTTGCCGCCGATGGTCTCTGGTCCGGTCTCAGAGAACAAATCACCGGCAGCCCCAATGCCGGTTTGATCCCGGTCGGCAAAACCGCGTTTCGAAGCGTAGTACCGGCCGAACATTTGCCGCCGGAACTCGTACCCAATGCCGTGCATATCTGGCTCTCGGCTGGCACCCACGTCGTGCATTACCCAGTCAACGCCGGTCGCGACATCGCGCTCGTCGTTATCGCCAATGATGCGGCACGCTTCGAAGGCTGGGATTCCCCGATCGTCGCCGACATCGTCAAATCAAAAGTTAGCACATTCGCCGAGCCCCTCCGCATGCTCGTGGACTCCGCTGCCAATTGGAGAAAATGGTCGCTGTACCGCATGCCCGAGCTCGCACCCTGGACATCCGGTCGCGCCGCACTTCTCGGAGACGCCGCCCATCCCGTTTTGCCGTTTCTCGCTCAAGGCGCCGTCATGGCGCTCGAAGATGCGATCACGTTGGCCATCGCCGTCGCGTCTCGAGACGGCGATGTCGAACCGGCTCTTCGCGAATACGAACGCGCCCGCCGCACGCGCGTCGCAAAGGTCGCGGAAGCGTCCGAACGCAACGGCCGCATTTATCATATGAAAGGCCCGGCCGCCCTCGCCCGCAATGCCGTGATGAAGCTCACTCCTCCCGCACGCGTCATGACCGGCTTCGACTGGCTCTACGGCTGGAAACCAGGACCATGCTGACGCGGTTGATGGCCCTCCTGTCGAAACGCGACGACATCGTGACGCTCGGCGCGCAAGGGATCGTCGTCGATGATGCTTCGCGCGTGCTCCTCATTCGCCATGGCTACCGCCCGGGCTGGCATTTTCCCGGTGGGGGCGTCGAACGCGGCGAGGAAATCGAGACGGCGATTACGCGCGAAGTGCTCGAAGAAACGGGTGTCATCATCCTGGAACCACCGCGGCTCATTGGTATTTATTCGCATTTCGAAGACTATCCGGGCGACCACATCGTGCTGTTCAGAATTGACCGCTGGCGCCGCGACAACATTCCGGCACCGAATGCCGAAATCGCCGAGCATGGCTTCTTCGCACTCGACGCATTGCCTGACCCCGTATCGCCGGGCACGTCGCGACGCTTGCGGGAAGTCTTCGGCAACGCCGAGCAATCCTCCGCATGGTAGCAACCGCCGGCAAGGCTATCGCTGCCGATGTTCCGGCGCTAAGATGATTACGACCTCAAAAGTTCAATCCTCCGTCCACCTCTATCGATAAGCACAACAGCCCATGGATTTTTGGAGCGGAATCCCCGCGACATTTCTGATTGCGTTTCCCGCACTGTTTTCGATTGTGAATCCACTGGGCGGAGCGCTGATCTATAGCCAGGTCACGTCCGGCCGGCCCGTGGCGGAACGGACATGGCTCGCATGGCGCGTCGCCTTCTACTCGGCAATCGTCATGCTCGTTTCGCTTCTGATCGGCGCCACGCTCATGAGCTTTTTCGGCGTCAGCATCGATGCCTTGCGCGTCGCGGGTGGAACGGTCGTCGCCGTCAGCGGCTGGCGGATGCTTTACAATCCGCAGGAAACCGAAGACCGCAAGCAAGACCACGCGCAGGCGACGCAGAAAACGGCGGCATGGGGCAGCGATGTCGCCTTCTTCCCGCTGACGATGCCGTTCACGACGGGCCCTGGAACGATCTCGGTCGCGATCGCTTTGAGCGCCACTCGCCCCTCCTCAGTCGAGATGCTCGTGCCCTTCTACATCGGCGTCTGCAGCGCGGCTCTCGCCATCGCCTTGCTCGTCGGCATTTGTTATGCCTACGCCGAACGCGTCGTTGAGTTGCTGGGGCCGGCGCGCACGCGCATTCTCACGCGGCTCTCAGCGTTCCTGCTGCTCTGCATCGGTGTGCAGGTTCTGATCACCGGCGTGCAAGGAGCCCTCGAACACGTCATCGCCGCGAAACACTAAGCGAGCGCCGCCTTTTCCGCGACGAGGTCGGCGGCCTCGCGCATGCTCGCGCCCTTGAGCAGCAGACCGAACCACGCGAAGAGCTCGCGCGAAGTGGGATTGTCCGCAACGCGCCATTCCGGATGCCATTGCACCGCAAGAATGCGTTCGCCGCTGGCGGGACGAATACCCTCCACCACGCCATCGGCGCTTGTCGCTTCGACGGCAAGCTTGCTCCCGAGATCGTTGACGCCCTGGAAGTGCGCCGAGTTGACGACGATCGAGGGCTTTCCAAGCGCGCGCTCCAGGATGCCGCCGGACGCGAGATCCACCCGATGTTCGAGCGCGAACATCTCAACCATCGACCGCCCCGGCGGTGTATGGTGAATTTGCGCCCGCTCCGCCTGGCCGAGATCCCGCCGGAGCGTCGCACCGTACGCAACCGCGACTTCCTGGAAGCCCCGGCAGATGCCGAGTACCGGCCGGTCCTGTTCGACCGATTCCGATATCAACCGGAAGGCCGTCTCATCGCGCCGGGGATCGAAAGGGCCGTCCCCAGCTTCCGCGCTCCGATAAAGATGCGGTGCCACGTTTGATGGGCTTCCGGTCAAGAGAATACCGTCGAGACGGCTCAGAATGGACGCCGCGTTCGAAATTTCCGGCATCGAGGGCACGAGCACGAAGTCCGCGCCCATGAAGGGCGCCGCGCGAAGGTAGCGCTCGGCAACGCCCTGCACCGGATCTTCCGGAATGCGCGTGCAGCAGATGACGCCAACGAGAGGCCGACGAGACATGTTCCGCTATCCTTCAACATCGCCTGAGACAACCGCCGCCGCATCGAATAAGAAGGCGCGAAAACGGCTGGCAGATCTTTGATCGACCGGCCCGATACCACCGCCTGAGCGAACGGGCAATGCACGGCTTCGCAGACCAGCAGATAGATCAGGCATACCTTCTCCGTTTCCCTACGCGCAGCTGAATAAATAGACTGCGCCCCAAACAAATCGATCGGGAGTACGACGTGGCCGCAGGTTCAAGCTTTGTATGGGAAGACGCTTTGCTGCTGGATGATCAGCTGACCGAGGACGAGATGCTGATCCGCGATACGGCGCATGCATTCGCGCAGCACAAGCTCCAGCCCCACGTCGTCGAAGCCTACGCGCAGGAAAAAACCGACCCGGATATATTCCGCGAATTGGGCGATCTAGGCCTTCTTGGATGCACCCTACCCGCCGAGTACGGCGGCTCCGCATCGAGCTACGTGGCCTACGGCTTGATTGCCCGTGAAATCGAACGCGTCGATTCCGGCTACCGCTCGATGATGAGCGTGCAATCCTCGCTCGTCATGTACCCGATCTACACCTACGGCAGCGAAGAGCAGCGCCAGAAATATTTGCCCAAGCTCGCAAGCGGCGAGTGGATCGGCTGCTTCGGCCTGACCGAACCCGATGCCGGCTCCGACCCCGGCGGCATGCGGACACGAGCCGAAAAAATTCCGGGCGGCTACCGGCTCACCGGTTCCAAGATGTGGATCACCAATTCGCCCATCGCCGACGTCTTCGTCGTCTGGGCAAAGTCGGCAGAGCACGACAACAAAATTCGAGGCTTCATTCTCGAAAAGGGCATGAAGGGTCTCACCGCGCCGAAGATCGGAGGCAAACTTTCGTTGCGCACGTCGGTCACCGGCGAAATCGTCATGGACGGCGTTGACGTTCCGGACGACGCGCTGTTGCCAAATGCATCGGGACTTGGCGGACCGTTCGGATGCCTCAACCGCGCCCGCTACGGCATCGCCTGGGGTGCGCTCGGTGCGGCAGAATTCTGCTTCCACGCCGCTCGCCAATACACGCTCGACCGCAAGCAATTCGGTAAGCCGCTCGCCGCGACCCAGCTCGTCCAGAAAAAGCTCGCCGACATGGAAACGGAAATATCGCTCGGTCTCCTAGCAGCACTTCGCGTCGGCCGCCTTCTCGACGAAGACCAAATGGCGCCCGAGATGATCTCGCTCATCAAGCGCAACAATTGCGGCAAGGCGCTCGACATCGCGCGCACGGCCCGCGACATGCACGGCGGCAACGGCATTTCGGAAGAATTTCACGTCATGCGGCACATGCTGAACCTCGAGACCGTGAACACCTACGAAGGCACGCACGACATTCACGCCCTGATCCTCGGCCGCGCCATCACCGGACTGCAGGCCTTCGCATGACGGCATCGAACGGTACGAAGCCGCTCGCAGGGCTGCGCGTCCTCGAACTCGCGCGCGTCCTCGCGGGTCCCTGGGCGGGACAGACGCTCGCGGACTTAGGCGCACACGTCATCAAGGTCGAGCGGCCCGAAGGCGGCGACGAAACGCGAACCTGGGGACCTCCGTTCGTCCCCGGCGGCAAAGGCAAAGCTTCGGCCGCCTACTTCCACGCGACCAACCGCGGCAAGAAGTCGGTCGCCATCGATTTCGAGGCATCCGCCGGCCGCGACGCTGTGCTGGCGCTCGCGAAAGACGCCGACGTCATTATCGAAAACTTCAAGGTCGGCGGACTTGCCAAATACGGCCTCGACTACACCGCGATAAAGGCAATCAATCCTCGCGTCATCTATTGCTCAATCACCGGCTTCGGCCAGACGGGCCCATACGCACCGCGCGCCGGCTACGATTACATCGTGCAAGGCATGGGTGGCATCATGGATTTGACCGGCGCGCCGGACGGCGAGCCGCAAAAGATCGGGGTGGCGTTCGCCGACATTTTTGCGGGCGTCTACTCGACGATCGGCATTCTCGCAGCTCTCAATGCCCGAAACACGACCGGCGAAGGCGCCCACATCGATATGGCGCTCCTCGACGCGCAGGTTTCTGTGCTCGCCAACCAAGCCATGAACTATCTCGTTTCCGGCAAAGCCCCGCGCCGTCTTGGAAACGCCCACCCGAACATCGTCCCCTATCAGGTCTTCCCCGCCTCCGACCGCCCGATCATCATCGCTGCCGGCAACGACGGACAATTCAGGCGCGTTTGCGAAGTGCTGGGGCTCTCGGGCCTCGAACGCGACGAACGCTTCGACACCAATTCACACCGAGTGGCGAACCGCGCCGCGCTCATTCCGATCATCGAAGCAGAAACAGCAAAGAGATCTTCGGGTGAACTCCTTGCGGGCCTCGAAGCGGCAGGCGTACCAGCTGGTCCCGTGAACAGTCTCGATCAAACATTTGCCGATCCTCAAGTCATCGCGCGCCAGATGCGTCAGGACCTATCCCGTGCGGACGGAACTTCGGTGCCGACCGTGCGCGGCCCGATCGTCATGAATGGCGAGGCCTGTGTTGCAACCACCCCGAGCCCGGAGCTTGGCGAGCACACACTTGATGTCTTGGATTTGTTGACCGCGGGAAGCGACCCTTGGACGGCCTTCTCGAACGACGAATAGCCGCTTAAATCTCACGAAGCTTCGGCAAAGCGCTCGAAAACGTGCGCGGAGATTTCGGCCCCGTCAGATGCACGTAGGCTTCGATCGGCAACGGCTTGCCGAACAGATACCCCTGGATCTCGTGGCAACGAAGAAGCCGGAGCATCGAAACTTGTTCCTCGCATTCCACGCCTTCCGCCACGACACGCAATCCCATCGCGCGGCCGAGCCCGATGACCGAATTGACGATGGCAGCCGCGTCCGAATTATTGACCATGTCGGACACGAAACTGCGATCGACTTTTATGCGGTCGAATGGGAATGCCCTGAGCGTGCTGAGTGACGAGTAGCCGGTTCCGAAATCGTCAATCGCAACGCTAACGCCAAGATCCTTGATCTCGCGCAACGTCATTTTCGCGGTCGCCAAGTCTTGTATGAAGAGACTTTCGGTCACTTCCACTTCCAGCCGCTCAGCTTCAAGACCGGTTTCGGACAACACATCCCTGACGAGCTGCGCGAAATCCGACTCGACGATCTGAGCCGCAGACACGTTGACGGCAACCCTGAGCTTGGCCTTCCATCGCGCGGCTTCCAGGCAGGCTTCCCGAAGCACGAAGGCGCCCATTGCGAGGATGGCGCCGCTTGCCTCTGCAGCCGGAATAAAATCGGCAGGCGAAATCGAGCCGTGTTCCGGATGGTTCCACCGCAGCAGAGCCTCGAAGCCGCCGACCGCAGTCGTTCTGGCATCGACCTGCGGCTGGAAGACGACCGACAATTCCCCTTTGTCGACCGCTATACCGACGTCGCGCTGCAGAATGCGGCGCCGATGCTGCTCCCGCTGCATTTCCGATTCAAACAGCGCGTACCCGCATCCGCCTCTTTTGACGCGCCGCCGCGCCGTCTCGGCATGCGCGAGCAGCGTATCTTGATCTTTGCCGTCGGCCGGAAAATTCGATACGCCGACGACGGCATCGATCGAAATGCGCTCGCCGCTCTCCAAGTCGTAACGGCCGCTCAGGCCATCCACGATCTCGCGAGCGTATTCCTTGAACCCGGTGTCGTCTGCGGAAAAAGTTTTTGCGACCAGAAACTCATCGCCGCCCAGGCGGACTATCAAATCGGACTGGGATGCAATCGATCGCAGCCGATCGGAAACTTTCCTCAGCACGACGTCGCCGACCGAATGGCCGTGGAGATCGTTGATCGCCCGGAAATCCGCCAGATCGACGTGGTAGATGCCGACCGACCGCTCCATTTCTTCGGCTCTCTGAAGAACGAGCGCAAGCCGCTTCCTGAGCGTCGCCCGGTTGCCGAGACCCGTCAGCGGATCGAAGAAAGCAAGCTCGTTGAGCTTCGATCGGGCGTCCGTGCTTTCGATGGCCATTGCGCAAATGTTCACGCACTTCGCCACGATCAAGCGCTCGAGATCGGTCGCTCCGCGCGATTTACGAAAATAGAACGCGAATGCCCCCAGCACGTGCCCGTCGGGCGCCAGAATCGGGCTCGACCAGCAGGCGCGCAGCCCATGCGGCAAGGCGAGGTTTCTATAGTTTTCCCACAGCGGGTCGCTTTCGATGTCCTGAACTTCAACCGGCTGCCTTCGGAAGATTGCCGTACCGCACGAACCAGCATTGGGCCCGACGGCAATTCCGTTCACCCATCCGCTGTCTCCGGGAAGGCTTGGACCTGCAATGAAGCTCAAACGGCTGTCATCGTCGACGCCGAGAATGGAACAGATGACTTCCGAATCCAGCGCTTCGACTTCATGGCAAAGCAGCGACATCATGTTGAAGAGCGTCTCGCCGGAAGCGATTCCGACAAGTATCTCTCGCTGGAGAACTTGCAGGCGCTCCTTGATGAAGTCAGCATTTGCGATCGGGGGACCACTCAACATCATTGCCCGACAATCGCTTCTTTGCGCCGCACGGCATTTACCTATAAAGGAACTCAAACATCATAGGGTCCGGTATCTAAAGAAAAAGTTGCCGAGAGTTTAAACTCAAATGCACCAATGTTTGGATCAGCAGTATCAATGTTCAAATCAGGAAACTGGATAACGAGCGTTTCTGGTTGATATCGAATTGGGACGGTTCCCCGGCTGCAGAATCCGGAACTGTTAACCGGGACACGCGCGACAACGTTAACGCTCGCCCCGTCGCGCTCTGAGCGGACACCTGCCGTCCCAGTACGTCGGCCCTAGCGGTAGGACGCCGCAGTCCCAATATCGTCAAACTCCAGTCTCCCCGGTGGCGGATAATAGCTCGGGAGAGAAGTCGCCCGCCGCCTCGGTCTCCCGAAAGACCGTTCTCGCGCCCAGTTGAATTATCCCGTCCCGTAGCAGATATAGGCGGCGCCACACCCTATCCTTCCCACCAACCTTGATCACATCGAAACAACATGCCCTTCATGCTCGATCGTCGACACGTCTTGGCCGGTGCCCTGACCAGCACCATGGTGGGATGGAGCAGCAGGCCCGCAATGAGCGCCGCACCGATCGGGGCCGCAGTTCTGGGACCGCCACAGCCTTTTTCCTTCGATGAACTGAAGCAAAGGGCAAAGACCCTCGCTGCAGCGCCCTACGTCGCGCCGCCGCAGCCGGATAACTCCGATCCCCTCCGGGGCATGACCTTCGATACCTTCGCCCAGGCCGTTTATAAGCCCGAGATGGAACTCTGGCGCGGCGTTCCCGGCGCCCAGACAGTCCGGCTCTTCCCGCAGGGCCGCTTCTATGCCGAACCCGTCGGCATCTACGTGGTCGAAAACAATGCGGCGCGCGAGATTGTCTACAGCCCTGATTACTTCAACATGCCGGCCGACCATCCCCTGCGGAACTTGAAGTCAGCAGGCTTCGCAGGCTTCAGGTTGATGTCGCGCGGCGGCACAAGCGACTGGCTGGCCTATCTCGGCGCGTCCTACTTCCGGGCGTCCGACCCCTACGACCAATACGGCGGATCGGCACGCGGCCTCGCCATCAATACCGGCGAGCCGGAAGAATTTCCGCGCTTCACGAATTTCTGGCTGGAACCGAACAGCAGCGGCATGACGATCTACGCCCTGCTCGAAAGCAAGAGCGTAGTCGGCGCCTACCGCATGGACAGCCGGCGCATTGAAGGCGGCCAAGGCGGCGCCTTGCAGGACATAGAATGCGAACTCTATTTCCGCTCGCCCGTCCACCTGCTCGGCGTCGCGCCTCTGACCGGCATGTTCTGGTACGGCGAAAATTCGGGACCTTTCCGCGGCGACTGGCGCCCCGAAGTTCACGATTGCGATGGCTTGTCGATGTGGACCGGCCGCGGCGAACGCATCTGGCGTCCCCTCTCCAATCCGCCGCGCATCGTCACCAACAGCTTCCTCGACGAAAATCCGAAGGGCTACGGACTTATCCAGCGCGACCGCAATTTCGAAAACTACCAGGACGACAGCCTGTTTTATGACCGGCGGCCGAGCATGTGGGTCGAGCCGCTGTCGGATTGGGGCAAAGGGTCCATCAAGCTGGTCCAGCTGCCGACGCCGAACGAAACTGAAGATAACATCGTCGCCTTCTGGAATCCCCAGCAGCCCGTCGCTGCAGGTTCCGTGATCAACGCACGGTACAGGTTGTATTGGGGCCTCGACTCGCCACCGGCAGGCGACGTCGCTCGCATCGTCGCAACGCGCGTCGGCCTTGGCGGTCTCGGTGGCCGCGATCTTGACCTTCGCCACACCAAACCCGGCGCACGAAAATTCATGATCGACGTCGAGGGCAAGACCTTGGAGAACGAGGTTCGCGGCGGCCCGGAGGTGGTGGTCACGTCATCGCACGGCACCATCAGCGGCGTCGAAGCCTTCCCCGTCATCGGCACCAAGCGCTGGCGCATGATGTTCGACTTGGGCGACCTGAACGGCGAGCCCGCTGACCTCCGCGCCTATCTTGCAAAGGACGGCCAAGCCCTTAGCGAAACCTGGCTCTACCAGGTTTTTCCCTGAGATCCTTTCCGTCAGCACCGGCCGACAGCACCGGAATGCGGCCTGCCTTTTGAGGCTGCCGACCGGAACGATCGCCGTGTGGCGTGGTTCACCCCTAAGTTCTAGCTGCTGGATGCACTGAACTCTCGGGATCGCACGCCGGTCGGGGAGGGACGAGGCATCTGCAGCGCTTCTGCAGGGTTCTCCTCGTCCAGATCGGAGGCATCGGCTGCACATGGTCACCACGGACCACTTGCGAGCGCTCTTTCCCGATGATGCGGCGCTCAAAGCTCACGATCCGCCGTCTCCGATTGATCAGCGCAATATTCTCGTTGATGGCGAGCTGAAACACTGGCCCGGCGAAACCGTTCCCGTGCGTTCCGCGGTGTGCGTGCGTAAACCTGATGGCTCGCTGGAGCAGATCAGGCTCGGAAGTTATCCGACGGCCGGAATACCCGAGGCCATGGAGGCTCTGGATGCCGCCGTGGAAGCCTATGATGACGGCCGCGGAGAATGGCCGACAATGGCGGTCGCCCAGCGCATCGCGTGCATGCAGGAATTCACCCGCCTCATGATCGAAAGCCGGGGCGAGATCATCGACCTCATCATGTGGGAGATCGGCAAGAGCCGCACCGACTCGGAAAAGGAATTCGACCGCACCGTCGATTACATAAAGGCGACCATCGCCGCACTGAAGGAACTCGACAACTCCAACTCGCGCTTCCTGGTCGTCGAAGGCACGATCGGCCAGATCCGCCGCACGCCACTCGGCGTCGTGCTCTGCATGGGCCCTTATAATTATCCGCTGAACGAAACCTTCGCGACGTTGATCCCCGCGATGATCATGGGCAATACCGTCGTGTTTAAGCCGCCGACGTTCGGCGTTCTCTTGTTCAATCCGCTTCTCGAAGCCTTCCGGAAGGCATTCCCTCCAGGCGTCATCAACACCGTCTACGGCCGCGGCTCGGAAATTGTCCCCGCGCTGCTCGAATCCGGAAAGATCAACGTCCTGACATTGATCGGTTCGAGCAAGGTCGCCGACCACCTGAAGAAGATGCATCCGAAGGTGAACCGCCTTCGCGCCATCCTCGGCCTCGACGCCAAGAACGCCGCCATCGTCCTGCCGGACGCCGACATGAACCTCGCCGTCAAGGAATGCGTATCAGGCGCGCTTTCGTTCAACGGACAGCGTTGCACGGCCCTCAAGATGCTGATCGTCCATCGCGACATCGTCGATGATTTCATCGCGCGCCTTGTCGCCGAAGTGGACAAGCTCAAGATCGGCATGCCTTGGGAAAAGAGCGTTACGATAACGCCGCTCCCCGACCTTAAAAAAGTCGAGCATATGACGCGCCTCGTGGAGGACGCAAAATCCAAGGGCGCGCGCGTCCTCAACAAGGGCGGCGGAACAGTGTGTGGAACGCTCTTCGCGCCAGCAATCGTCTACCCCGTCAAGGAAGACATGCTGCTTTACCGCGAAGAGCAGTTCGGTCCGATCGTCCCCATCATGTCTTTCGACAACGTGGAAACAGCGCTGGAGTACGTCATCACCTCCGAGCACGGTCAGCAGGTATCGATCTTCAGCGAAAATCCCGAGACCATCGGCAAGCTCGTCGATCCGCTCGTCAATCAGGTCTGCCGCGTGAACGTCAATTGCCAGTGCCAACGCGGCCCGGACGTCTTCCCGTTCACGGGACGGAAGGACTCCGCCGAGGGAACGCTGTCGGTAACGGATGCCTTACGGTCGTTCTCGATCCGCTCGATGGTCGCCGCAAAGCAGACGGAAGATTCCAAACGTATCTTGAACAAGATCGTCCGCGATCACGACAGCAACTTCATCAACACCGACTTCATCTTTTAAAGCGGAGCGCGGCTCGGAAGTCATCGAGGCGCCTCGTCGGCAGAGCGTCCTTTTGAGGCACTGGCTGGCTCCGCGCGATTGTCGCACCTAAAACGCTGAAAAATATCGCGATATTCCGTTTCCGCATAACGGTTATTCCTTGCCCGTGCGTTGCGGACCCCCATCATTTCGCACATGCACAATTAAGAGCCGGGAATGGCAAACGTTGGTGAAGGCGCGATGGGCAAACCTGAATTCATTGGCAAGAAATCGAAAGCAGCAGGCGGCTGGGGCGCGCTGAAAAGCTGCGGAAAGAAGCTGCTTGCAAGTGGCTCACCACTTTCCGGCGCCGCGACGATGCTAAAGGCCAATCAGCCCGATGGATTTGATTGCCCTGGCTGCGCCTGGGGCGACCCGGAGCACGGCTCATCATTCGAATTCTGCGAAAACGGCGTGAAAGCCGTCGCGTGGGAATCGACCGACAAACGCGTCAAGCCCGACTTCTTCAAGAAACACACCGTCTCCGAACTTCGCACCTGGACAGACTACGACCTTGAGCGTGAAGGCCGCCTGACCCACCCGCTGCGCTACGACGCTGCGAGCGACCGCTACGTTGAGGCCGGCTGGGACGAAGCCTTCGGTGAAATCGCGGGCGTCCTGAATAGCCTCGACAGCCCTGACCGTGCCGAATTCTACACGTCCGGCCGCGCTTCGAACGAAGCCGCCTACATCTACCAGCTCTTCGTACGCCTCTACGGCACCAACAATTTCCCCGACTGCTCGAATATGTGCCACGAGGCGAGCGGCGTCGCGCTCGAGCAGGCCGTCGGTATCGGCAAGGGAACGGTTCTGCTCGAGGATTTCGAGAAGGCCGACGCCATCTTCGTCATCGGGCAAAACCCCGGCACCAATCATCCGCGCATGCTTGGCGATCTCCGCCGCGCTGCTCTCCGCGGCGCTCGCATCGCCGTCTTCAATCCGGTCCGTGAAAAAGGCCTCGAGCGTTTCGCCGATCCGCAAGACAAGCTGGAAATGATCACCGGCGGCTCGACGCCGATCGCCAGCGAGTACTTCCAGGTGCGCGTCGGCGGTGACATGGCGGCCGTGCGCGGTATGGCGAAGGCTGTCTTTGCGGCTGATGACGCAGCGCTTGCTGCCGGACGACCGTCGGTCCTCGACCGGAATTTCCTGGCCCAGCATACCTCGGGCTTCGAAGCCTATCGGGCAGCCGTCGACGCGACGACCTGGGAACAGATCGAAGATCAGTCCGGCCTGACGCGTACTCAGCTCGAAGAGCTGGCGCAAATCTACATCGGCGCCAACCGTTCGATCTGCACCTGGGCGATGGGCGTCACGCAGCATCGCCACTCAGTGGCGACCATCCGCGAGATCGCGAACTTCCTGTTCCTTCGCGGCAACATCGGCCGCCCCGGAACAGGCCTATGCCCGGTACGCGGCCACTCGAATGTTCAGGGCGACCGCACCGTCGGCATCAACGAAAAGCCGTCCAGTGCTTTCCTTGACGCGCTCGAGAAGGAATTCGGCGTTTCGATGCCGCGCCGGAATGGCCACAACGTCATCGCCGCAATCGGCGCGATGCTCGATGGCTCGTCCCAGGCCTTCATCGCTCTCGGCGGCAACTTCGCCCGCGCGACGCCCGACAGCCCCTTGATCGCCAAGGCGCTGATGAGCCAGAAGCTGACCGTCAATATCGCGACAAAGCTCAACCATTCGCATCTGCTTCCGGGCAAGGTCAGCTATATCCTTCCCTGCCTCGGCCGCACCGAGATCGATCGCAATGCCGACGGCGTCGCGCAGATCGTAACCGTCGAAGATTCGATGAGCATGGTGCACGGATCCGGTGGCATCAATAAACCGGCATCGCCCGAGCTTCGCTCCGAGATCGGCATCATCGCCGGTATCGCCGAAGCGACGGTCGGATCGGCGGTCGTCGACTGGAAGGGCCTCGCCCATCATTACGACCGCATCCGCGATCTGATCGCGCGCACGATCCCAGGCTTCCAGGATTACAACCAGCGAGTACGCCGCCCGCGCGGCTTCCGCCTGCCCAACGGCGCCGCCGAGCGCATCTGGCACACGCCGTCTCAGAAGGCGAACTTCGCGAGCCCGGAACTGCCTGACCGAACAGAGCACCAGCAGGCAATCGCCGAACAAGGCACGTTCGTGCTTCAAACCTTCCGCTCGCACGACCAATATAACACCACCGTTTATGGCCTCGACGATCGCTATCGCGGTGTTTACGGCGAACGCCGCGTGGTGTTCGTCAACCCGGCGGATCTCGCCGAAATCGGCGCCGAAGCCGGTGATCGCGTCGATATCATCGGCCGGTTCAACGACGGCGTAGAACGCATTGCGGAAAGCTTCCGCGTCGTTCCCTACGAGCTCCCGCGCGGCTCGGTTGCCGGTTACTATCCCGAGCTCAATGTACTCGTTCCGCTTTCGAGCGCAGGCGAGCAGAGCGATACGCCGACCTCGAAATCGGTGCTCGTATCGTTCCGTCTGTCCGATCAAGCTATGGCGGCATGAGCGAGAGCCAGCAAGACGACATCACCGAAGAAACATTCCTCGAGGCCGTCGCGGCCTTGAGTTCAGAACAGCCGGCGCTTTCACCACTCGGAGCCGCAATACTTGCGGCCCTCCATTTCGGCATCGCCAAGGATAGCCGAACATTCTCTCGCAAATTCGACATCGCACACGCGCTCGCGCTGCGTGAGGTCACGGCACTCTCTGATGACCTTGGATTTTTGAATATCATCGGGAAAAATTCCCGAACGCAACGCACCGAATTTTCACTCACGGACAAGGCGCTGGAGCTATTGTCGCGCGCGCCAAAGTGAAAACGCTGCTCCGAAGGCAATCATTTTCGCTCGTAAATTCGGACATTTCTGCCCCTCGGCTGATCAGCATATGCTCTGAGCACATGCTTCTGTCCGATGATAGTCGTTCTTCGAAGTGACACGAGGCTGTGCTATGTTGTGATTGTGGGGGAAGAAAGCTCGGAGGTGCACCGATGGACTCTTCTCACGCCTATCAGCCCGAAACGCTTGATCGCATGACGCTCGTTCTCGAGCGCGCGACAAAAGAGCTTCGCCTCGATTGCTCTCGCCCCGCCGAAAAAGAACGGTTGGCGACCTGCATCCTCTCGATTGGCAATTCCTACACCGACGTCAACCGTCTGCTCGAACGGTCCGTACGCCTCTATTTGCGCGGGCGAACGACGGCAGCTGAACCTCGCGAGCACCGGCCGTCGGTTTCTATGGTGCAATGCTCGGGATGACGCCGTTTTCGGCTTCTGTTTGCGACACGACGCCATTGCGCTCCGACAGGCTGCGGTCACTGTCGAAACTGAAGACAATCGCCAACAGAAGAACCAGTACGCCTAGCGCAAGAACCCAAGGAAACTTGATGCGCGGTGAAGATGAATGATCGGATTGTTCGTCAATTTTTTCGGGTATCGTCGCCATCGCAACCTCCATCGTCGGCTCGCTTGCCAAAACCGATGCTCGCCCCCGGAGGTTCCAAAGAGGTCACGCGGCGAAAGAATGACGGCAGCTGGCGATCGCTGCTAATGCGCCCCCCACGGCATGATCGGGACCGTCGAAATGGCGTTATAAGGTGAGCCTTCGATTAACCTGTCGCTGATCGCAATATAGACAAGCGTGTTGCGCTTCTTGTCGACGGTCCGAAAGACGTGCGTGTGTTTGAAGAACAGCGACGTGCTCGCTGAATAAACCTCGTCTTGATCGGCAAGCTTGGAAACGTCCGTGCTGATGGACCCAACCTGACGGCACGCTATCGAAAACATCGACGGATCTTCGGCCAAACCGAATGTACCCTTGAGGCCTCCCGTTCGCGCCTGACTGATGTGGCAGGCAACGCCGGGCACCTTCGGGTCATCGAAGGCGCTGATGCAAACTTTGTCGTTGGCGCCGATAATTCTGAATGTCGTGCTGATGCAGCCGATGTCGTCGGCGCGCGCATTCCCGGCCCCAAAAATGAAGAATATGGAAATAGCGGCCAAAAAATATTTCATCGCGTTCTCCCTCATGCCCGATTGCCGGAACAGCGGAGAAGGTGGCCATCGCGAGCCTCCAACGCAAGAAGAGCGAAGAACAACGACGACTTTCACGGCGCGCGGATTATTATCGGACGCATACGAAGTGCACTCGCCGATCTCCGAAGCTCCGGAGCGCGATCCCAAAATGGTGTGTGAGGCTACCGCTGCCGAAGGTATCGTGCGGGCACTTCTCCGGCGTTCACCAATGCCTCGATGCAATCTCTCGTAAGTACGCGGCGATTGCTCTCGAAACATCTGCGAAGCTCGGAGCTTCCCTGCCGGTACTTCCCGCACAAACTGGCGTAGTCAGACGAGCATGCGTTCTTCACCGTCCGTGAATAGGCGTCCGCCGCCGTGCCCGCAAAAGTGAGCGCCGCTGCGGAAATTACAATTGTCTGCACTATCTTCATCGACTTCATCGCTACTTGCCGGACCCAAAAGGTCCATCCCTTATTGTGAAATGCGCGTCTGCCAATGCCATGACATCGAGTTTGGCGCTACGAAATTCACCAAATCGGCCCGGATGTGGCCCATATACCGCCCGCAGCCTATCAACCTCTAAACAATCGTTCGCTCTTGCAACCTCCTTATCGATAACCATCTTTTAGGCACCGATGGCGGCCGGGTTGCGATTGCTGCGGCACGCTTTATTGTCCGTATGTGTCGCGTTTGAGGCCAGAGCCGGGTTTAGTCGATTGCGAAACCTTTTTGTCTTTCGAAGTCAGCGTTCCGCTAGAAGTCGCATTTTCTTGGCCGCCGTCTCGTCCCTGTTGGCGAGCGCTCCTGCATACGCCGTCAGCGATCATGTAAGGCTGGCGTGCAGGGACGATTATTATCAGCACTGCAGCCAATTTTCGATTGGCACCGAAGAACTTCACCAGTGCATGCGAAAGGTTGGCGAAGGTTTGTCCGCGCCATGCCTGGTAGCGCTCGTCCAGGCGGGAGAAATCACTCAGGCAGACGTCCAACGCCACAACGCTGCAAAGAGTAGCAAGAACGCTGTTACTGCTGCGGGCGATCCGGGCCCCAAAGCCGCCGACGATCCAAAAGACGTGAGCAGTAAAAACCTAAAAAGCAAAAAGGCCGCCAAAGCTGCAAGCCCAGTCAATACCGGCAAAACGGCCAACGCTTCGAAAACGAAAGCAGCCGGATCCAAGGCGAAGCCAGGAGGCAAAACGAAGACAAAGAACGCTGCCGGCGCCTCAGCTGACCCTGCCACCGCCAATAAAAAGGTCTCCGCCAGCAGCACCAAGAAGACGGCTAAGAAGCTCAGCTCCGCCAAACCCGGCAACGGAACGCCAGCCACCACCAAGCCGGTCGCAACCAAGAAAATAAAAAAGGTCCCAGTAGATCAGGCCCCGTGAAGACGCGATAAATGACTGACGGGGAAAGCGGCTGGGGCACTAAGCTCATTCGTAAGGAGATCGCATGTCGGACCATCATTTCCACGCTATTGTCTGGATCGACCACCACGAAGCGCGAATCTTCCATTTCACTATGTCGGATGCGAACGAGATCGTCGTCCGCCCAAAAGATCCCGTCCGTCACATCCATCATAAGGCGAGCACCATCGGCAGCGGACATACGCCAGAGGATCCCGATTTCTTGCAACACGTCACAGACGCGTTGGCGGACGCAGGCGCCATCCTCATAATCGGCCCCGCGAACGAAAAGCTTACTTTAATGAGCCATATCGAGCGTCGAGCTCCCGCGCTCAAGTCGAAGATCAGAGGAGTGGAAACCGTCGATCATCCGACGGATGGTGAGATCCTGGCCCTCGCCCGCAGGTTCTTCAAGGATGACCACATGGAGCCACCGAGAGTCCAATAACCAAAAAAATCGCCTTGCCGAGGGATGTGGGCAGAGCCATCGGCAACAAATATCAACGCCGGTCAAGCATCAGCCAGCGACAGACCGAATTCAGCGCGTTAGATTTGCTTCAGGCAGATCGTCTCCGCGGATCAAACGCCAAGCGAAAGAGTATTCATGCCAAAAAGAGATCCGATGACTTGGATGTTGGCGGAAGCTGTCGAAACATTGACGCGTGCCGAGCGTATGCATCGCCAGTTTTTCTCCCTGCAGCGCTCGGAAATAAAGAACGAGCCTTCGTGGGAACCTCCGGTCGACGTGCTGGAAACAGAACGTGAGATCCTTGTTTTTGTGGCGCTTCCTGGCGTCGATCCCGAAATGGTCGAAGCATCGATCGAGAACGGCATTCTCATCGTCTCGGGCCGCCGCGTTGTGCCGCCTGAGCTTCGCAACGCCGTGATCCACCACCTCGAGCTTCCGCAGGGCCGCTTCGAGCGTCGGATCCAATTGCCGGTAGGACGATACGCAGTTCGCCAATTCGTAGCGAACGGTTGCTTGGTGTTCTCTCTGACAAAAGCAGGCTGAGGGTAAGATTGATGGCACTTGGTGACTCGAACGCGTCCAGTACGGCAAGAACTAATGCAGAGACAGGCAACGGCACGCCGAACATCGAGCTTCCGTCGGATGCCCTGATCCTTCTCCCCGTCCGCAAAGTCGTGCTTTTCCCAGGTCTCATACTGCCACTTACGATCGGCCGCGATAAATCCATCGCTGCGGTTCAGCAAGCCGTGCGCGAACAGCGTCAGATTGGCGTATTTCTTCAGCGCGACGCAGATAACAACGATCCCGGGCCAGAGGATATCTATCGCATAGGCACGCTTGCCAACATCGTTCGCTATCTAGCGGCGCCCGACGGCACGCATCACATCGTCGTGCAA
The DNA here is from genome assembly GCF_000384335.2 of Hyphomicrobium sp. 99. Taxonomy (NCBI): domain Bacteria; kingdom Pseudomonadati; phylum Pseudomonadota; class Alphaproteobacteria; order Hyphomicrobiales; family Hyphomicrobiaceae; genus Hyphomicrobium; species Hyphomicrobium sp. 99. The sequence continues at coordinate 3,908,513 of NZ_KQ031382.1, forward strand.
GGCGTGCAGCGCATTCGCATTGATGAATTTTTTCCTGGCACACCATTTCTTGCCGCACGCGTCATCCATCTACCCGAGCCTGACACCCGCTCGACTGAGATTGAAGCCCGATTCCGCAATCTTCGCAGTCAAGCGCTCGAGGCCGTGTCGTTGCTTCCGCAAGCTCCTCAGGAACTCGTAGCGACGATTGAGAATTCGGCGTCGCCCGCAGCGCTCGCCGATCTCGCCGCCGGCTATATGGACGTTCCGCCCGAAGACAAGCAGGCGATCCTCGAAACGGTAGACCTGACGACTCGCATTGATCGCGTTTCGAAACTGCTCGCCGAGCGCATCGAGGTAATGCGAATAGCGCAGGAGATCGGCCGTCAAACCAAAGCTGCGTTCGATGACCGTCAACGTGAAGCCGTGCTCCGCGAGCAAATGGCGACGATCCAGCGTCAGCTCGGCGAAGGCGACGGCAAATCGCAGGAAGTCGCGGAGCTGAGCGAGGCCATCACCAAGGCGCAAATGCCGGCCGAAGTCGAGCAGCACGCGCGTAAGGAACTCGCCCGCTATCAGAGAATGCCGGAAGCCGCGGCAGAAGCGGGCATGGTTCGCACCTATCTCGATTGGTTGACGGAGCTGCCTTGGGCGTTGCCGGAAGAAAAGCCGATCGATATCGCGGCAGCGCGCCGTGTTCTCGATGAAGACCATTTCGGGCTGGAAAAGATCAAGAAGCGGATCATCGAATACCTCGCCGTGCGCAAGCTCGCGCCTCAAGGCAAAGCGCCAATTCTCTGCTTCGTCGGCCCCCCGGGCGTCGGCAAAACGTCTCTCGGCCAATCGATCGCCCGCGCGATGCAGCGGCCGTTCGTGCGCGTCAGCCTCGGAGGCGTTCACGACGAATCCGAAATCCGCGGCCATCGCCGCACTTACGTCGGCGCGCTTCCGGGCATCATCATTCAGGGGATTAAACGGGCGGGCGCACGCAATTGCGTGATGATGCTCGATGAGATCGACAAGATGGGCCGCGGCCTTCACGGCGATCCGTCAGCAGCGATGCTCGAAGTGCTCGATCCCGAACAGAACGGCACTTTCCGCGATAACTATCTCGCCGTTCCCTTCGATCTGAGCCGCGTCGTTTTCATCGCAACTTCGAACATGCTCGACACCATACCGGGCCCGTTGCTCGACCGTATGGAAATCATCAGCCTTGCCGGATACACGGAAAGCGAAAAGTTGCAGATCGCCCGTCGCTATCTTGTCAAGCGACAGCTCGAAGCGAACGGACTGAAACCCGACCAAGTCACGATCGACGATGCTGCGTTGGCCGCCATCATCCACGGCTATACGCGCGAGGCCGGGGTGAGGGCGCTCGAACGCGAGATCGGCAAGGTGTTTCGGCACGCAGCCGTCAAGATCGCCGAGGACAGTAAGGCCCACGTTGACATCACGCCGAAGTCTCTCACCGAAATTCTGGGAGGCCCGCGCTTCGAAAATGAAGTCGCCATGCGCACTAGCCTGCCAGGTGTCGCGACGGGCCTCGCATGGACGCCGGTCGGAGGTGACATCCTTTTCATTGAGGCAACGAAGTCACCGGGCAAAGGCGGTTTGATCCTGACCGGACAGCTCGGCGACGTGATGCGTGAAAGCGCTCAAGCCGCCATGACGCTCGTCAAAAATCGCGCGGCCTCCCTTGGCATCGATCCCACCGTTTTCGAGAAGAGCGAGATCCATGTGCACGTCCCGGCTGGCGCGACGCCGAAAGACGGACCAAGCGCAGGCGTCGCCATGTTCATGGCCCTCGTCTCGCTCCTCACAAATCGCACCGTCAGAAACGACACCGCCATGACGGGAGAAATCTCTCTGAGAGGTGTCGTCCTGCCGGTCGGCGGCATCAAGGAGAAAGTCGTCGCCGCGGCGGCCGCTGGAATTACCCGCGTCATGCTGCCGGCGCGAAACCGGCGCGACTTCGACGATATTCCCCAGGACGCCCGCGATCGCCTCGAGTTCATATGGCTGGAACGCGTGGACGATGCGGTTGCCAGCGCGCTGGATCGCAAGCCGGCCGATGCCTCCACCAATACGCTCAACGCCTGATCTGCGTTCGAAAGTACACGGCTGGCCCTGAACGGAAAGATTTGCAATCGCGGCTGAGCTCCAGCAATCTCATGGCCGCATGAGCGAAACCGCGCTTTCGAAAAGAGTCGTCTACGCTGCGTTGGCTGGCAATCTTCTCGTTGCCGTCACCAAATTCATTGCGTCGGCATTCACTGGAAGTTCCTCGATGCTCAGCGAGGCGGTGCACTCGCTGGTCGACACCGGCAACGAAGCACTCCTGCTTTACGGCTACTTCCGAGCGAGCCAGAAACCAGATGCCACGCATCCTCTCGGCTATGGGCGCGAGCTCTATTTCTGGAGCTTCATCGTTGCCCTGCTGCTGTTCACGCTAGGCGCAGGCGTATCGATCTACGAAGGCATCAATCACGTCCTCGATCCGCATCCGATCACGGATGTGCGCGTGAACTATATCGTCCTGGCGCTCTCCGCAGTATTTGAAGGAGCTTCCTGGTGGGTCGCATTCAAACGGTTCGGAAAACTCAAAGGCCGTCGCGGCTATTGGGAGGCCATACGCGATAGCAAAGATCCACCCTCTTTCATGGTCCTGTTCGAGGATACGGCCTCCCTCATAGGTATCGTCATCGCAGCCATCGGAAACGTTCTCTCGGTTCGGCTGGACTTGCCAGCGCTCGACGGCGCTGCTTCGATCCTCATCGGCCTCGTTCTGGCGTTTGCCGCCACTGTTCTCGCGCGTGAGAACAAGGCGCTTCTCATCGGCGAACGCGCCAGCGACGAAGTTATCCATTCTATTCTAACGCTGGCCATCAGTGAGCCGAGCGTCGAGGGAGCCAATAACGTCTTCGCCGTTCACTTATCGCCGGATCAAATCCTAGCGGCGCTGAGCCTGGAATTCGCAGATGAACTCCGCACACCTCAAATCGAAGCTGCCGTAATCCGCCTCGAGGGGCAAATCCGCAAGAAGCATCCGGAGGTCATCGCTCTCTTCATCAAACCGCAAACACGCCGATCATTCGAGCAAATGCGCGCCGGGCGGCACATCGATACAGAAAGTACTCCCTGAGCGCGCACGCCAAGTCAGAGGTATTTACGGCGTTGGCTTAGAAGGGAAAGCGACACCACCAGATTTTCGCCTCCCCATGTAGGCAAGATAGCTGACGAGCGCATCGAGCTCCGAATTCGAAATCGCCTCCTCGCCGAACCCTTCCATTTGCTGCTGGGGCCAGGTGCGCACCGCTTTTGGATTGCGGATCAGCGCCTTTAGTCCGCGCTCGGTTATGTATTCGGTTGCGTGCATTGGTCGACCAAGATCCGGCCCCATCTCGCCATATCCCGCGCCGTCGATGCGGTGACACGTCATGCAGTTCTTGACGAACACGATTTGCCCCTTCCGCTCGGCTGCATCGTCTGCGAGCGATCGATCCACGGCCAATTGCGGCCAGCGCTTGACCGGATCGTCCACACCGGAAAGCGAAACGACGGAGAACGGCCAAAGCTCGTTGCCGACAGCGGAACGCTGCGCGCCTTCCCAGATCAGATAGAACGGACCAGCGCTCACGTCTCGATCTGGAAGATTTGGCCAAGGCTTGCCTGGGTCTTCCACCGCGATCCACGCAACGGCTCCGCCCTCGGAACCCTTCTTCACCAGCTCGCTTGGAATTTGCGATACGTATCCGTCGCTGGCGCGAGCTTCGATGGTATTGAAATCGCCGTCTAAAGCAGCGCCAAGCACGCCGAGAAGCGGCACGGCGCGATACGTCATTTTGCGATTATATGAGACGTCGTTGGGAACGTTGAGGTCAGTTACATCGGGCCGCGCTAGAAGCTCCGCAGCGGTCATGCGATGTGGTTCGCCACCGAATGACAACGTCAGCACGCGCTCAGCCGCGAGGCAGTCTCCCGCGCAGAAAGCCCATAGGAACAAGAGCGCCAATACCCGTGCCATTCCAATTCCCCCAGGGTGCAATCACCCGACACGAGACGATCATCCTGTACATCGGACCGCCGCGCATTACGACTGCGCTGGATTGAGATCCGCACGCGATTGCCGCTGAGGAATACCTGACTTTTGCAGCGACGCGAGCCTCTCTTCGACCAGAGCCTCCAGCTCCGGCAGAAGAACGACACTTTCCTGCTCGTTGGGATCTGTACGCGCAATCACCGCAGACGCCGGCTTGTCGCTCACATTGATCGGCAGATGCGGAATACCCGCCGGAATATACACGAGGTCGCCTGCTCGCGTCGGGATGCAGTTCTCGAGCCGATGCCCGAAAAGCGTCAAGACCTCACCGTCCAGCATATAAATCGCGGTCTCATGATTTTCATGCAGATGCGCCTTGGCCCGTCCGCCGGCTGGGACGGTCAAGAGATGCATGCAGATGCCTTTCGAGCCAACGGTCTCCGAGGCGATACCACAAAAGTAAGTCAGCCCCTGCTTCCCGTCATAAGTATCCGCCGCACGAATAACTCGGCATGTGAGATCTGGAGAAGTAGCCATTTGAAATCACTCCTTTCCTCTGGTCGTTGTTCGTGACAAAACCGGCTCCAGGGTTTGCGGATCAAATCGATTTCGCTGCAGCCATTCAAAAAGCTTCTTCGAGCTTAGCCAAGCGCCCTGTTTCATTTAAACGAGCTAGGCAACGAAAAATGACAGATAAAAAGAAAGATGTCCTGCAGCCCGTCGATGATGCAGCCCGGCGCCAGGCAAAGACGCTCATCCGCACCGCCCGCTACGCTTCGCTGGCGACCATCGACCCTCTCGACGGTTCCCCCTCAGTCAGCCGCGTCAGCCTCGCAACGGCAATGGACGGCTCGCCGGTATTCCTCATCTCGCGGCTTTCAAGCCATTTCGCGAATCTGGAAGCCGATGCCAGATGCTCGCTGCTCGTGGGTGAACCCGGCAAGGGCGATCCGCTTGCCTATCCGCGCATAACCTTGATCGGAACAGCCGAAAACCTTGGCCAGGGTCCCGCGCGCGCACATGCAAAAAGCCGCTTTTTGAGACGCAACCCAAAAGCCGCATTATACGCTGACTTCCCGGATTTCGCTTTCTGGAAGTTTTCAACCGCGCGTGCCTCGCTGAACGGCGGCTTCGGCAGAGCCTACGCATTGGCGGCGAGCGACCTCGCGGTGCCAACCGACGCACTTCAATCTCTTTCCGAGTTTGAAGAAGGCGCGGTCGAGCACATGAATTCCGATCATGCCGACGCGGTTGGGCGCTACGCCGAGAAGGCGGGAGCGAACTCAGCCGAAGGCTGGCGTCTCGCCACCATCGATCCGGAAGGACTGGATATGACGTCCGGTGATGATGTCACCCGGCTGTGGTTCGATACTCCGCTGAAGTCGGCGCAAGAACTGCGGCCCGCGCTCGTCGCGCTCGCGAAGAAAGCCGAAGCGTAACCCGACTTATACGCGCAAACCCATCAGGCCGTCTTCGCGGCGCTCGGTGGCTTGCGCGTTTGTCCGGCGTGTTGGCTAAGAAAGCGCACGAAGCTGCGAACGATCGGCCGGTTGTCGTCGCTCTTCCGGTAGGCGGCGAAATGGCTCGACTGGAACTGATAGGTCTGCGGCTTCAGCTCCCGCATGAAACCCTGCCGTACCCAGCCCTCGGCAACATGGCGCGGCAGGAAGCCGATGAAGCGGCCGGACAGGATCATCATCACCTGCGCCTCCATCTGCACCACCTGCCCCGTGGCGCGCGGATGATCGGCGCGATAGAGGTCGTCGAGGTGGCGATATGCACGGACCGAAAACAGCGCTTTTCCGATGGCTTCCCGCGTGACCGTGGCAGACGGCGCGTCGAAAAGCGAATGGCCCTTGCCGCAATAGAGACCGTGCGGTTCCCGGTGAATAGCCACATAGGTAACGCCCGGAGCCTTTTGCGACATTGGCCCAATGACGACATCGCGGCGGCCATCGGCAATGGCCTGCTCCAGCGCATAGGGCGTGCCGAGCTCCAGGTCGATGTAGACGTTTTCCGCGTTCTCCATGAAGCGGCCGATGACGTGCTGCAGCGCAAGAGCAGGATTTGTGACGATGCCGTCCACGATGCCAATCCGCAGCCGCCCGACGAGTTGCCCATTGTGCTGGCCCACCCGCTCCTCAAAGGAATTGATATCGGCAAATAACTTCTGGGTCGCAAGGTAGACCGCCTCGCCGAAGGGCGTCAGCTGAAATCCGCGCCGACCCCGCACGCAAAGGGACGCCCCGAGTTTGCGCTCAAGCGCCGCGAGATGCGTGCTCAATGTCGGCTGAGACAGATTGAGCGCAATCTGCGCATCGCCGAACCCGCCAGCCTCGACCAGCGTCACGAAAACCCTCAGCAGGCGAATGTCGATGTTGTCGAGCCGGCGCATCCGCTTTCCCCCTCCAATACCCTGCGGGACATTACATTGGCAGTTTTCGATGTATTTTTCCAATAATCAATATTGGTATCGATGTGATTTTGCCGGAGATTTCAACGTGACGGTGGTGTGATCATCTAGGATGGTGCCGATGCATAAGACGACGAACGTCCGGCGGGTTGTGGGAGCCGGGGTTGCAATGGCGTTGGGGTTGAGCTTGTCCCTGACCGCGACGGTCGCGAAGGCCGACGAGACGATCCGCATACTCTGCCCGACGTGGAGTGGCTTCGCCCCGGTTTTCGTGGCGCAGGACCTCGGATACTTCAAAAAGCTCGGCATCGACGTCAGCATCAAATTCGAAGATGAACGCGCGAACGTCATGGCAGCCATGGCACGCGGCGACATCGAAATGGATATGCGCACGGTCGGCGAGTATCAGGGCAAGCCACGCGACGCGAAGACCCCCGGCATCATCATCGGCACCATCGACGAATCGCTCGGCGGCGACGGCGTCATCACCCCGGGTGAGATCACGTCTGTCGAACAGTTGAAGGGCAAGACAGTTGCCTCCGAGCCCAATATTCCGGGCCGCCTGCTGCTCCAGATGGCTTTGAAGAAGAAGGGCCTGTCCCTTAACGATCTCGTCGTCAAACAGATCGCCACGGCAGACACCGTCGCCATCCTGACTGATACGTCGATTGATGCGGTTGTGTCCTACCAGCCGTACCTGTCCCAGGCCGTCGATAAGGTCCCGGGCCGCAAGCCGCACATTCTCGTCTCGTCGGCACAATACCCGGGCATCATCGTCGATATCATCGCCGCCCGTCAGGACGATCTCAAAGCCAATCCCGAGAAGTACAAGAAGTTCATGATCGGCATCTTCAAGGCTGTTGAGTATTTCAACACGAACAAGGCCGACTTCATCAAGCTCGCCGCCCCGCACTTCAACTTGACGCCGGAAGAGTTCGCGGCGTCGATCGAAGGCAGCTTGGTCTATACCGGGCACAAGGAAAACGCAGGCTATTTCGGTAAACCCGGCGCTCCAGGCACGCTATACGGAACCTTCGACGAGGTGATGCAGCTCAATCTTGAGAATGGCGCCGCCGAGAACAACCTCAAAGCCGCCGAGCAGATCGATAATTCGATCGTGGCCGGTATCACCGAAGCCGATCTGAAGTAGACTTAAGTCCGTGCCGAGCGGCCGCTCCGCGCAGCGTAAGCGCTCGGCACATTCCATAGTCAACAGAGCCGACTCCGGGATCATCGCGTGACCAGCATCAAAGCGACAGTGTCTGCGGCGCCTCATGCGCCGGTTCAGAACGCGGCATCCACGCCGCGTCCTGTCCGAAGAAAAGCCCCGCCGAAACAGTTCTTCGCGTTTCGCGGAACGCTTTCGAAACGCGCGCAGATCCTCACCGCCATTGGCGCGACCCTGTTCGTCTTGGGCGTATGGGAATTCTCGACCCGCCTCGGTTGGATCAATGCGACCTTCCTCCCACCGCCGAGCGTCACGCTCGAGACGCTGTGGAACATGATCCTGCACAAGAACCTGATGATGCACGCAGGCATCTCGACGCTGCGCATATGGGTTGCATTTACGCTGGCCGTCGTCATGGCGGTGCCCATCGGCATCGCGATGTCGAGCTTCCGCGGAGTCGGCGCCGCACTCGAGCCGATCGTCGATTTCATCCGCTACTTGCCGGTCCCGGCGCTCGTGCCGCTAAGCATCATCTGGTTCGGCGTCGGCGAGACGACAAAAATCTTCCTGCTCTGGCTCGGCACGTTCTTCCAGCTCGTGTTGCTTGTCGCCGACGATATGCGCCGCGTGCCGCAGGAATACGTCGAGATTTCATACACCGTCGGCGCGCGACCGAGACAGATGCTATCGGACGTCGCCTTCCGGGCGATGCTGCCGAGCCTGTTCGACAATCTGCGCATCACGCTCGGCTGGTGCTGGACCTACCTCATCATCGCGGAAATCGTCGCCGCCGATACCGGCCTCGGCTTCGTCATCTGGGCGGCACGCCGCTATATGAACACATCGGAAGTGATGGCGGGCGTCGTGACGATCGGACTGATCGGCCTTGTGACCGACCAAATTCTGCGCCTTCTGCACAAGCGCTTGTTCCGTTATCTCTGAGAGGCGCAACGTGGCTCCCGCTCCCTACCTCGAATTCGACGGCGTCGCTAAATATTTTGGCAATCTCGAAGTCGTCGCGCCTTCATTCAACCTGACGATCCAACGCAACGAATTCGTCGTCTTCCTCGGACCATCAGGCTCGGGCAAGACCACACTGATGCGCATGGTTGGCGGCCTCGAAACACCGAGTTCCGGCGAAATACGCCTCGACGGACAACCGATCGGCGCTCCCGATCGCGAGCGCGGCATGGTCTTCCAATCCTATTCTTCGTTTCCATGGCTGACAGTCGCCCAGAACGTCGCTTACGGCATGAAGTACCGGCTCGACCTGACGCCCGAGCGCAAGAAAGCGCGGCTCGATCACTATCTCGCTCTCGTCGGCCTGACAGACTTCGCAGACTTCTTCCCGAACAAAGTTTCGGGCGGCATGCGTCAGCGCATAGCCATTGCCCGCACGCTCGCAGCAGGCTCCGAAGTTCTCCTGATGGATGAACCCTTCGGCGCGCTCGATGCCCAACGGCGCGAAGCCCTGCAGATCGAATTGCGCCGCATCCATCGCCAAGATGCCAAGACCATCATCTTCGTCACCCACGACGTCGACGAAGCGGTCTTTCTCGCCGATCGCATCATCGTTTTCTCGAAGCGGCCCGCGCGGATGCTCGAAGACGTCGACATCTCGGCGGAGCTGGGGCCGGATCGCACGCTCGAACTCCGCGACAGCGAAAAGTTTTTCAAACTTCGAACGCGCATCTTGAAGTTCGTACGCGCGGCGACTGGGGAAGAAGAAAAAGTATAGGACCCCGAGGACGTAACAGTGATCAACCTTCAAAACAAATCGGTGCTCGTGACGGGCGCCAGCCGGGGCATCGGTTTTGCCATAGCGGAAGGCTTTGCAATTGCAGGCGCCGATGTTGCAATTCTCGCCAACGACGACCTCGTCCACGATGCAGCTGCGCGTCTCACGGAAACATGCGGCCGGCCCATCAAATCCTTCTTCACCGACATTACCGACAAGGCGGCGCTGCAAGCCGCGTTCGCCGAAATCACGACGCTTGATGTGTTGGTGAACAACGCGGGCCTCGAACTCATCACGCCGGTAACAGATCCGAGCGACGAAGTTGATGCCACCTTCGCCCGCATTATCGACATCAACGTGCGCGGCACCTGGAACGTCACGCGCGCGGCGTTGCCCCTGCTGAAACCGGGTGCTCGTATCATCAATACGGCGTCGGTCTGGGCGAAAAGCGCCGTCGGCGAATTCGCTGCCTACATCGCCTCCAAACACGCTGTCGTCGGGCTGACCCGCACATTCGCGCGCGAGCTTGGGCCACGCGGCATCAACGTCAACGCCGTGTGTCCCGGATGGGTGCGAACCGTCGCCTCGGTACGCTCGGCGAAAGCGATGGCCGAACGCACTCATCGTAGCGAAGCCGATATTTTCGCCGATGTCGTCGCGGCCCAAGCACTGCCCGGCTTGATGGAGCCGCCCGACGTCGCGGGGCTCTATCTATTTCTCGCGAGCGACCTTGCGAGCAACATCACCGGACAAGCGATCGGCGTCGACCGTGGGGAATTTCTAGGATGAGCACGCTGCAGGATAAGAAAATTATCGTCTCCGGCGCAGCGAGCGGCATAGGTCTCGCCATCGCCGATCTCTTCGAAGCGAAGGGCGCGCGCGTCGCGCGGTTCGATCTCAAACCGATTTCCGCTGGCACTGGCCCGTCGTTCGCACTCGACATCACGGACGAAGCGCAAGTCGTGGATGCGGTTAAAGCCGCGGACGAAGCCCTCGGCGGCGTCGACGTCATGCTCAATACCGCTGCGATCTTTCTAATGGCGCCGCTTCTCGACACGCCCGTCGCCGACGCGCGCAAAGTTCTCGACGTCAATCTAATCGGCACATTCCTGATGGTCCGCGAGTCCGTGCGCGCCATGAAGAAGCGACGCAACGGCGGCAGGATCATCCTGTTTAGTTCTGAACTCGCTCAGCTTGGTCGCGAAGAACATGCAGCCTATTGCGCGTCGAAAGCGGGCATCAGCGCCATGGTGCGCTGTTGGGCGAAGGAATTCGGGCCGGATATTCTCGTCAATGCGGTCGCTCCCGGACCGACGGACACGCCGCTTCTCGACTTCGAAAACATGCCGCCCGACTGGAAAGCGCTCGAAACTGCCAATCCGTTGCGCCGCATCGGAAGGCCCGAAGAGATCGCTGAAGCGGCGCTGTTTCTCGCTGGCCCCGGCTCGAGCTTCATGACGGGACAGGTACTCGGCGTCAACGGCGGCGCTTCGATGGTTTGAAAGAAGGAAGACATGACCGACCGACTTTTTATGAACGAGATGAGCTGGACCACCTATCAAAAGCGAATTGAAGGTGGCGCTCTCATTCTTTTGCCGGTGGGAGCAACCGAGCAGCACGGACCGCACTTGCCGATGGGAACAGACGTGATGCTGGCAACGGCCGTCGCGGTCGACGTTGCCAAGCAGCTCGACGCGATCGTCGCCCCCGCTGTCGCCTTCGGGTACAAATCGCAGCCAAAAATGGGCGCTGGAAATCATTTCTGCGGCACCACCAGCCTCGATGCCGATACGCTCGCGCATCTGCTCCGCGACGTTATCAAGGAATTTGCGCGTCACGGCGCCCGTCGGCTCGTCCTCATTAACGGCCACTACGAGAACATGATGTTCACCATCGAGGGCATTGACCTGGCGATGCGGGAACTCTCCTACATGGGCATACGCGACATGGAGATTCTGCGGCTGGAATACTGGGACTTCACGCGAACGGAAACGATCGAAAAGATTTTTCCTGAAGGCTTCCCCGGATTCGCTCTCGAGCATGCGGCCGTGATGGAAACGTCTCTCATGCTCTACCACCACCCTGATCTCGTCGACATGACGGCGTTGCCCACGGACAAGCCCGCGGAATTCCCGCCGTACGATGTCTATCCGACGCGAACCGGATGGGTGCCGTGCTCCGGCGTGCTCTCACCTGCCCATGGCTGTGACGGGGAGAAGGGCAAGCTCCTTGCAGCCGATTACGCGATCGGCGTCACCGAGGCGATCCGCAAAGAATTTCCAAGCATAAAGGTGAAGGCATGAGCGGGCTTCAAGAACTTCCTGCGCGAAAGGGGCGCGCCGTCGCTCTCAAAGCCGGACAATCGATCCGCATCGTGAATACCCACGGTCATCAGGTTGTGGACACTTGGGCCTTCAACGCGCAAGACCTCGGCGAATTTCTCTCCATGGAACACATGCGCGCAGCGATCGATCGCGTCCGCCCGAAGCCCGGCGATAAGCTGGTGACGAACAAGCGCCGGCCGATCCTCACGCTCGTTGAAGATACCTCGCCCGGCGTCCACGACACCTTCATCGCCGCGTGCGACATCTATCGCTATCAGGGACTGGGCTGCACGGAATACCACGAAAACTGCGCCGATAATCTCCGGTCCGGAATGGCAGGCATCGGCTTAACGCCGCCGGAAGTGCCTTCACCGCTCAATCTCTGGATGAACATTCCGATCAAAGGCGATGGCAGCATCGGTTGGGAAGAACCGGTCTCGAAGCCCGGTGACTACGTTGTGCTCAAAGCCGAAATGGATTGCATCGTCGCCATGTCCGCATGCCCGCAGGACATCATCCGCATCAATGCCGGCGCGCCGACAGACGCGCATTACGAGGTGCTCGCATGAATTCGATCGCAAAATCCGTCACCAGTTCCGTTCCTTGGGGATTGGATTCCGAAACCGGCGTCCTACGCCACGTTTTGCTCGGCAAACCGGACTTCTTCGAGTGGCGTCCAGTTAGCGCCGTCGCCCGGCACACGCTGTCGCTCGGTCTGAAATTCGACGCTCAACTCGCCATGTCGCAACATCGTGAGATGGTGGACGTCTACGAGCGCGCGGGCGTGGAATGTCATTGGCTCGACGCGAGACCCGAGCTGAAGTACGGCGTCTTCGCACGCGACTCGAGCGTCATGACGCCCTTCGGCGCCGTCATCACCATGCCGCAGACGCGTTTTCGCCGTGGCGATTACGCGTTGACGTTCAAGTTCTACATGGAATCTGGAATTCCGATCTGGAACATGAGCACCGCCGGACATTTCGAAGGCGGCGACTTCATGGTGGTGAGGCCCGGATTCGTTTTATGTGGCTACGGCGGCGAACGCTCCGAAAAAGAAGGCGCGGAGCAAATGTGCGAATGGTTTCGAGCCGAGGGATGGGAAGCCTACCCGGTTCCGTTCCCACCGCACTTCGTGCATCTCGATGTTTCAGTCGGATTCATCAACGATAAGCTCGTAGCCGTGGCGCCGGATGCGCATCAGCCCTGGTTCCTCGATCTTTTGAAATCGAAGGGCTACGAAATCCTGCCCGTCTCCTATTACGACTCGACGCAGCTTGGCACGAACATCGTTGCCCTCGGAAACGATCGCGTTCTTTCGACAGCAGCGAACAAGGATCTCAACGCGCGCATGCGAGCGCTCGGAATCGAAGTCTACGATCCGGATCTTTCCATGTTTACGCTCGGCGGCGGCGGACCGCATTGCCTTTGCCAGGCACTCAAGCGCGACCCATTATGAACACAACGGCCGAACGCCCAGCTTAACTCCCGTTTGCGGCCGAAACCCTTGTTATTGGAAACCGAGCGTTCCGGTCGGCGCCTTGCAAAGCGATCCGGGCGAGCATCAAGCCGCTGCCGCCCGCTCCGCTTCAAGTTCTGTCGCCAAAACATCGCGTATCGAGCGAGCGTCGTGACCCGGCTTGAGATCCAAGACGATGTCGTCGACGCAACCATGACGAACCATGTTGTTCAGAACGAAGAGGCGGGCGTCGATCGTTGACACCTCTCCGTCTTCATCGATCTCGAAAACATCAAACAATTTCCAGATCGTCTCGGCAAAGGACAAGGGACTTCGCTTTGCCTTGAACGCGATCGCAACAGAATTGAACTCCATGAAAATCACGGGCCGATCGCGAACAAGAGTTTCGGCAGCGCCAGCGAGAACATGCGCTTCATAACCTTCAATGTTCAACTTCAAGAGATCTAACGGCGAATCGAGTGTCGCCGACCAATCATCGATCGTCTCTATCGTGACGCGCGTGGTTGGATCACGAAGTGCGGTTCCCGAAGGTGCGCCCACAGCACGCTCCACGACGGTTGTATTCGTCAGGGCATTCGCTGACATATTCCGGCGCAGGTACAGCGCGTTTTTGGGCGAAGCCTCAAAAGCATGAACGTGGCCATGAGGACATGCGAGCGCCAAGCTTGCCGTCGCAAGCCCGATCCCGGCACCGATTTCTAAACATGTACTCGCCGGATGCAGATGCCGGGCTGCGAATTGCAGCAAGTGACGCTGACCGGCGCCTTGCGAGAATTCCCATAGGTTCTGGAAAAAGTAATCGCCCTCGTCGCCTTCAAAATCCAACATACGGCCGGCCAGGGCAACGCGCTGCTTCATGGCAAAAAATCCGCGACAACAGGATGAAAATGAATTCCCGCATCACCGCAGTATGAACCTTCAACGGATTGATTGAATTAACATCGGCCAACAAAACCGAAATACTGCAGCAGTTCCGGGACTAATACCCGCGCTGGATATTTCGAAGCGGAGTCACATCAACGACTTGGGGAGATCCAACCCTTCGGTATTGCGCGAACCAAATGTCGAGGTATCATTCCGATTCAGTGCGCGTGTTTTTTGCCCGCCGATATTGCCAAGAATTTTTATTTTGATTTTCAAATTTCATATTTATTTCGGGAAAACCACATGCGTTATATTGCAACGCTCATCCTATTTTTTCTTGCCTGCAACCCAGTCCTTGCGGACGCAGCGCATGACTGCGATTCTGGGCCCACACCTGACACGCATATTACGGGCTGCTCGATCCTTATCGAATCTTCCCCGGACAATCCGCGCAATCTTGCCATCTATTATGGAAACCGTGCGCTCGCTTATTTCGCTAAGCACGATTTCGAGCACGCTTTGTCCGACTTCACCAGCGCGGCAAAGTTGATCCCGGATCCCTATTACTACGTCGGCCGAGGAATTGTGTACGCGGCCATGGGCGATTGCGACCGCGCGATAGACGATTATGATGAAGCAGTTCGATTAGAACCCTATTATCCGAGGGTCTACAACAACCGCGGAAACTGCTTGCGGAAGAAGGGCGATCTCAATGCCGCCATATCCGATTACACCCGCGAAATAAAAATCAACCCCAACGAGTCGGTTGTATATTTCAACCGCGGTGTAGCCTTGAAAATGCAAGGCAAGTTTGGAGATGCCATCGCTGATTTCAGCAAGGCCGTTACTCTCAATCCGAAATACGCGATAGCGTACTTCGTTCGCGCCGACACCTACATCGACGAAGGGGATCTAGACTCGGCAGATCGCGATTTTAAAACCGCTTCAATGCTCGACCCAAGCTTGGATCGCAAGAGTACGCACTTGGAGGTGCCACCCATCAACTGATGGGTGCTACCTGAAATTTGCCGACGGAAAAATTGCTCGCATCGACGAGCCACGCCACAAAAATATGAGATTGCGAACGCGTCTGAAGAAGCACACCCCTATGGGCTATCAGAGGCGACGTACATTCTGGGAATCTACACGCTAGAAATTTTTGCGCCGTAGAAGCATCATTAAATAGATCTACTGCCGTTACTCTTGACGCCTGGCAGCCGTCGCCTCACCTGCACTGGGGTTGGCGGCCCCAAAATCAGTGAGGCCGCCCTCATAGTAACGACCTCAAGTGCGGTGGTCGCAGTGTATCCAGCCAAATAGTCGGTCACCGATTCTTTGCGTCCGGTAGAAGGCTGCATTCGCGAGGTTCATCGTGCTATTATAAACGTCGCCGACACCCGACCGCGCCTTATCCCAACCGAGGCAATGCGCCTCCGATGCTGCAGGCGCGGAGATTGTCGCAAAACCGACGAGGACTGCAAATATGAGATTTTTAGACATGCATGAAGCTCCTTTAGCTACGCAGTAATTCAGCGAGACTAAGCCGCAGTTTGCAAACGACGAGCGCCGTCGCTTTTTTTGGTTAGTCGTGAATTAAGCCGGCGAACGAGCATAAAAATCTTGAAACCCCGGCTGCGCTCAAAACGTTGAGCATTGAAGCAGCGGAGTACATTCATGATTCTGTATTACTCACCTGGAGCCTGCAGCCTCGCAGACCACATAGCGTTGGAAGAAGCCGGCAGGAAGTTCGCCCTGGCAAAGGTGGATTTGAAAACACATAAGCTCGAAGACGGGCGTTCCTACCTGGATATCAATCCCAAGGGTTACGTTCCGGCGCTTCAATTCGATGACGGTCAAGTTCTTACTGAAAACATCGCCATTCTCACTTTTATCGCCGACAATTACCCTGGGCTCATGGCTCCGGGGCAATTCGGCCGTTACAGACTTCTCGAGAAGCTCGCGTTTATCTCAACTGAAATTCACAAGTCTTTCGCGCCCATTT
This sequence comes from Hyphomicrobium sp. 99, assembly GCF_000384335.2. Lineage (NCBI taxonomy): Bacteria > Pseudomonadati > Pseudomonadota > Alphaproteobacteria > Hyphomicrobiales > Hyphomicrobiaceae > Hyphomicrobium > Hyphomicrobium sp. 99. The sequence goes on from NZ_KQ031382.1 coordinate 3,924,517, forward strand.
TCAATCCGGCTGCAACCGAGGAAGAGAAAGCAACCGCCGCTGGAAAGGTTCGCAAAAGACTGGACGAGATCTCTACGCAACTGACGGGCCCATATCTCTTCGGCGAGCATGCCACTGTCGCTGATTTCTATCTCTTCGTGATGCTGCTTTGGGCTGAGAAGAATAAAATCGAAATCCCGAAGTCGCTGAAGACTCTTGCCGAGCATATCCGAGCGCGCCCCACGGTGGAAATCGCACTCAGGCAGGAAGGCCTCGCGTGACTGGGCACCGAACACCTTTTCCATTTTAGGCAATTTAGATGCGCCCCGCCCGCCAACAGAACTCATACCTGATAGAACGTGCTGGACGCATAAACGGGCGCCCTACCGAACTTTATCAGCACCTGCCGCAACTCAAGACGGCCTGCCGAGTAGTTCAGTCGTTCAGCTTAAATCACATTAGAAAGGATTTTTGCGATGGCTGGAAACTTCAAGAACGACCCAGCAAAGGCCTCCGAGGCCGGTAAAAAAGGCGGTCAGCACTCGCACGGAAGTCATCAGCAGGACCAAAGCCACATGAGCAGTGGTCAGCAAGGCGGCAGCAGCGGCTCCTCTGGCCAGCACGGTGGCACTCCTGAGCGGCACAGTGAAGCCGGAAAACACAGCGAAACCGGGAAGCACAATGAACCCGGAAAACCAGGCCACAAAGGCCGCTAAGAATATTTTTCTTTTCCATTGGGATGGCCTCGGCCATCCCTTTTTTTTAATCGCACCGGAAAAGATCCGGACGCGAGGCTCGACCGAAATTCAAGAGCGGGGAACTGGTAACCGGCTAATCCTTCCCGCGATGGAAGGTGCTTTCAACCCGCTCTACCGAGCGGGTAATGATACCGCCCCGCATGGTCTTGTCAGTCTTTCTTTCCGTCGAGATAGCATTTGGCCTGATGGCTGAAAAAGCGGAAGCTCGTCCAGTTCATCATCTTCGTCATCGATGACATCGTAGCGTTCGACCCGTCGATGATTTGCGAGCCATTGTAAAATTTCCTGGCGGCGAAGGGTCCCCGGCGCGCCGGGACGACCTAAACAGGTTTGGCGATCGCTCAAGACTCCCACTCGCAAGAATGCCGAAGGGAGTTTTTTCTCAATTGCAATCAGTTGATTTGCAGTTAGTGTGCGCTGCCAAATCTCTGGAATGCCATGCCGACCAATCTCAGCATCAATCCGCGACGCCTGTGGGACAGCTTGATGGATACCGCCAAGTTCGGCGGCACCGAAAAGGGCGGCATTCGCCGGCTCGCGCTCTCGGATGAAGACCGGCAAGTTCGCGACTGGTTCAAAGCTCAGTGCGAGGCCCTTGGCTGCACGGTGCGGACCGATGAGGTCGGCAACATGTTCGCCGTCCGGCCCGGACGCGATAATAACCTCGCGCCAATCGCCATGGGATCGCATCTCGATACTCAGCCGACAGGCGGCAAGTTCGATGGCGTGCTCGGCGTCCTTGGTGCGCTCGAGGTGCTGCGGACACTGCATGAGCGGGATTATGAGACGAACGCGCCGATCGAGGCCGTCAATTGGACGAACGAGGAAGGCTCGCGATTTCCGCCGGCCATGATGGCTTCGGGGGTTTTCGCAGGAGCGTTCCCGCCGGAATACATCTACCAACAGACCGACCGGGACGGCGTCACGTTTCTCGAAGAGCTCGAGCGGATCGGGTATCGCGGGTCGATGAAGGCCGGTGATCACAAATTTTCGGCCATGTTCGAGCTTCACATCGAGCAAGGACCGATCCTCGAAAACGAGAAGAAGATCATCGGAATTGTGACCGGCGTGCAAGGCATGCGCTGGTACGAAGTTACGGTGAAAGGCGAGGACGCCCATACCGGCGCCACACCGATGTCTCTCCGCAAGAACGCGCTCGTCGGTGCGGCCCGCATGATCGAGGCGGTGGACGCAATCGGTCAAAAGCATCAGCCCGGCGTCGCAACCGTCGGCCTCATCGAGAACAAGCCGAACAGCCGCAACGTCGTGCCGGGCGAGGTCTTCTTTACAGTCGACATGCGCCATCCCGACGAGGATGCTCTCGATGTCATGGAAGCGGAATTGCGCGCGGCGCTGGCAGCGAGCCTCCCTCCCCTTCAATTGAGCTACGAGGAAAAGCGGATCTGGTCGTCGCCGGCGGTGAAATTCGCGCCGGAGTTGATCGATTGCGTTCGCCGCGCTGCTGCGAAATCGGATTTCGGCATGCGCGACATGGTTTCGGGCGCCGGTCACGACGCGGCCTACATCGCTCGCGTCGCGCCGACGACGATGATTTTCGTGCCGTGCGAAGGCGGCGTCAGCCACAACGAGGCGGAATCGACAAGCTTCGATGAATGCGCCGCGGGGGCACAGGTGCTTCTCGACGCGGTGCTCGCCTACGACGAGATGCTAGCAGGCGGTATGACGGAATGATCGAAAACCCGGTGCCTTGGCCAAACGGTGCTCGTTGCGCCGTGGCGTTGACCTTTGATATCGATCGAGAAAGCCCGCTGCATCACCCAATCGCCGGCGCCCGATGAAGCAGCGGGCAAGAGCGAAGCTGACTCCCTCTGGCCAATTCTGCGCAAGCCATACCCGGCACGTCGCAGGAGGCGCGAATTTCTCGCGCGAGACTAAGGCCATCATCGCGGCCAAGCGTCAGATCCAAAGTTATAAGGCTAATGGTACCCCGCTCCAGGGCGGCACGAGCGTTCTTGGCATCAGGCGCTTCCATCGACGGCGGGCCAGGAAATCACAGGCTGGTACCCGAAAGTCCCGCGTGACCTGTCCCACCATTTCAGTGCGCCTAGGATGAGATACTGCGAAAACGAAGGAGCGCCAGCGCCAAGAAGAGGCCTCCAATCAAAGCTACGGCAAGAAATTTCGGCCAGACGACGTCAATGCCTGCGCCACGATAAAGAATGGCCTGAGCAAAAGAAACGAAGTGCGTAGAGGGCGAGGCCTGCATTACCGTGCGCAGAAAGGGCGGCATGCTTTCAAGCGGCGTATTGGATCCGGACAGCATGTTCAGCGGAATAGCCACCAGCATGTAGAGTAAGCCAAGTTGCGGCATGGTCCGGGCGATTGTCGCCAAAAATATCCCAATAGCGGTTGCGAAAAACAAATAGAGCGTCACGCCGAACATGAACAACGGCACCGATCCGGCAATGGGAATGCTGAGAAGCTTTTGAACGACAAGCGTCAGCGATAGGCCAACCGCGCCGGTGATTACCAAACCGTTGGCCCAAATTTTCGACATGGCGATCTCGAACGGCGTAAGCGGCATCACTAGGAGGTGATCCATCGTGCCATGCTCGCGCTCGCGCACAACGGCCGCACCGGAAAGAACGATCGCCAGCATCGTGACAGAGTTGATGATGCCCATAACCGATGTGAACCAAGCGGTGGTCACGTTGGGATTGAAGGCGATCCGGACGGAGAGAGTGACGGCTGGCAAAGGAACCGCCCCGGCACGTGAAACGAAATTATTGATTTCGGTGGCAATGATCTGCTGCGCATATCCCGAGCCGATGCCCGCTTGCACCATGGCTGTGGCATCAACAGCGACTTGAAGCGCCGGATTGCGATTACCCAGCACGTCACGTTCGAAGTGCGGTGGAATGTCGATGACGAACGTATATTTTCCGGTGTCCATCAATTGATCGACATCGCGCTCGGCAACGTACTCTGCGGGCTTAAAATAAGGCGGCAGGAACGCGTGGGCGATGCGCCGCGAGAGCTCCGAGTTATCTTCATCGACAATCGCGAGTGAGGCGTTGTGCAATTCCTGCGAATTGCTTTGCGTTTGCGCTATCACCGCGAGCGAGAAGGAATACACGACCAAACCTAAAAGCACCCAATCGCGGAAGAAACTGCGCAATTCCTTGGTTCCGAGCCAATAGATATTTGCGAGCTTGCGCATGGCCCGACTATTTCTCCTGCTTGCGAAGCAGAATGAGACTGAGTCCCGTTAGCGCCGGAACGAACGCGGCCAGCAAGGCTAAGTGCCGGGCGAGATCGGTGAAACCCAGCCCTTTGGTGAAGGTCCCGACACTAATCGGCAGATAATACGTCATCGGAAATAGGCGGCCCATGATTGCTCCCATGCCGGTTATGGACGAGACCGGCGTCATCATGCCCGCGAACATGGTGGCGGGTAACACCGTCAATATGGCGGTACCGAACAAGGCTGCGATTTGAGTGCGAGTGAAAGATGAGATCATCATCCCGTAAGCTGTGGTCGTGGTGACGTAGATCAATGATCCGAGAGCCAACACGCCAAAACTACCCTTCAATGGCACCTTGAAAATAAAAATCGCCATCAGGAACAACATGAGGAAATTGATCATGCCGACAACGATATAGGGAACCTGCTTGCCGAGCAGGAATTCCAAGCGCGTTACCGGCGTCACGTAGAGGTTGATGATCGACCCAAGCTCCTTCTCGCGCACGATAGCCAAAGCCATCAAAATTGCAGGAATCAGCGCGAGCTGCATTGCGATCATAGATGGCACCATGGCGTAGATGCTGTCGAAATCCTGATTGTAGCGGTACCGGATCTCAATATCCGCCGGTAAAGCCGTGCCAGCTAGGCCAATATGGCCCCGGATGGCCGGATCGGAAAGAAACCGCTGGTGCACTCCCTGCATATAGCCATGAATCGTTTCGGCGCGGAATGGCATGGCACCGTCGATCCAGACGCCGACTTCGGTAGGGCGGCCACGTCTGATGTCGCGGCCAAATCCAGGCGGTATTTCGACCGTTGTGGTGACCCGGCCGCTCTTCAAGCGGTTGTGCAAATCTGCATTATCTTTGAGCGGGATTTGCTCGACGAAATAGCGCGAGCCGCGCAATTCGCTGAGGTACGCGCGGCTCTCATAGCTGTCATCTCGGTCAAGTGCAGCGAAAGACAGAGAGTCGACATCAGTCGTAACGCCAAAACCGAACACCAGCATCAGAAAGGCTGTGCCGAGCACGGCGAAGCTTAGACGAATTGGATCTCGAAGCAGTTCGAGCGATTCGCGGATCGTATAGGCCAGCATCCGACGTAAGGAAAACGAGGTTTCGGGGACCCGATTGGTCAGGCGCAACGAACCCTTCCGTTCGATGAGCGGACGTTTGCTCTCGGCTTTCGCGTGCGTCCCATCCGCCTCCTCGAGAAAGAGGATAAAGGCCTCCTCAAGCGAGGCCGCGCCGCGCATCCGCACCAGATTGACCGGTGTGTCCGTGGCCAGCACCCGACCTGCATGCATCAGCGCAATGCGGTCGCAGCGCGCCGCCTCGTTCATGAAATGCGTCGAAACAAAAATGGTGACGCCCCGTCTGCGTGATAGCCCGAGCAGCAATTCCCAGAACTGGTCACGCGCCACCGGGTCGACGCCAGAGGTCGGCTCATCGAGAATAAGAAGTTCCGGATCGTGCACCACGGCGACTGCGAGCGACAGGCGCTGGCGGATTCCAAGTGGCAGATCTTCCGCCAACTTATCTACATACGCTGTGAGGCCGAAGCGCCAAATGAGATCGTCGATGCGCTGTTTCATGACTTGCGGCGACAAATGAAACAGGCGCGCATGCAGGTCGAGGTTCTGCTGTACGGTTAGTTCTGTATAAAGCGAGAAGGATTGCGACATATAGCCGACTCGCAGACGCGCATTAATGTCGCTGGAGTCGATCGGGCGTCCAAGCAAAGTGGCGTGGCCCTCGCTGAACGGCAATAATCCGGTCAGCATTTTCATAGTCGTGGTCTTACCGCATCCATTAGAGCCGACGAAGCCGAAAATTTCGCCCCGTTCGATTTCAAAACTGACGTGATCGACTGCGGTGAAATCCCCAAAACGACAGGTCAAGTCCTGGGCGACAATCACTGGCCTGCCAGCGTAATCCCCGCGCGGCGGAATCTCTAAAGCACGATGCCCGGCCCTGAGCCCTGCGGGAAGCAAAGCAATAAAGGCATCCTCGATTGTGGCTGCGCCGGTTGTTGCCTTTAGTTCGTCGGGCGATCCGGCCGCCAGGATCTTGCCTCCGTTCATCGCGATCAAGAGATCGAAGTGCTCCGCCTCTTCCATGTACGCGGTGGCAACAACGACGCTCATGCCTACGCGGCGCCGGCGTATACGCTCAATCAATTCCCAGAACTGCCGCCGAGAGAGAGGGTCAACGCCGGTTGTCGGCTCGTCGAGGATCAGCAGATCTGGATCATGGATCAGGGAGCAGCACAGGCCAAGCTTTTGGCGCATGCCTCCAGAAAGTTTTTTGGCCAGGCGGTCGGCGAACGGCGAGAGGCCTGTGCTTTCCAGCAATTCGGCAATACGCGCCGCCCGTTCGGCGCGTCCTTGCCTGAACAAGCGGGCAAAGAACTCGATATTTTCTCGCGCGCTGAGGTCTTCATAGAGGTTCTTGCCCAGTCCTTGCGGCATATATGCGATGCGCGGGCAGATCGCAGCGCGGGCGTAAGAGTTAGCCATGTCTGCGCCCAAAACCGAAACCGTGCCAGATTGGATCTGCCGCGCGCCGGATATCAAAGAGAGCAATGTAGACTTTCCGACGCCGTCTGGGCCGATCAATCCGACAATTTTTCCCTTGGGCATGTGCGCCGTTACATCATCTAATGCGACGACTTTCGAGTATTCGTGGGTCACATGTTCGAGCCGGACGACTGAAGCGTCGCCCTCATTCATCGTCATGACCTGACCTGAAGCCGATCCGGCCACGCGGTCTTCGGATCCATGAGGACATAGGCAACACCCGGCAAGCCACTTCTGACAACATCGGCATGGGCGCTCGAACGAGCCGGATCTATCCGCACGCGGATACGAAACATGAGCTTGTCCCGCTCAGTCTGGGTCTCGACCATTTTCGGGGTGAACTGGGCTTGGTCGGCGATGAAGGTCACTTTTGCCGGGATTGGATTATCGGGATAGGCATCCAGAACAATGCGGGCATCATCGCCAATCTTCACCTGCCCGGCAGCCAGTGTTGGCAAGTAGATGTCCATGTAAACATACCCGACATCGAGCATGGTGAAGACCTTGCCACCGGCGGGCAATACCTCGCCGGTATTTGCGATGCGGTATGCGATACGCCCGTTACGTGGCGCAACGAGCGTATTGTCGGCTATGTTTACTCTATAGAATTCGACGTCGTGATTAGCCGCATCCAGGGCGTGCTCTGCCTCGGTTACGCGCTCACGTGCGGCCAGTTCGCCTGCCTGCGCGCCTTGAAGCGCCTGTTGGCGCTGATCATAGACCTCTCTCGTGACCCAACCTTGCTTAAGTAGCGTGCTCGATCGATCCATCTGCTGTTGGGCGAGAACGACTTGAGTGTGCTGCTGATCAAGGTTGGCCTTGGCTTCGCTGACCATCCTCGTCGACTGCGCGGCCTGCGCCTCCGCTTTTTTCAAGGAGGCTTCTAGATCGCGGGTGTCCATCACGGCGAGAACCTGACCAGCCGTCACTCTGTCGCCTTCATCGACGCGAAGCTCAAGAATACGCCCTGCGAATTTCGTCGCTATATCGATGGGATCAGCCTCAATGCGACCGTTGCCCATGGCGATGCCGAGAGGCAGTGGCGGAGTCCGATGTGACCACCAATAAGCGGCACCGCCAGCAGCTCCGGCGATGAGCACCAGTACGATTGCCATTCTTTGCCAGCGGGGCGCGCTTTTGCGCATCCGATCGGATGCAAGCCCCGGCAGCCTTTCGCCCGGCGCTTTCGCGACGGGAAGTTCTGGCACTATAGCTGGCACCAAATCCTTGGACGGCGGATCAACTTTACTGTCAGCCTCAATCGGTTCCTGCATGTTCTAACAAGCTTTCCCGTAGACCATCGTGATCTCATGTTTCTGGAGCAATCGTTTAGAATGACAATAATTCCAACGGGCCGCTCTTGAGCGATGGTCATTCAACTGACACACCACAGTCTAGGCACCGTTGCAAACGTAATCCCGAGCCTAGCCAAGGGCTCTCCCCCCCAACCAAACCAGCGCAATCAGAATAGGTCGGACCGCGCTGCACGAGATGACTTCTTTAAGGCGATCAGGGAGCATGGGCAGGCGAGCGAAGCTGTCATCGCGCATTCGAAGACGGAACTACAGACGCAATGGGCTAAGTTCGAATCGAGCGTATCGTCATTTCTTAACGCGACAGATCAACAGGCCAAGGAGCAAGAGGCGGCATTTCGTGCCCGCGCTGATGCACAACGCAAGGCCTGGAAGGAAGCGATTGATAAGCTGCACAGCAGCGCAAAGAACTTCGCTGACAATCGCCGCGAAGAGGTGGAAACAGCGGTGAAGCATATGAAGGTCGATGCCGACGCGGCAAGGGCCAAGCTGGAAAAATTGAGAAAAAGTGGAAGCGAATCCTGGGCGGCAATGCAATCAGTTCTCACCGAGACGCGCGCTGCCTGGGACAAGGCTAATCAGGCTGTTCACGAGTCCCTTAAACGCGCTGCATGACCGAATTGCGGGCCGAACCGATCCTCCGGCCCGCGCGCACTACGGGTGCGCGCGTGATTTGGTGAAACCTGCGTGGGCAGCGATGCAAAAGCTGACATTGCACGCGTTAGGCAAAGCCCTCCGACTTCGCACCGAAGGGCGCGCAACGATTTACGGCGCCAAGCCGGGAGAAGGCTTGGCGCTTAATCAGCATAGGCGTAACGACCAACCGCAGGCCTGCGCCATCTTCATAAAGGCCAGGTTGCCTGACCTTCACGACCTTCATCGCAGTGAGACGGTTCGCTGTTCTTACGCGGGCTTGACTGAACAAGCGAGTGGCACGCCCCCTCCGATCAACCACCCTATCAATCACCCAAAAAACGGATCATTGGCTGTCAAGCGCTGGCGCGACGAGCGGCATATGAGGAGTCTAAATGCGCTTTCTCGAGAATACAACCAGCGGCAACCGTTGAGAAAATTGTCACTTTCAGTCGTCATCTGGCATTCAAGGGCAGAACACGTAAGACGACGGAAACCGATGGTCTTGGCGGAGAGGGAGGGATTCGAACCCCCGGTACCCTTGCGAGTACTCCGCATTTCGAGTGCGGCGCGATCGACCACTCTGCCACCTCTCCGGAAGCCGTGGCGCCAAAACGGCGAAGTGGGCTTGTAGCTTCGCTTTTCCGTCCGCGCAAGCGGCTCAGAGAGCCGCATCCCAAATGATTTCGAGCGTCTCGGTCGCAGGGCCCGTCGCCTCGTATCCACGCGCGACCAGACGACCCTCTTTGGCATCAGCAACCATCGCGAGACGAGTCTTCTCATTCAACACCGGCGCTGCGAGCCATGCGAACTGCGGATCGAATTGAGGTTCGGTGCCTCTCATCACATCCGCCCGGTCGCGGCTGGCTTCGCCGCGCGACTGACCGGGCCAACCCGCTTCGTCCCAGTGATTGGCAGCCACCGCATCTTTGTCGCGGACGCGCGACGCATGCTCGGTGCGCTCGATAACGGCTGTCTCGTCCGGCGAGATGCCCGCGAGCGTGAAGATCGCCGGCGTCGAAATCGGCCGCTCGCTCAACATCCGGCGCGCCTCAGCGAAATCCCGAGCCTCTTCGGCAACCTTCCGTAAGAGATGAGCGGGCGTCGGATGCGGCATCTTCCAAACGCGACGGCGGTTCGCAGCCCAATCCAAATAGAAAAGCCCGGTCGGATCGCGCATCGGCGCTTGATTGAGAGAGGCGGAAAATCTCCCAGGCGCCATGACTTGTAGAATCCCGGTATAGCCGGGCCACGTCATAACAGCGAACGGCCCAGCCTTCGCGCCGTTGACCTTCGCGCAGACGATATTGCGACCGAGCCCGGGCGTTTTCCAATCCAGGACACGGATGAGCCGTGCCGAACGCCCGTCAGGCGAAGCCGCCGCGCGGCACGTGCAGGCCCATTCGTAATTGATCGAAAAGAAGTATGCGCCCGGCCGGCCGAGCACGCCCGCAATTGCGTCGATCTCATCGAGATGCACGTTGTTCCAGCGCACGAGCCACGCCCGGGAAATCCGGTCGAGGCCGGTAAGAAGCCGCCTCGGATACCGCCGAGTGGCGATATCAAGGAGGGCGTGCGTCTTGCCGGGCGATGCGCGAAGCGTCGCAAGCGGAAAGTCCGGACCGGTTTCGATGACCGGAATATGCTGCAGCTCAGCCTCTTGGGCTTGCGGTTCGGAAGCCGTAGCAGGAACTGCCATAACTGTTCCGTCTGACCCTCGAGTTGCAGACACATTGACCATAAACGGGGCCTGTTTTTTACGAATTACGACGCCGTTTCCGTCGACTAGACATATGGCAGAAACGCCGCACGGCAATTGACAATGATCTTCAATTCGACAATAAACCGGCCCAACCGTGGGCAGGAAAAACCGCCCGCGTTGAATGCGCTGCCCGAGGCTCCCGCTAGCACTGTCTAGCACTCCCTTGAAAGTCCACCGTTTTACGGTGGCGCCATAGGGCGCGGTAACAGGCCTAAAAGGCCGAAAGGACGAAGCCATGTACGCTGTCATCAAGACAGGCGGCAAGCAATACCGCGTTTCCAAGGACGATGTCGTTACGATCGAGAGAGTATCGGGCGACGCTGGCGCCAAGGTCGAGTTCGACCAGGTGCTGATGGTCGGTTCGGGTGCAGACGTTACGATTGGTGCGCCGATCGTTTCGGGCGCTAAGGTCATCGCCGAGCTGGTCAAGCAATCCCGCGGACCGAAGCTGATCGCTTTCAAGAAGCGCCGCCGTAAGAACTCCCGCCGTAAGAAGGGCCATCGTCAGGACCTTTCTGTCGTGCGTATCACCGACATCACAGGCGCGTAACGAGCCGCCGCTCCATTCGAGGACTTTGAAATGGCACAAAAGAAAGCAGGCGGTTCGACACGTAACGGCCGCGATTCCGAAAGCAAACGCCTCGGCATCAAACGTTACGGCGGCGAATACGTCATTCCCGGCAACATCCTTTGCCGTCAGCGCGGAACCCAGTGGCATCCGGGCGCAGGCGTTGGCATGGGAACGGACCACACCATCTTCGCCGTCGAAGAAGGCACGGTCGAATTCGCAACCAAGCGCAACGGCCGCATTTATATTTCTGTGAAGCCCGCCAAGCCCATCGCGGCGGAATAACATTTCTAACTGCACTTGGCGGCGGGCTCCGCGTCAGCGGAGTCGCCAAGTGCAAAGAAAAGCAATGTCCAATGGGGATGGCTCTGCCGTCCCCTTTTGCCTTTTTGAGCGCCCGCTCATATCGTGGACTGAATTTCGCGCTTAACCGAGGCCATGAAAACCGCACGCCTCAATCTCCGAGCCCTCGTCGATGGCGATGCCGCGCGCATCGCTACACTCGCTGGTGATTGGGATGTTGCCTGCATGACGGGCCGCATTCCCTATCCCTACAGCGAGGAAGCGGCCCTCGAGTGGGTTAACGGTCTCGCCGAACGCGAGGAAGTGTTCGGCATCGAACGAAATGGCGATCTGATCGGCATCTGCGGCTTCACAGCAGAAGCGAATGGCGACGCGGAGCTTGGCTATTGGCTCGGCAAGGCCTATTGGGGTCAAGGCTACGCAACGGAAGCCGCTCGCGCGGTCATGGCCTATGGTTTTGCCAAGGCTGGCGTCCGCCGCTTCATTTGCAAGCACCTGACCGACAACGGAGCCTCGGCGCGCGTCATTCGCAAGCTCGGCTTCAGACTGTCGGGCTCAGCGACCGGTTGGTGCGAGGCGCGCCAATGCGAGCTACCCGCACTCTCATACGAGCGCCGTCGTCCCTGGACTATGGCCATTAGAGCTTTGGCATCATGAAATTTCTCGATCAGGCGAAAGTTTACATACGCTCCGGCGCCGGCGGCAACGGTTGCATCGCCTTCCGGCGCGAGAAGTTCATCGAGTTCGGTGGTCCCAACGGCGGCGATGGCGGCAAGGGCGGCGACGTCTATGTCGAGTGCGTGCAGAACCTGAACACGCTGATCGACTACCGCTATCAGCAGCACTTCTTCGCCGAGAACGGCACGCCGGGCATGGGCCAGAACCGCTCGGGACCGAACGGCAAGGACTGCACGGTCAAGGTTCCCCCCGGCACGCAGGTTTTTGCCGAAGACGGCGAAACTCTGCTCGCAGATTTGACGACGCCCGGCCAACGCGTGCGCCTTGCAAAGGGCGGCAACGGCGGCTTCGGCAACGCGCACTTCAAAACCGCGACGAACCAAGCCCCGCGCCACGCCAACCCTGGCCAGCCATCCGAAGAAATGACGATCTGGCTGAAACTCAAGCTCATCGCCGATTCAGGGCTCGTTGGCCTGCCGAACGCCGGCAAATCGACGTTCCTCGCGGCTGTATCCGCAGCCAAGCCGAAAATTGCCGACTATCCGTTCACGACGCTGCACCCGAACCTCGGCGTAGTGCGCGCTGGCGATGTTGATTTCGTGCTCGCCGACATTCCGGGCCTGATCGAAGGTGCACACGACGGCGCTGGTCTCGGCGATCGCTTCCTCGGCCATATCGAGCGCTGCCGCGTTCTTCTCCATCTCGTCGACGTCACCTCGGAAGATGTGGCCGCCGACTACAAAACCATTCGCCGCGAATTGAAGGCCTACGGTAACGGCATCGAGAAGAAGAAGGAGATCGTCGCGCTGTCGAAATGCGATGCGGTCGACGAGGCGACTTTGCTCGAACGCCGCGACATTTTGAAAAAGGCGTCGCGCAAGACTCCGCTGATCCTCTCGGCCGTCTCCGGCCAAGGCGTCAAGGAAGCGCTCTACGCGATCGCGCGCGAAATCACGCGCGCAGACTCAGCCGACGAAGACACCGATGCCGAAGCGGCAGGTCCCTGGCAACCCTAGAGCGCGGCGACGCCGAACGGATCGCTTGCTCCATTCGCGCAACTCACACACAATTGTGCGAGTGAGATTTAAACCGCCAAGACAAGCATCCAGGAAAGACCGCGCATGACCCACCCAGGCCGAACACCCGTTTGGACGTGGGCCGTCCCCGTTTTTGGACTTCTGTTTTTCGTTGTAGCGACCGCCACGGGATACGGCGAGGATTTCGCGTCTCACCCGCTCGGCATAATAGAAACCGCTATTCTCATCCCGTTGCTCATCGGCGCGGTGTTCGCGGCCGTCTATCACGCCGAAGAGGTCGCCCACATCATGGGAGAACCCCTAGGCACGCTCGTCCTGACGATTGCTGTCACGATCATAGAGTTGGCACTGATCGTTTCGCTGATGTTGACCGGCAAGGCGACGCCGACTCTGGTGCGTGAAACCGTCTTCGCGGTCATCATGATCGTCACGACCGGCCTCGTCGGCCTCTGCATCGTCGTCGGTGGCATCCGCTATCGCGAGCAGAGATTCGACGTGACGTCGGTGAAAATCTATCTCGCCATGTTGATCGTGCTGGCGACGCTGACGATCATCCTGCCGAACTACACGATAACGGCGCCCGGAAATCTCTATTCCGAAAGCCAGCTGATATTCGTCAGCACCGTCACCATCGCGCTCTACCTCGTGTTTCTATATACGCAGACGGTCCTCCATCGGGGCTACTTCGTCGGCGAACACACGGAAAAAAGTGACTCCCCTGCCGGCCAAGGCAAGCTCGCCCTCGCGGCGCTTTTGCTTTGTGTTGCATTGGCGGCTGTCGTGCTCCTGGCCAAGCTCATCGCTGTCGTGATTGACGTCGGCGTGTCCAAATTCGATGCGCCGTCGAGCATCAGCGGCGTGATCATCGCGCTGATCGTGCTGACGCCGGAATCGATCGCCGCCGTCAGGGCAGCCCAGAAAGACGATCTCCAGAAGAGTCTCAACCTTGCGCTCGGATCATCGCTGGCAACCATCGGCCTGACGATCCCAGCCATTGCTGCGGCCAACCTCTTCATTAACAAGCCGCTGATCCTCGGCCTCGATACCGGCGACCTCGCCCTCCTCGTCATGACGTTCGCAACGAGCATCCTGACGTTCAGCACCGGTCGCACGAACGTGCTCTTCGGCTTTCTGCACCTCGTGATCTTCGGGACCTTCATGTTCCTGACGTTTGTCCCGTAACGTCGAATTAGCCATTCGGCCCTGCAATTGGTAAAAACCGCTCCGGCATTGCCGTTATGCGGCAGCCGCCCCTTGCCGGAATGCTCACATTTGAAGATAAGCAGGCCACAGCCCGCTTCCCGACGCTTTTTTTCGAGATGGAAATGGTCCGCCCGTCAGCATCCGATGCAACGACGCTCACCGCGCGCCCCGAATGGGCCGAGGCGCAGCGCATCGTGGTCAAAATCGGCTCCGCCCTGCTGACCGACCGCACCACGGGCCGCATCAAATCCGCTTGGCTCAACTCGCTGATGGACGACGTGGCTGAGCTTGCCAAAGCCGGCAAGGAAATCGTCCTCGTTTCATCGGGCTCGATTGCACTCGGCCGCCACGCCCTGAACCTCCCGAAAGGCCCCTTGGAGCTCGAGCAGAGCCAGGCCGCAGCGGCAGTCGGCCAGATCAGCCTCGCCCACGCCTATCAGGAACTCGCCGCCGCGCGCGGACTGACGGCTGCCCAAGTTCTCCTCACGCTCGGCGACACCGAAGAACGCCAGCGCTATTTGAACGCCCGCAACACCATCGAAGTGCTGCTTGCGCTCAAAGCCATCCCCGTCGTCAACGAAAACGATACCGTTGCGACGGCCGAAATCCGTTACGGCGACAACGATCGACTGTCAGCGCGCGTCGCCTCGATGGTCTCCGCCGATTGCCTCGTGCTGCTGTCGGACATCGATGGGCTCTACACAGCCCCCCCGAACGACGACCCCAATGCCGAACACATTCCTCTCGTGACCGAGATTACGCCCGAGATCGAAGCGATGGCGGGCGACGCCGGAACGGAGCTTTCCAAAGGCGGCATGAAGACCAAAATCACCGCCGGGAAGATCGCCCTCGCCGCCGGTACCGACATGGTCATCACCACGGGCAAAATCTACCATCCGCTGCGCGCCATTTCGGAAGGCGCACGCGTCACTTGGTTTATCGCGAAGTCCGACCCGGTCACCGCGAAGAAGCGTTGGATATCGGGCCAACTGGTGCCTAACGGCCAAATCTTCCTCGATGCCGGCGCCGAGAAAGCGCTCCTCACCGGCAAAAGCCTCTTGCCGGCCGGCGTCACCCGCATCGACGGCGCGTTTGGCCGTGGCGACGCCGTGATCATCCGCTCGGCCGACGGGCGCGAACTCGGACGCGGCCTTGTTGCCTATGCGGCGGACGAAGCACGGCGTATCATGGGAAAACGGTCCGGCGAGATTGCCGCGATACTCGGTTACGAAGGACGCGACACGCTCATCCATCGGGATGATATGGCGTTGACGAGGACTTGAAGCGATGAACAGACCCGAGCGCATCGAGAACGATACCGCCGCGTTGATGCGCGGCATCGGCGAAGCCGCCAAGGCTGCAAGCCGCCGGCTCGCCATCGCCACGCCGGAAGAAAAGAACAACGCGCTCAAGGCCGCAGCCAAAGCTCTGCGCGATGCGACGCCGAAAATTCTCGAAGCCAACGTCAAGGACGTCGAAGCGGCAAAGGCTGCCGGACGCCCCGCATCGTTCGTCGACAGGCTGATGCTCGACGAAAAACGCGTCGCTGGCATCGCGAAGGGCCTTGAGGAAATCGCCGAATTGCCCGATCCCGTCGGCACCGTGCTTGCTGAATGGACACGGCCCAACGGCCTGAAATTCCAGCGCGTACGCGTTCCGCTCGGAACGATCGGCATCATTTACGAAAGCCGCCCAAATGTGACGGCCGATGCCGGCGCGCTGTCGCTGAAAGCGGGCAACGCATCGATCCTGCGCGGCGGCTCGGAAAGCCATCATTCGAGCGTCGCCATTCACGCCTGCCTCGTTGAAGGACTGCGCGCGGCCGGACTGCCCGAAGCTTCTATTCAGCTCGTCCCGACGACGGACCGCGAAGCGGTCGGCGCGATGTTGCGTGGTCTCGACGGCGCCGTCGATGTCATCGTTCCTCGCGGCGGCAAAAGCCTCGTTCAACGCGTGCAGGATGAAGCGCGAGTTCCGGTCTTCGCGCATCTCGAAGGCATTTGTCACACCTATGTCGACCAAGCCGCCGATCTCGACATCGCCCTACCGATCGTCGTCAACGCCAAGATGCGGCGAACCGGCGTCTGCGGCGCCACCGAGTGCCTGCTCATCGACAAGAACGCCAAGACCGACTTCGTTGGTCCGCTTGTAAAAGCGCTGTTGGACGAGGGCTGCGAAGTCCGCGGCGACGCGTTTGTGCAGAAGGCCGATCCGCGCGTCAAACCCGCATCGGACGAGGATTTCGGCAAGGAATTCCTCGAAGCGATCATCGCCGTCAAAATGGTCGACGGCGTTGACGAAGCCATCGAGCACATCGCCCGCTACGGATCGCAGCATACCGACGCCATCATCACCGGATCCGAAGCGACCGCCGAACGGTTCCTCGATCGCGTGGACTCGGCCATCGTCCTCGTCAACGCCTCGACCCAGTTCGCCGACGGAGGCGAATTCGGCTTCGGCGGCGAGATCGGCATCGCAACCGGCAAGATGCATGCGCGCGGACCTGTCGGCGTCGAGCAATTGACGAGCTTCAAGTACAAGGTGCGCGGCAACGGCCAGATCAGGCCGAAGTGATGAACCGCGGAGAGGCACCTCTGAGTTGACGCGAAAGATTCCGCTGCAAAGCTTCGGCTCCCTTCGCGTCAAAACCCCATTGTGTCTTCCGGGGCAACGCATAGGCGTGATGGGAGGTACGTTTAACCCTCCCCATGACGGTCATCGCATCGCGGCCGAAGCGGCGATGAAACGGCTGAACCTCGACCAGCTCTGGTGGCTCATCACGCCGGGCAACCCGCTCAAATCGAACAACGGACTTTCCCCGCTCCCCGAGCGCATGAAGCTTGTCCAAACATTCGCGCGTGGCCCTAGGATGAAGATCACGGGCTTCGAGCGCGAGCTCGGCACGCGCTATACCGCCGGAACGCTGTCGTTCCTGACGCGCCGCTACCCCGCCGTCCGCTTCGTCTGGATCATGGGCGCCGATAACCTCGCCTACTTCGACCGCTGGCAGCATTGGCGACACATCGCCGAAATCATGCCGATTGCGATCGTCGATCGGCCCGGCTGGCGTCATGCTGGCTTGGCCTCTCCGGCCGCTCGTGCCCTCGAGCGCTATCGCGTGCCTGAGTCCGAAGCGGCCACCCTGGCCGACCTCCGCCCGCCCGCCTGGATGCTCCTGACCATCCGTCTTTCGGGACTTTCCTCGACCGCTTTACGCAGTGCAGCACCCCGCGTCCTGGTGCCCAATAATTAAGTCTCTGATTTATATGACACTTCTGCGACAGACCCGCCCTCATTTCCAATTGCGGCCCGGCCCGACGCCCTTTAATATCTAAGGCGTTCCGGATAATCCGGACTCTGAAAGACATGCGGGACCAACCAGCAAAGGACGTTCGCCGCTTGATTCGAACCACAACCGAGGCCGCCCGTAAGGGCTCCTCTCCCGCCACGTCCGCCGCCCCGGCGCCGGACTCGGCAGCCCTGCTTGATGATGTCGTCCGTTGGCTTGACGACGCAAAGGCAGAGGATATCGTCTCCCTTCCCCTCAAAGGCAAATCCGCACTAGGCGATTACATGGTCGTCGCGTCGGGCCGTAACGACCGGCACGTTGGCGCCATCGCCGAACAGCTGCGGGAAAAGCTGAAAGCACGCGGCGAATCCCGCGTCAGGGTCGAAGGCTTGGGCGCCTGCGATTGGGTGCTGATCGACACCGGCGACGTGATCGTTCACGTCTTCCGGCCCGAGGTCCGCGAATTCTATAACCTCGAAAAGATGTGGCAGGCGGAGATCCCGCCGGACGCATCGCGCGGCGACTCCTCGCAGCACTGATTGCGTGGACTGAGAAGACCACCTGAAGCGGACGCGGCCGAGCACTCTTCGGCCGCGCTAACGGACGATTGATGCGCATCGCGATTTCGGCGGTCGGGAAACTGAAGGACGCCGAGGAACGCGCCATCGTCGAGCGCTACGCCAAACGCCTCAATGGCGCCGGCAAATCGCTGGGCCTCGGACCAATCGATATTCGCGAATTCCCCGAAAGCCGCGCAGCCGGAGCGGACGAGCGCAAACGCGATGAAGCGGCGCGTCTCCTGAAAGACATCGGCGCGGGCGACGTCACAGTCGCGCTCGACCCGTTTGGACGCTCTCTGTCAAGCGAAGCCTTCGCCGCCTTCATTCGCGAAACCCGCGATGGCGGCGCGAAGACATGCCACTTCCTCATCGGCGGCCCTGATGGCCACGGAGACGCCGCCCTCAGCGCGGCGGCGATGAAATTATCGCTTGGCGCTCTGACCCTTCCACACGGCCTTGCACGCGTCGTCCTCGCGGAGCAGCTTTACCGCGCAGCGACGATCCTTTCCGGACATCCCTACCATCGCGCATGAGGGGTAATGGCTGCCGAGCGAACAAAAACGCTGCCGGTCGAAAGTGCTCCGATCGTCAAATACAGCTTCCCGCCGATCAGCCCGGCTGGTGCACGCTTGCTGATCCTCGGCACGCTGCCTGGAGAAGAATCGCTCCGCCTCCAGCAATATTACGGACATCCGAGAAATCATTTCTGGCCGCTCATCGCCGCCCTCTCCGACAAGCCGCTTCCTGCGACCTATGAGGACCGTCTGGCGCTCTTGGAAATCAATCGATGGGCGGTTTGGGACGTCCTTGAAGGCGCCGAGCGCATCGGCAGCTCGGACGCCGCGATAAGAAATCCGGCTGCGAATGCGTTCGGCGCGTACTTCGCAGCCAATCCGGCAATCAGCGCGATAGCCTTCAACGGCCAAAAGGCGCGCGACCTCTTCCGCCGCTTCGTCGTGAAGCCCGGCCTCGTCGCGGAGACCGATTTCGCGATGATCGAATTACCGTCATCCAGTCCGCTCTACACGAAAACGCTCGACGAAAAGCTGGCGGTTTGGCGAGCCAAACTTGCGCCGCACACCCGGTCCAGCTGCAAGCGTTAGGAATTTCGCGTAAAATAATCGATTGCGAACTGCGGAAACGCGCGCCGCATGGCAACGGCCAAATAGGTCGGCGTCGTAACGTAATAGTGACGTCGCGGCCGAGCGCTTTCGACAGCATGAATGAGCCGCTTGCTCACCGCTTCCGGCTCGAGCTTGAACGTCACCTTGCCACCGGCCTTCATCGCCTCGATACGTGCCTGATACACATCCCGATGCGGCGAGTTCTCGATATCGACCGTCGCGAGAAGCCGCGCCAGCGCGTTTTCCACGAACCGCGAACGGATCGGCCCAGGCTCGATCAATGAAACCGAAATTCCCGATCCATCGAGTTCGAGCCGCAGCGACGTCGTCAACGCTTCGAGCGCGAATTTCGACGCACAGTAGGCGCCGCGATATGGCGCAACCACCAAGCCGAGCACGGACGAGCAATTGACGATGCGCCCCGATCCGTTCTTGCGCATCGACGGAATGAGCCGCCGTGTCAGATCGTGCGTGCCGATGACATTGACTTCGAGCTGCTCGCGCAACAGCTGCGGCGACAAATCCTCAATCGCGCCGGGCTGCGCGAACGCAGCGTTATTGAAAAGCGCGTCGATCTTGCCGCGCGTCATCTCCAGCGCCCTGATGGCGCACGTTGCAATCGATTGAGGATCGGCGAGCTCGAGAGGCAGGGCCTCGACGCCGAGGAAATTTTTGAGCCGCGCGAGATCTTCAGGTTTGCGGGCCGTCGCGATCACGCGCCAGCCACGCTCGCGCATCGTCCGCGCCGCGTCGAGACCGATGCCGGACGAACATCCGGTGATGAGAATAGAGCGAGTCATTGGGCTCCGGTCGTTGGGGCCGCTCGGCGACGATGCCGCCCGCCCTACTATTTCTTGAACTTCACGAGCACGTGGCCGTCTTCGGCCTTCAGTGTCAGGATATCACCCTCCACGGCGAACGAACGCGCCGCCTCGAGCGTCGTAAAATATTGCGTTTCGATATCGGATTTGCCTTCGCACGCCATCTTCGTCGCGGCCAAAGGCCCGATCTGAATGGCATCATCTTCGATGGAAATCGGACCGCTGAAGCGGTTGCAGCCACCGGTCCCCGAAACTTTTTCCGTCGTGTAGTCGAAGGTCAAGCCGTCGACGGGATGGCCGTTGAGTTCAGTCGCGACCCAGCTCGCGGCCAACGGACCGTCGTCGTCGTCGTCTCCGGCGCACACCGGACCGCTCAAAGCCAATCCCAGCGCTCCGATGAAGACAGCCGTCATGTACCGCATCTGCGTGTCCCCCGACGCGACTAGTTGGCGCCCTCGAGCAGCCGCCGCGCGATCACCTGCGCCTGAATTTCCGCAGCACCCTCGAAAATGTTCAGAATACGCGCATCGCAAAGCACGCGGCTGACCGGATATTCGAGCGCGAAACCGTTGCCGCCGTGGATCTGCAAAGCATTATCGGCGTTCGCCCAGGCGACGCGTGCGCCAAGCAGCTTCGCCATGCCCGCTTCGAGATCGCAGCGCCGGCCTGCATCCTTCTGCCGCGCCGAAAAATACGTGAGCTGCCGCGCGACCATCGTCTCGACGGCCATCATGACGACCTTGTTGCGAACACGCGGGAACGAATAGATCGGTTTGCCGAACTGCGAACGCTCAAGCGCATACTTGAGCCCGAGGTCCATGGCGCACTGAGCGACGCCGACAGCGCGCGCCGCCGTCTGAATACGCGCGCCCTCGAAGGTATTCATCAGCTGCTTGAAGCCCTGGCCTTCGACGCCGCCGAGCAGGTTTTCGGCCGGCACTTCGAAGTTGTCGAAGGAGATGTCGTATTCCTTCATGCCGCGATAGCCGAGAACTTCGATCTCACCGCCCGTCATTCCCTGGGCAGGAAATGGTTCCTCGTCCGATCCGCGAGGCTTTTCCGCGAGAAACATCGAAAGGCCCTTATAGCCGGGCTCGTTCGGATTGGTGCGCGTCAACACCGTCATCACGTCGGCGCGGACGGGATGGGTGATCCAGGTCTTCTGACCGGTGATCTTGTAAACGTCGCCATCCTTCACCGCGCGCGTCTTGAGCGAGGCGAGGTCGGAGCCGGTGTTCGGCTCGGTGAATACCGCCGTCGGCAGCATTTCGCCCGACGCGATCTTGGGAAGATATTTTGCTTTCTGCTCCGGCGTGCCGTTGTGCAGGATCAGTTCGCCTGCAATTTCTGCCCGCGTTCCGAGCGATCCGACGCCAATGTAACCGCGCGAAAGCTCCTCCGACGCGACGCACATCGACTCCTTGCCGAGCGCCATACCGCCAAATTCTTCCGGCAGCGAGAGACCGAAAACGCCGAGCTCAGCGAGCTTCGCGATGACGTCCAGCGGAATGTATTCGTTCTTGAGGTGCCACTCGTGCGCATGCGGATAAACTTCGTCGAGACAGAAGCGGCGCATCAGATCCTGGATCTGCGCGTGGGTCTCGTCGAGACCCGTATCGCCGAAGGTCATCGCTTCGGGCTGTGAGGCAATCAATTCTCCAAGGCGCGCCTTGACCGTTTCCGAACCGCCTTCAGCGATAAGGTCGGCAACCGAATCTTCATAACGGCGAAGATCGCTCTTCGGAACGCCCAGCCCATCCGCTCGCGAGATCTCGAGCTGGCTCATGGGAATGCCGTTTGCGACCTGCGCGGCGTATTCGCCGAAGGCAGCGATCAGCAAGAGCTGCTCGAATTCTCCGAAGCGCCCTTCGCTCTCGAGACGGCTCGCCCAATCATGCATTTGGCGAAGACCTTCGACGGTCGTCGCGAGCCAAGCGAGCCCATGCGCCGCATGCTGCGCCTGGTCGATGCCACCCTCTTCCTGGATCTTGATCCGCACGCCGGCCTTCGCGGCCTGGAGTATTTTGTCTGCCCCGGCAACGGCTTCACCGCAGCGCTCGATGAGCTTGGCGGCTCCCCCTGCAAGGATGCTGGCTCCAGCCTTCATCGGCGTAACGGACATGCGTTTCTCCTAAGGAATGACAAGGCGCTGGACTATGTATTTTGTCCATACCGGCGGTACTGCGCGACCAATTCACTGCTCTGAAGGATTAGTCAACTGGTCGCGAACAGCAACAAACGCCCGCGCGACCTATTCGCGCGAACGAAGCCGCTGCGGCGCGGCGGGAACGATAGCGAACTCTACAAAGTTCCAGGCCGTTACAGATCCGAGCCTGAGCCTCGAACCTGCGTCCAAATTGCCGCCTCGGACGGACTTTTGACGTCCGGTGTGGACCCCGGTTCTCCGAGACACTAGGTTCCGCGCGATAAAATACGAAAAGCCTGGGGAGAGACGTTAACTCATGAAGCGCATGCGAAGATTGTTCGAGGCCCTCTACCGGGTTTACGAGCATTCGGGCTTCGCGATGGCCGGCGCGATCGCATTTTCTTTCGTCGTTTCGATCTTCCCCTTTTGCATCTTTCTCGGTGCCCTCTCCGGTATCTTCGGCGGACGCGAACTGGCGCAGGACGCCATCAACCAATTGTTTGCCATCCTGCCGGAGCCGGTCGCCAAAGGCATCGCTCCGCAGATTGAAGCGGTGATGGGATCGCAGCGTATCGATCTTCTGACCGCTTCGGCGTTTCTGGCCCTGTTCTTCGCGACGAGCGCCGTCGAAACATTGCGTACCGCACTGAACGGCGCTTATCGGGTCCGCGAGAAGCGGCCCTACGCGCTATGCCTGCTGATCAGCATGCTATTCGTCTTCGTCAATGCGATCTCGACGCTCGTCATCACCTGGATCGTCGTCGTCGGCCCCAGCGTCTTCGGACCGGCAATCGTCGCCGACTTTTCCGCGGGCTGGGTGAAGACGTTTATCGATTCAATCAGCTTCGGACCGGGCCTTCGATACGCGGTCGCCGGCGCCGTGATGGCCGTACAGTTGTTGGCCCTTCACTTGTGGCTGGTGGCCGGAAAGCGGCGCCTGGCCGATGTATGGCCTGGCATACTTCTGACGATCGTCCTTTGGCTCGCACTCGCCGGACTGTGGTCGTACTACATTAAAATCAGCAATTATTCGCTGTTCTATGCCGGTCTTTCGCAGCTGATGATCGCGCTGATCTTCTTCCAATTCACCGCGATCACCATTCTCTTGGGTGCCGAGTTCAATCGCGGGCTTATGGAAATGAAGCGTATGCGCCGGGAAGCGGCAGAGCGCGAGGCGCTCCGCCTCAGCACGATCGGCGGCGCGTAAAACGCGCCACCTCGGCAATCAGATATTTTCCAGGAAAGACAAGCCTTCCTTCGCCGCGTTCGGCGAAGGAAGGTAACTCGTTATCGTGGCTGCGGCCCAGCTTCGATGGCGTCTTCCAACGTCCTGAGGCCGGTCGTCGGAGCCGACACCAGCACCGCCATGTTGCCCGGCTTATGCTCGTTCCGGTACATCCGCATGTGAGCCTTCGGAATCTGCTCCCACGAGAACACTTCCGACATGCACGGATCGATGCGTCGCTCGACGACCAGCTTGTTGGCCTGGCT
This sequence comes from Hyphomicrobium sp. 99, assembly GCF_000384335.2. Classification (NCBI taxonomy): domain Bacteria; kingdom Pseudomonadati; phylum Pseudomonadota; class Alphaproteobacteria; order Hyphomicrobiales; family Hyphomicrobiaceae; genus Hyphomicrobium; species Hyphomicrobium sp. 99. Next base: position 3,947,965 of record NZ_KQ031382.1, read on the forward strand.
CGCCTGCTGAAGGTTCGCGAAGTGCGAACCCTGTACGCGCTTCTGGTGCATCCAGAGATAGCGGGCATCCATCGTCAGATTGTAGCCCGTGGTACCGGCGCAGATCACAACCATGCCGCCGCGTTTCACGACCAGGACCGAGACAGGGAACGTCGATTCACCCGGATGTTCGAAAACGCAGTCGACGTTGTTGCCCTTGCCGGTCGTTTCCCAGATGGCTGAACCGAATTTGCGGGCTTCCTTCATCCAGTCGTTGAACTCTGGCGAGTTCACCTTCGGAAGCTGACCCCAGCAATTGAATTTCTTGCGGTTGATCACGCCCTTGGCGCCGAGCTGCTTCACGAAATCGGTCTTGTCGTCTTCCGAGACGATACCGATGGCGTTGGCGCCCGACGTCGCGCAGAGCTGCACCGCCATCGAGCCGAGGCCGCCCGAGGCGCCCCAAACGAGAACGTTATGGCCCGGACGCAGCACGTGCGGACGGTGTCCGAACAGCATGCGGTATGCCGTCGCGAGAACGAGCGTGTAGCAGGCGCTCTCTTCCCACGTCAGATGCTTCGGCCGCTCGAGAAGCTGGCGGTCCTGCACGCGGCAGAACTGAGCAAACGATCCATCCGGCGTCTCATAACCCCAGATGCGCTGCGAAGGCGAGAACATCGGATCGCCGCCGTTGCACTCTTCGTCGTCGCCGTCGTCCTGATTGCAGTGAATGACGACTTCATCGCCGACCTTCCAGCGCTTCACCTTCGAGCCGACGGCCCAGACGATGCCGGACGCATCCGAACCTGCGATGTGGTACGGCTGCTTGTGGACGTTGAACATCGAGACGGGCGTGCCGAGCGAGGCCCAGACGCCGTTGTAATTAACGCCGGCCGCCATGACGAGAACGAGAACGTCGTGGCTATCGAGTTCCCACGTCGGAACGACTTCGACCTGCATCGCCGTTTCCGGCAGACCCTCACGCTCTTTGCGGATGGTCCAGGCATACATGTTTTTCGGCACGTGCCCGAGAGGTGGAATTTCCCCGATCTCGTACAGATCTTTCTTAATGCCCGCCGCCGCCGACTGAGCATCGGCCACGTCGCTCTTTGCTGCCAAGTTCTGGCTCGACATTGATGTTGCGTCTCCCGACCATTTCCCCGCGACGAGGGCCGTTATGGCTCATCTTCTTCGCGTTCCTCCCCAACTTCGCTGGGGATCGCAGTATGAAGCACGTTTTTGCGCTGCAATGAAGAGGGTTAGACCGCCGTTAATGACGGCTCAATTCCTCTTTAACGAGAGAGGGTTATTGTTCCTGCACCTTTTACCTACCCATTCGGGCAGTTGGAGTGCGGCACGTGCAAGACCTCTTTTGGCAGCTCAAGAATACCGACTCCTTCACCATTTACACGACGCTCGTTTTCGTCGCGATCGTCGGCTGGTTCATCCGCGAAATCGCCGGCTCTTCGGGGCTCGCGCTGAGCTCGCTCCCCTTACTGATGATCGGCGGTATCGCAGGACCGGCGTTTTTCACCCAGCAGATGATCACGCTTTCATACGATAAGAACGTCAACGTCGTCACTGCGACAGCATTGGGCGTCCTCACGTCGCTGCTCGTCATCCTGCTGAGCAAGTGGCTTTGGATGGTCCTCAACGAGCATCGCGTCAGCCGGGCAAAGCTCGTCGCCATTCCGAGCCGCCCACCCCGCCTGCGGCGCTAAACCTACCCTCCGACAACCTTTCTTTGTGCAATCGGTTGCCGGACGAGCGCGGCGAACTGCCGGTTTTGCCTTTTCACGGGCTTCGGCTACGGTAAATGTCTCGCCAAAACAATTTGACCCGAGCCTAGGGGCGCCCTTTCGATGTCGGACACCAAGTCGCGAGACAACGCGAAAACCAAAACATCAAAAATCCAGCGCGATAAGCCATGGCTGATCCGCACCTACGCCGGCCATTCGACGGCGGAAAAATCGAACGCGCTCTATAAGAAGAACCTGGCAAAGGGCCAGACGGGCCTCTCGATCGCATTCGATCTGCCGACGCAGACGGGCTACGATTCCGATCACGAACTCGCCCGGGGCGAAGTCGGCAAGGTCGGCGTTCCGGTCTCCCACATTGGCGACATGCTCACCCTGCTCGACGGCATTCCGCTCGACCAGATGAATACGTCGATGACGATCAACGCGACGGCGGCTTGGCTCCTGTCGCTCTACATCGCGGTCGCCGACAAGACCGGAGCGTCACGCGACAAGCTCACCGGCACCATTCAGAACGACATCATCAAGGAATACCTCTCGCGCGGCACCTACGTGTTCCCGCCCGAGCCGTCGCTGCGGCTGATCAAGGACACGATCGTCTTTTCGACGCGGAACGTGCCGAAGTGGAACCCGACGAACGTCTGCTCCTACCACTTGCAGGAAGCGGGCGCGACGCCGGTCCAGGAGCTGGCCTACGCACTCGCGACGTCCATCGCCGTTCTCGACACCGTCAAGGCTTCGGGTGAAGTGCCGCCGGAAGAATTCGGCAACGTCGTCGGCCGCATCTCGTTCTTCGTCAACGCCGGCATGCGTTTCGTCACCGAGATGTGCAAGATGCGCGCCTTCGGCGAGCTCTGGGACGAGATCACCCGCGAACGTTATGGCGTGACCGACCCGAAGCACCGGATGTTCCGCTACGGCGTGCAGGTCAACTCGCTCGGCCTCACCGAACCGCAGGCTGAAAACAACGTCTACCGCATCCTCCTCGAGATGCTCGCCGTAACGCTCTCGAAAAATGCGCGCGCCCGCGCGGTGCAGTTGCCCGCCTGGAACGAAGCTCTCGGACTTCCGCGTCCCTGGGACCAGCAGTGGTCGCTCCGCATGCAGCAGATCGTCGCCTTCGAAACGGACCTGCTCGAATACGGCGATATCTTCGACGGCTCCGTCGAAGTCGCGAAAAAAGTCGCGGCGTTGAAGGAAGAAGCGAAAGCCGAACTCGCAACCATCGAGAAAATGGGCGGCGCCATCGCCTCTATCGACTACATGAAGCGCCGCCTCGTCGAGAGCAACACCAGCAGACTTTCCGACATCGAAAGCGGCGATCTGATCGTCGTCGGCGTCAACAAATTCACCGAGACCGAACCGTCGCCGCTATCGGGCGGCACCGACGCCATCATGGTTGTCGATCCGGCGGTGGAAGCCGAGCAGATCGGCAAGCTCAAGGCATGGCGTGAAAACCGCGATTCCAAGAAGGCCGCCGCTGCCCTCGCCGAAGTCGAACGCGCCGCCAAGGAAGGCCGCAACATCATGGAGTCGTCGATCGAGGCCGCGAAGGCCGGCGTCACGACCGGTGAATGGGGCACGGCGCTGCGCAAGATCTTCGGCGAATATCGCGCCCCGACCGGCGTCGCGCAGGCCGCCGTCGCCCGTGATAGCACTCAGCTCGAAGCCGTCCGCGCCAGCGTCGATGAAGTGTCCGACCGCCTCGGCCGGCGCATCAAGTTCCTCGTCGGCAAGCCTGGCCTCGATGGCCATTCCAACGGCGCCGAGCAGATCGCCGTCCGCGCCCGCGATGCTGGCATGGAAGTCGTCTACGAGGGCATCCGTCTGACCCCTGGCCAGATCGTGCGTGCCGCCGTCGATGAAGGCGTCCACGTCGTCGGCCTGTCGATCCTGTCGGGCTCTCACGTTCCGCTCGTCAAGGACGTCATGGAACGGATGCGCAAGGAAGGCCTGGACGACGTCCCGGTCGTCGTCGGCGGCATCATCCCGCCCGAGGACGCCAAGACGTTGAAGGCCTTCGGTGTCGCCGCCGTCTACACGCCCAAGGACTTCCAGCTGAACGACATCATGGCGGACATCGTCAAGCTCGTGGACCGCTACGCCAAGGCGGCCTAACCAGGCCTTGCGAGAGCCACCCGGCTCTCGCTACGCTCCGCTGATGAAGACCTGGGTCGTCCTCTTTCTTCTTTTACTCGCTGTAGGCATTGCCTGGGGCGTCGCGCGCGATCTGTTCTCTCGCCCGCGCGGGACGATCGTCGGCGTCGTCACGGCCGTCGACCGCGGAAACGCGCTTCCAAAATGGTATCCTCCGACATCCCCGCGGTATACCGCGCGGCTTGCCGACGGCCGCTTGGTCACGGTCGCAGCCAAAATTCCGCTGAACTTTCCGGTCGGAGCCGCCATAACCCTCACAGAACTGGTGACACCCTGGGGACAGGTCTGGTACAGGCAGCGCGATTAGGGAGGGGCGGTTGCGCGAAGAAACTCGAAAGCGGCTCGAACGGGCCCTCTGGCTCGACCGCGCCAAGAAGCTCGGGATCGCCCTGGCCATCGTCGCGGCGATCGGCATGGCGTTCGGCTATGAAACGCTGGATATGTCGGTCTCCAACACGGAGGTCGAGGGAACCGTCACCGACATCGAACCCCTGGTCTCCAAAACGAACTCGGCCGACGGGGAAAACGTCATCGTCAGGCTCACCAGCGGCCCCCTCGTCCGGGTGCTCGCCTACAAGTCGCGCGGCATCAAAATCGGCGACAAAATTGAGGTCGTCGAGCACCACCATGCGACGGGCCGAGTGACACATACGCTCAGATAATATCTTCACGCGTTGACGCGGCGGCCCGGGCCGGTATATGTCGCCGCTTCGCCCCGGGAATTCCGGGTTGATGCCTCAGTGGCGGAACGGTAGACGCGGCAGACTCAAAATCTGCTATCCACAGGGTGTGGGGGTTCGAATCCCTCCTGAGGCACCACAGCGACCCAACACTTTTCCGGCCTGGAACTCTTGCGCCAGATTTCTTCTGGATGGCGCCCTACCAGCGCAGGACGCAAACGCCTCCATTCCACCGTCGGCACCTGCGGACATCGCGGCGAACACGGCGAATGTTTCTTCTCGATACGCAGACACCATTGATTCGCGTCCTGCCAATGCCGCAGCCCCAGCGGACTTGCGTGGCGAGCCCGTCCGGCTGCTGAATTGGCGCGAGCGGCATGGCCTCGGCGGACGTTGCGACGACCAAGGCAAAGGCAACGGCGGCAAGCTTGATCATTTGTTTCCTCCACGTCGTAGCGGTTCTCGAACGCAATCGGGCCGTTCTCTTTGGGTCAGCGATCCCTCTCTGACCTTAAGAGCGGCTGGCAGCGCACGACGCGCCTCAACTGCCAACGTGGGCAAGAGGAACGATCCGTTATGGTGATCATCGAGCTTGTTGCGCAGCTCGGCTTTGAGGCGATTGGTCTTATGTTTGCTTACCGCCCGTTAAGCCTGCAGCTTCACCGGTCGTTCGCGGCGCGGCCCCGATTGAAAAGCCATATTCGCCTGAGCGATCCGATGATGTCTTCCGGCGTCCGGTCGAAGATATCGAGCGGCACCCGAACCTTCGATCTCGACGTGAGATAGAACGGCTTGCGCATCAACCGCCGGCGGAGCGGAACCTTCGGCGCATCGCGCCCAAGAGCGATCGCGAGAGGCTCTAACAGCGAGATTTCAGCTTCCGTGTAAACGTTTCCCCGAACGACCAATTCGACAGCATCGATAGCGCCGATTGCCCGCCACGCGAAGTGACCGAGGCCCTCGATGAAAAGCCCATCGCGATCGGCCGCGAGCCGTACCCTGCCGGTCTCCAACAGCGGATAACTGTAATAAGCAAGAGACGCGAACACCGCGCTCATTAGTAAGTAGGTCACGCTTCCCTTGGCCACTGACGCATAGAAAAACACGCCGCCAAAGATCATCAGGATCCAAACCGGAAATTGGATCTCCTCTCGATCATAAGCGACCGTATACCGATTACGGTAATCATCGCTCTCGGCAGTCATGACGGCAGCTCGAAGCATGGCCCGCTTTCGCACGCGAGACAAAATCAGCGGGCTTCGATCGCCCGGCAAATAATTTAGTGTCATTCGGGAACCGGAACATCCGGCTCCCGAAAATTCGACCAGTCTAACTAGTGAACGATTTCGCCGTGGAGCGTCAGATCGAGACCTTCGCGCTCGACGTCCGGGGCGACGCGCAGGCCGATCGTCCAATCGATGAGCTTCAGGATGATGAACGTGACGATCACATCGTAAGCCAGGACGATCGAGATGCCAGCCGCCTGGTTGATTACCTGATGCGGATTACCCTCGATCCAACCCGGGGTTCCGCCGTACTCGCTGATCGCGAAGACGCCCGTCAACAACGCACCGACGATGCCGCCAATGCCGTGCACGCCGAATGCGTCGAGTGCATCATCGTAACCGAACATGTGCTTGAGACCGGTCGACCCCCAGTAGCAGAAGATGCCGGCACTGATCCCGATGGCTAAGGCGCCGGCCGGTCCGACGAAACCCGAAGCGGGCGTAATTGCGACGAGCCCGGCAACGGCACCCGAGCAAATGCCAACCACCGTCGGCTTGCGCCGCAGTATCCATTCGATCAGCATCCACGTGAGAGCGGCTATCGCCGTCGCGAGTTGCGTGACAAGCATCGCCATGCCGGCTTGAATGTTGGCCGTCACCGCCGAACCCGCGTTAAATCCGAACCAGCCAACCCAAAGAAGTGACGCGCCGATGAACGTGAGAACGATGTTGTGGGCGGGGCCGCTATCCTTGCGCGCTCCGAGCACCAAGCAAGCGACCAACCCGGCTATGCCCGAGTTGATGTGGACGACGGTGCCGCCGGCGAAGTCCAGAACCTTGAACCAGGCCTGATCATTCGTCGAATTCAATATGCCGCCCGGTCCCCATACCCAGTGCGCGATCGGCGCATAGACGATGGTCGCCCATAGAGCGATGAACCAGAGCATGGACGAGAACTTCATGCGCTCCGCAAACGCCCCTGCGATCAGCGCAGGCGTAATGATCGCGAACGTCATCTGGAAGCAGATATAGACGGTTTCGGGGATCGTGGGCGCAAGCGGATTGGGATTGTTCGCACCGCTCGAAATATCGCTCAGTATCCCTTGCAGAAACGCACGATCGAGTCCTCCGATGAATGGTGTGCCGGCCCTGAACGCGAAGCTGTAATTACAGACGGCCCACAGTACCGTCACGAGACAGGTAATCGCGAACGACGTCATCACGGTATCGCCGACGTTTTTCCTTCGCACCATTCCGCCGTAAAACAACCCGAGGCCGGGGATCGTCATCATCAGCACGAGTGCGACTGACGTCAGCATCCACGCCGTGTCGCCGGCATTGACGGTGCACTTCTCGACCGTTTTTGCATCGCATGCAGGAAGAGGCGCCGGAGCGGCCGCCGCGGCAGGAGCCGCCGGAGTGGCCGGTGTCGCGGCCGGAGCAGGAGCCGTCTCCTGCGCGACTGAGAATGACGATGCAAATACGCTGGCAAGGCTCGCCACGAAAAGCGCAAGGACGACGCCTCGAAATATTTTCGCGATCGGTGGAAGCTTGCCCTTCGCAAATCTAGCGAGCGGAATGACGGGATGAAGCATCGCCTATATCTCCTGTGATCAATTCGATGGGATCGCAATTGCCGGCAAGTATGTCTTTCGTGCTCAATTCATCCCCACACGTTCAGAGCGCGGATTCTCGCTTCGGGCGAGACGCGTCGAACAAAAAAATTCGAGTGTGAATTTTTGAAAAATGAGGTCTGGAAACGATCTCACCAGCCGCGTCGACCGAGATCGGCGCTCCGCGCAGTTCCTGACGCTTGAACAGCTTTAGAACAGCTGAGATCGGTCTCATTTGGCCCCCCGGTTTCTATTGTCGTGGAGGCGACCGGACCTGCGCATGAACAGGGCCCGATGAGAAAGGAAACAAAAATCGTGCCAGCCTGATCAAAATCTGGTCAAGGCATTGAAAGTAGGCAAAATGAGCGTTCAGCAATCTGCTACCAAACAAAGCCGCATGCGGAGCATTTGGGTTGAAATCTGTGCAATAGCTACCCGAACTGCACAGATGTTGATCATTCAACTCCCGCCGACTGCATGGGCAGAATTGCAAAGAAAGGCAACCATTCGTGACCGGCAATGGCTGGCTGAGAGCCGGATTGGCGTCAGGGCGAAAGGAACCGAATCCCCCTCGTTTCGTTCCCCCTCCGAAGCAAATTTGGAGGAAACAACATGACGTATGAAGATCCCCGCTCCGGCCGCGAGCGCAACCTCGGCCAAGACGACGTCGGAACGTCGACGGGATCGTGGATCGCCGGCATCATTGTCGTCGCAGCAATCGCCTTGGGTGCTTGGTATTTCTACGACCACAATCGAAACGTTGCTGATGTGAATCATCCGGTGACGAACGCTGCTGACAGCGGCGCGATGAAGTCTTCGGGGACCTCGGGACCTGGCGTCCAGGGTGCTGCTGGTAGCACCAACGGCCCGGCGGCCCATCCCGACAATAGCTCGACTGGTGCTTCGACCGGCACCAGTGGCGCGAACCCAACCATCGATAAGACCACCCAGCCGGCTCAGGATGCAACGGGTGTGAAGGGTGCCGAAGGCAGTACGAACGGTCCAGCCCCAGCCGCGCCTAAACAGTAAAGCTCGTCATATAAATCAAGAAAAAAAGGGCTCGCGAAAGCGGGCCCTTTTTTTCAATGACTGAACACAAGATAGCGCCGCGCGACCGGAAGGCTATCGGCAACGCCCGCAAAATTGATCGACAACCGGCTACTGCGCTGCACCCGCTACAGCAGCACTCGCTGCATAAACTGCTGAGCCGGAAGCCAAGAAAAATTCTGTTCTCTGCAAGAACGCCGCAATTGCCCTGCAAAACGATGAACATTGCAGCACCACATCAAAATTCTCTGACGGCTTCGCCCGTTATGCCGTAGAAGTTGATTTCTTAGACAAAAAGATTAGCCCTCGATCAGGCCGAAAGATGAAGCTTTACCCGGATGAACGGACGTTGCTCCTCATTGACGGAGCAAATTTTCACGCGACGGCGAAATCGTTGGGGTTTGACATCGATTACGGTCGGCTCCTCAACCTGTTTCGAAGCAAGGTTCGACTTGTTAGAGCCCAATACTACGCGGTGATTCCGGAAGATCCCGAATACTTCGCAATACGCCCATTAGTCGATTGGCTCGATTACAACGGCTATTCCGTTATAACGAAGCCAATGAAGGAATTGACCGACTCCGCGGGCCGAAAGAAGTTCAAGGGAAACATGGACGTCGAATTGGCCGTTGACGCCATGCGAATGGCCAACCAAGTCGACCACATCATCATCTTTTCCGGCGACGGCGATCTTCGAAGCCTTGTTGCCGCGCTTCAAGAATTGGGCAAACGTATCACCGTCGTCTCAAGCCTTCAGACGAATTCACCAATGATCTCCGACGAACTCCGCCGGCAAGCTGATCATTTCATCGATTTGGCGGACTTGGGAAAAGAGATCAATCGAATCTATTCTGACGTGCCCGTGAAACGAACCGTAAAAAAACGCTCCCCCGCGCCAGCACGTAATTTGGCCGCGATCGACGACGGCGACAATTAAATCAGAAGCTGCATTCACGTCTTTCCGCTAAAATTTGAGCGCGGCGGTTACACTTAAAATGTCGCCTTGAAAGCGATTGGTCGCGTCGACCTCATGCAGCCACTTTCCGACGATCTTGCCGGGAATGCCGATCGAGGTCGTGTTCCATAGAAGCGCCGGACCGACGCCTGCCGATGCGCTGCGAATGCTAGGAGTTCCCGCACCGCTGTCATTCGTGAATTGCGAATAGAAGTACCCGTGCAATCCAACAGCGAAGCTCTGCGAGAAATATTTGTTGAGCATACCATCGAGATGGAATTCATCGCCCGTCCGATAGTCGGTCGCGGGATTTTCGGTGTTGAACATCACCCCAGGAACGAGAGAGATTTCGAGACCCTGTTTCTGGTCGAGCCATGTCAGCGCAACGACGGAATCAAAGGTGAAGTAATTTCGGCTGGCGTTGAGCGCTGCGCCGTCATCGTAGGAGCCTGTCGGTATGATGATCGATTGGTATGCGCTCACATAGAGGTTTCCAAACGCCCAATAGAGAACGAGCGGCGAGATGCTCGTGTCGCCGCGATCGGCAATACTTGCATCAAGGCTGAACGGCGGTGGCTTCGCTTCAGTGTGGGCGTCAAGGAAAGTTGTGTAGGCGCCGAACGCGTAAGTGGCTCCGAAAATCTTGTGATCCGTGACGTACTGGAATCCGCTGAGATAGAGCATGGCGCTGGCGGACACCGTGTCCGGAATAGCGGGCCCTTTCAACTTGGCCTGATAACTATAGGCGGTTCCATAGACGTAGAGACCGTTTTGGGGCGCAACCGCTACCGCGAAATCTCCGTAATAGCCGGGAACGTAGTTGGTGAGCCCACCCTCAGCCGCGCGAACTTCTGAGATTGAAAACGGGCCGAACGCGCAGACGGCTGTCGCGAAGGTGATATTCTTCCGTAATCGACACCACATCCCCGGCTCCCAAGCATTCCCACTCGCCGCAACGATACCAACCTCAGTAATCGATCAATCCGAGATAGAGAGCACGAACGGCGGCATGCGTTTTGTTGGCAGCACCGAGTTTCCGCATCGAATTTCGCAGATGACTTTTGATCGTCTCTTCGCTCAGTCGCAGAATTTCTGCTGTCTCCAAAACGGTCTTGCCTCTCCCCGCCCACGCCAGCACATCGCGCTCGCGGTCGCTTAGGGGGACGCTCGACACCGACTCCGGCGCGATCACGCGATTTGGATCGTCTCTGTGTTTTTCGGCAATCAGATCGACGGCGCGCTGGACCCAGTAGACCAGCACCACATGCAGATCGATCTTCTTTCGCAGAATCATGAACTGAAAGCGGCTGATCGTATCCTTCCAGTAGAAGGAGCAGAGGCTCGAGTTCATGCGGCCTAAGTGATCGCGATAGTGAAACGGAACAACAACACCGTTTTTGAAACCGTGATCCAGCGCGGCTTCCATGATCTTGTATGCGCCGGGCTTCGGCCCACTTGGCACGTTCGGCAGCGGCACCTCATCCCACGAAAATGGCGTGTTGGTCCGTCGCGCGAATTTCACGCAATGATCGACATGGACGAACTTGTTCGACTTGTAGTCGCTCTCCCAAGCTTCGCCGGTTGTCCCCATGTAAAATGGAACATCCTGATGGGGATTTCCGACATCCAGAAAGTTGAACGACGCGAACCCGTAGTCCTCCGCAATCCTCTGCAAAGTATGTTTGAGTTCATCGAGGTCGCTTGAGGCTTCGACCGCGGTAATCGCTTCTTCGACATTCATTTCGCAGACTCTCCCCCATTCAGGGGATTTCCCAAAGCAAGTCATCTCGCGAAAAACTTCACCATCGGATTAGTCCCGCACACCGAGTGCCGATGGGTAGAAATTTTGCGCACGGTAGTGGCCATGAGTTCCCAAAGACCAAGACTGGTTGCGAAACTTTGCAATGTCCAGAGCAATCCCGCACTGGTGAGAGAATTTCAGGAATTCCGAAGACGGCTGTTCGTCGACACTTTGCAGTGGGACTTACCGGTATTCGGAAACCTTGAGATCGATCAATTCGATGGGACCACCGCGACCTATTGCGCCATCTATGCCGATGCAAAGCTCATCAGCGGATTTCGCGCGATACGCTGCGATCACGAATACCTGGCCCTTTCTGTATTTCCGCAGCTTGCCACCGAGCGTCCATACCCGAGAGCGCCGGATATGTGGGAAATCAGTCGCCTCGGCGTCCATCCACCTGACCTGAATATTGCGGGCGTAACTTACGCGGTGATGCTTCACCTCGCGCGGTTGCGCGGAGCCAAGGCGCTGGTGGCACTCGTAGACCTCTGTCACGAACGGTTGCTCCGGCAAATCGGCATCAAGACGCGCCGCTACGGATCTCCGCAGTTCATCGGCAACGACCGCAAGGGCCGAAGACTCACAGCGGTGGCAGGCGAAATACCAATCCAAGAGCAAGGCGGAGAAGCCTACGACGCTCTCATGGATCTCCTTCAAACAGTTGAGATCATCGATGAAACACTGGTTTTCAGACCTGAGGTCGTTCAATCGGGACCCGCTAAAGTTCTTCCTGACGCAAGCGGAATCGGCGATCGAGCCATTGGTGAGGCTCCATCTTGGGCCCAAACCCATCTGGCTGGTAACCGATCCTGATCTCGTCAGGCATCTGCTGAAATCCGATGAAGTCCTCGTCGACAAAGGACGCTTTGTAAGCAAGCTCCGCCCTGTCGTTGGCCAGAGCACGCTGACGCTCAACGGCGAGGAAAACCGCAAGCGCCGTGCTGTACTCCATTCAGTTTTCGCGAAGGGCGTCGCCCAGCGATTCGTTCCGGAAATGTCGGCCGCCATACGCGAGAGCGCAGTAGCCGCTTCCAAACAATCGGAGATTTCCGCTCACGACCTGACTGCACCCTTGGCGCTGCGCATGATTTGCATCGCCATGTTTGGCAAGGACGTGCTTTCGCGCGGCGATGAGAGAGCGATTGTTGAAGCCGTTCGTCTCGTCGAGTCTGATCTGGCGGATGATCTGTTCCGCGTCCTTCCGCTTCCGCCCTGGAAAGCCCGCGCGCGCTGGCGCAAGCGCGAACTGGCACGTCGAATGATCGACGCCGTCGTCACGAGGGTCCGCGCCCGCGCCGCATCTTCGACAGCCGTCGGCGCCTTGATCAATCTCGGCCTGACCGACGTCGAAATCCGCGACGAGATTGTGACAATGCTGCTGGCAGGCCACCACACAACCGGTTCGGCCGCGGCTTGGATTCTTTATTACCTCGGCACAGTACCGGGTCTCGCCGAAGAACTCGCTGCGGAAGCCGAAGCCTCGTCAGACGACGCCGGCGAGTTGCGGCCTGAAATTCTGCCGCGCGCCGCAAAGAGCCTCGCGTTCGTCCGTGAAGTCCTCCGGCTTTATCCCTCGGCCCATTGGTTCTCGCGCGACGTCAAAACCGATTTCACCGTCCGCGATATACCCCTCAAGACCGGCGACTCGCTGATCTTCTGCCCGTGGCAATTGCATCGTGATGAGCATTATTGGCTCAACCCCAACGAGTTCGACCTCACGCGCAATTTCACGGGCAAAGCCTACCTCCCGTTCGGAGCAGGACCACGCGTTTGCATCGGCATGGGATTGGCGAACCTCGAGTTGCAGCTCCTGGCCCTCGAGATGGCGGCAGCATTTTCGATCTCGATCAAAAGCGCTGTTCCCGCTCCACTGCCGACGCCCTCCGTCACTCTTATTCCGCCCCAAATCCGCTTGTCGCTCAAGGTTCGCGAGCCGTGGGAGAAAAGCATCGCTCTTCCGCAAAAGCCTATGCCAGTGCGCGTCGCATCCTGAAATTCGAAAAGCACTTCGCATGGAACGCACATTCTTCATTCAGCAAGATCAGCCGGACGAACTCATCATGCATTTGTGCCGCGTCATCGATGGCATCCGCGATGCAATGGACACGTCGCAGCGACGCGGCCAACTCAATGTCACGGCTGAACTTGGAACGCACCTTCGGCAACTCGCCGATCTTATCGACCGCTTGCCCGAGGACGACTAATCGACCGTATCACCGACGGCGCCGATGGACCCGAAAATATCCGCCAATCGGACCTTCAGCGCCTTCCCAATTTCGTAAAGCTCCGCCGTCTTAAAGCGGGCCTCGCCCAGCTCGCGACTTGCATAATCACCGATGTCTAGTCCGGAAACGCGGGCCATATCTTCAGCCGATATACCCGAAGCATGTCGAAAAAGTCGTATACGCTGGCCGATGAGGATATCGGTCCTGCGATACCCTCCAAACGAACGAGGCATTGGCGCTCCGCCCCCTGCTCATGAATTGCGTCCCCTGAGGATTTCTCCTGAGACGGATATACCGGGTTTGGATAATACCGTGAATGCCTCGACCGACAAGAGAAGCGGATCCTTTCGGTCCGACTTTCGCAACGCCGCGGCTTCGACTGAGATCGGCGCATCAGCCCGAGCGAGACGACAACCTGCTCGCAAACTTCTCAATCGAACTTGTGCTCAATCGCGATCCGCAATCGTGCAGATGGCGTGACGAGGAGGTGATGTATAGACGCCGCGAGGCCACTGAAATCTGCGATGTTCTGTTGATTTTCCGTGCTTGCAGTTTCCGAGCCATGGCACGCTTCCACCGCCATCTCACAACCACTTGGAGTGACTTCAATGCGCAAGATTTCTGGCCGGACGACCGGCTTGACGCTCGCTCTTCTGGCAGCCGCAGCCTTCGCCTCAGTCCCCGCCGACGCCAGGGAATGCTTCAAAAAGTATTCGCTGGGATCATCCCCCCTCGGCGAAACAAACGCAAAATTCCTGGCCGACGAATCGCTTCTTCAGCAGACGGACATGGGTGTGTTTATGGTCTGGATGACCGGCGCCGGCACACCAGGCTATAACTTCGGCCCGCGCAAGTATCGCTGCACACAAGACGGCGTGCTGTCGACCTGTCACGCACAAGCGACCATCTGCAAGATGTGAGGCAGACGATCGTTCGACGGGGGGCAGCGGCGGGACTGCCCCTTTATCGCCTGATCTCTTCTCGTGTTTGTAGCTGCTGTTCAGGCGCGATGCTTACATCCGCGGCCTGCGCGCTCTCCTCTGAAGCCGCGTGCTCCTGAAGAGGCGTGGGAATTTGTTGCGACCCGTTCAGGGCCCCTAAGAGTTCGTTGAAGCGCGATGCGTCGGCTTCCCCCTGTGGCCGATGCAGAAAGTCCGAAATCGGCGAGTCGTCTGCACATACCGAAATGCAGAAAACCAGGACGCCGACAATCAGCATCCCGCCCACCACTGCAGCGGCGTCGCTAAACGAGAATGGATCTGTCGTCGCGGCTCGGATCATCATCGCGGTCAGCCCTTCGAATGCGACGAGAATTAACTTGCTAGCGAACCGGAAGCTGTTCCCTGCGTAACATCCGGTATCAGGCCGCATCTCTGCGCCTTCTCTCTTGCACCTTGAAAAAGATAGCTTTTTTCCGCGCGGTGACATGCGCATTTGGCGATGCACGGAAGATGTGACAGTAAGGGCGCCATACGCACTGCCCGCCCGTCCGAACGATTTCCCCCTCCGAGCGAAAGAAGAAACATGCCGTCGACGTCTGCTGCGCCCATCAAGATCAGGCTGAACGCGATATGTCTGGTCGCCCTCTTGCTCGTCGGCACGGCCGGCGAAGCAGCGGCGGCTCAATGCGGCAGCGGGCCAGCCGGATTTCAAAGCTGGCTTCAGCGGTTCCGGCTTCAGGCAGCAGCGCAGGGCATCGGCTCGGGCACCGTTCTGTCGGCACTCTCCGATGTCACCTATGATCCCTCTATCATCCGCCTCGATCGCTCGCAGCGGTCATTCAAACTCAGCTTTCAGCAATTCTATGCGCGCCGCGTCGACAAGGCCCTGATCAACAAAGGCCGCGTTCTGATGCAGCGTCATCGAGCGCTGCTCGATCGCATCGAGAAACGCTTCGGCGTTCCGGGCGAGGTGATCATCGCGATCTGGGGCCTCGAAACGCATTACGGCGCCGACGCCACCGCCCGCTATTCGATCATCCGTTCGCTCGCGACCTTGGCCTACGATTGCCGGCGGAGCGAGTTCTTCACCGGTCAATTGCTCGACGCTTTGCGGATCGTCAATGAAGGCGACCTGACGCCCGCGCAATTGCGCGGCGGCTGGGCAGGCGAAATCGGCCAGACGCAATTTTTGCCGACGCCGTATATCCGTTTTGCGGTCGATTTCGACGGTGACGGCCACAAGGACCTGATCCACAGCGTGCCGGACATCCTTGCTTCGACGGCGAGCTTTCTCGCAGGCCACGGCTGGCAGCGGGGCGGCTCCTACGAGCCCGGTTCGCACAACTACGGCGTCATCGCCGAATGGAACAAGGCCGACGTCTACGACCGGACCATTGCGGCGATGGCCGATCAATTGCGCGGCGGCTAAGGACTGCCGCAACAATCGAAGGTCACGACCAGCGGCGGAAAATCACCGACGCATTGACTCCGCCAAAACCAAATCCGTTCGAAAGAGCGTATTCGATATCGCTTTTCCGCGCCTCCGAACCAATAAGATCTAGGCCTTCAGCTTCCGGATCCGGATCGGTGAGATTGAGCGTCGGCGGCAGCACGCCACTTCGCAACGCGAGAACGGAAAATATCGCGGCGAGGCCACCGGCAGCGCCGAGCAAATGGCCTGTTGCCGATTTAGTCGATGAGATCGCGGGCCCCCTGTTGCGTTTTGAAGCTATTCCCTGGCCGAACATGGTGCGTATCGCGGCAAGCTCGCCGCTATCGCCCACCTGCGTCGAGGTCGCGTGCGCATTGAGATAGCCGATGGCGTCAGGCGAAACGCCGGACATGGCGAGTGCATCGCGCATAGCCCTCAGTGCACCGCTTCCATCCGGTGGGCCTGAGGTGAGGTGAAAGGCATCCGCGCTCGTGCCGTATCCGGCGACTTCCGCAAGCGGAACAGCTCCGCGAGCCAACGCATGCTCTTCGCTCTCGATCACAAGCATACCCGCTCCCTCGCCCATCACGAAGCCGTCACGCGCCTTGTCGAACGGTCGCGATGCTTTTTCCGGCTCGTCGTTAAAGCCAGTCGAGAGCGCACGCGCTGCTCCAAATGCCCCGAGAGCGACTCTGTTGATGCACGCCTCTGCCCCACCACAAACCACGACATCGGCCTCTCCGCTGCGGATCAAGCGCAGGCCGTCGCCTATGGCCTGCAGGCTGGCCGCGCACGCCGTCACCGGCGCGCCGATCGGCCCCTTGAGACCAAACAAGATCGAGACGTTCCCGGCGGCGAGGTTGACGAGAAACGACGGAACCGTAAACGGCGAAAGCTTTTTCGCGCCGCGATTGTCGACCGTCCGCACCGCTTCAGTGATCGTGAGAAATCCGCCGATGCCCGACGCAATGACCGTTCCCGTTCGTTCGCGCGACCGCTCGTCTTGCGGGGCCCAACCGGCTTGCGACAGGGCCTGCCGCGACGCCTCGATCGCGAAATGAATGAAGCGATCCATTTTCTTGCGATCTTTGGCAGGAACCGCTGCCGCGAGATCGAAACCTTCCGGGTCTTCAGTAATATCGGGAACGACACCGCCGACTTTGCAATCGACATCCGGCACGATCGCTTCGTCCAAGCGACGTATTCCAGATTGACCGGCGATGAGACGCTTCCATGCCGCGTCCACGTTCGCTCCGAGCGGTGAGACAAGCCCCATGCCGGTTACCACGATCCGTGAACCTGTCTTTCGATCTGCCACAATCGTCCCTTTCCAAAATATTGATCTCGACAGCCCTGCGCGACACAGCACAGCTGAGGGCGATCGAACTGAGCACCATACATTATAATCATAATTCAAAATCGCAACCGGCTCCGGGAAGCGACACTGTCGGCACCGAAATTTCATAGAAAATCGGAAGCGCCTCTCGGAATTGTACTCCCCAGGCGCTATTCCATCACGACCGCATGGTCCCCGCCGGACGGCGGCGCAGCCTTGCGAAGCAGGAGCACGAGCGGGATCGCGCAGATCGTCAGCAGCATCATCAATTTGAAATCATCGATGTAGCTGATGATCGTCGCCTGCAATTGAATGAGCTGATCGAGCGCCGCGCGGCCGCTCGCCGTCCACGGGCTCATCGTATGCGCCACCGCAGCGCTGTCGAACGCACGGTTGGTCGCGGTCACGTGCGCGCCGAGGATCTCATGGTTGATCTGCACATTCCGCGTCAGAAGATATGACACGACCGATATGCCGACGCTCGATCCCACGTTGCGCGACAGGTTGTAAAGCCCGGTTGCGTCGGCGCGCGATTGCGGCGGCAGGGTCGCGAAGGTCACCGTCGTGAGCGGCACGAACAGGAAGCCGAGTCCCGCGCCCTGGACGAAACCCACCCACGCAATCGTGAATTCCGAAACGGCAGGCGTCCAGCCGGTCATTTGATACATCGCCCAAGCAGTCAGCCCGAGCCCGGCTATCAACAATAGGCGCGTATCGATGCGGCCCATCAAACGGCCGACGAGAAACATGGAGAGCATGGTTCCGACGCCGCGCGGCCCCATCACCAAGCCTGCCGTCACGACCGGATAGCCCATCAACGTTTGCAGATAGGGCGTCATCAACGCCATCGACGCGAGATACGTGACGCCGATGATGAAGATGAACAGCATCCCCACCGAGAAATTGCGATCGAGAAACAGCCGCGGATTGACGAACGACTGCTTCGCCGTGAACGTGTGGACGAGAAACACATAGAACGCCGACGCAGCGATCGTCGCTTCGACGATGATCTCGAGAGACGAAAACCAGTCGAGCTGCGAGCCGCGATCGAGAAATACCTGCACGGCTGCAATGGCGATGCTGAGACTGCCGAAGCCGAGCCAATCGAGTTTTGCATCGCTGCTCGTGGCCGTTTCCCTCATGAAGACCGAGATGCCCGCAAACGCCACCGCGCCGATCGGCACGTTGATATAGAAAACCCAGCGCCAGCTGAAATTATCGGTCAGCCATCCGCCGATCACGGGGCCGAGCACAGGCCCGACCATCACCGAAATGCCGAACAGCGCCATCGCCGAGCCACGCTCTTCCGGCGTGTAGATGTCGAGCAGAATGGATTGCGCGATGGGCACGAGCGCCGCGCCGAACAGGCCCTGCATCAGCCGGAACGAGACGATCTGCGTCAAGGATTGCGCCAAGCCGCACAGCACCGACGCGACGACGAAACCGGCGATCGCCGTCATCAGCACGCGCTGCCGGCCGAAGCGGTTGGCAAGAAAGCCCGACGGCGGCGTCATGATCGCGGCAGCGACGATATACGATGTCAAAACCCAGTTGATCTGGTCGGCACTCGCCGAAACGCTGCCCTGCATGTAGGGCAACGCGACATTCGCAATCGTCGTGTCGAGCGCCTGCATGACGACGGCGAGAATGATGCAGGCCGTGATCGCGCCGCGGTTGATGGGCCGCGACGCCGATTGCATAGCGTCAGCCACGATTGGCTCCAGAAGACCCAAAGAGGTCTGTCAGAAAAGTCGGGAACCCGCGCGGATGTCCCGTATCGACGTCCACTTCCACACTCATCCCGACGCGAAGTTGCGGCTTGCCCGGTTCGTTCTCGACGCGAACACGCATCGGAATGCGCTGCACGACCTTCACCCAGTTGCCGCTGGAATTCTCAGCCGGCAACAGCGAGAAGCTCGAAGCCGAAGCGGGGCTGATGCTTTCGACCGTGCCCGTCCACCGTTGGCCCGGATACGTGTCGACGGTCACAGTCACCTTCTGGCCCGGCTCGACGGATGTAAGCTCCGTCTCCTTCGGGCTCGCCTCCACCCACACATGATCGGTCGACACGATGTTGAACGCCGTCGCGGCGGCCGCAAGGTACTGCCCGGACTGCAGCGACGGAACGTTCGTCACGACACCCGCGAACGGCGCCTTCACGACTGTGTGCGAAAGCTGGCGCTGTGCCTCGCCGCGTGCCGCCAACGCATCCTTATAGCGCGGATGCTCTTCCACCGGCGCATCTGGATTGCCGTTGAGGTCCACCGCGATACCGTCAAGCTGCTGGTTCAGTGACGCAAGCTTTTGCTGTGACGCGATCAGCGTATTGCGCGCAGCATCGAGTGTCGCTTGCGCCGTGTAATTGTTGGCGGCGAGCTTCTGCTGACGCTCCACCGTCAAGTTATTGAGCGCAACATCGGCTTTCGCTTGCTCGATCTGCGCCTGCATATCCTTGTATTTCGTGCGCATCGCGAGAAGATCGTTCCGCACCATGCCGAGCTGGGCGTCCGCACGCTCGAGCGCCAATCTGAACGGTTCGTCGTCGAGCCTGAAAAGAACATCGCCCTTCGCGACGTTCTGGTTATCGCGAACGACGATGTCTTTCACGATGCCCGAGATATCATTCGAAACACCGACGATGTCCGCCTGAACATAGGCGTTGTCGGTCGACATGGTCGCCCCGCCGGTGACATAGAAATATCCGCCAACGACGAGAGCGACCGGCAACGCCGCAAAAAGCAGCCGTCGCTTCATCGATCTCTTTGTCTCCGCGGCGGACGCGGCAGCTGGTCGATCGGCGCTCTTCGTACCATCGCCGCGCCGCGATGAAGGTTCCAATTTCGCGACCTCTCCTGCCGCAACACGAGGCGCGATACGGCGCACGTTGTCGTCGCTCGTCCGCTCAGTCGCGGCCTCGGAAACAGCAGAACTTGAGTTGCTCTCGCTTGTGTTAGCCATGACTTGTCCGTTTCGGTTCCGCTGCCGGCGCTTCACACGCCTTCACCAAATTCTCGTGCATGCGTTGCAATGTCTTCAGAAGGTGTTCTCGGTCGGCATCGGAAATGCCTTTGAAAGCTTCAGCCCGCGTAGCGTCACCGATCACTTTCGCGAGCTGAATTTTCTCGTCAGCCGCAGGCAGTAGATGAAGAAGCCATGATCGCCTGTCCGTTGGATGCGGACGGCGCTCGATGAGTTTCAGGGCCTGCAGCTTGTCGAGGCTGCGCCCGAGAGTGATCGGTTCAACGTCAAGAAGATCGGCGAGCCCCGCCTGATTGATCCCCTCGTTGCTTGAAAGATAGACGAGCACCTTCCACTGCGGCAGCGTCAGCCCTGTTCCTTGAGAATTCTGCTCGAATCTCTTGCGCAGCAGCCGGGCGCACCCGTGCAGTAAAAATCCGACACTTGGAGCGTTTTTATCCATCTGAGACCAAGACGGCGAAAATAGTAAGCTTGCTTATTATAAGGTTGCTTCTAATGTAATCAAGGGCCACGCCCCGGAACGAGGATGAATTCCACAGTCCCAGTTGCAGCGGCGATCATCCTGTTGCTGGCCTGCCGCCCCAATCGCGCGCCTTATCCAAGCCGCCCGTTTTCCCCAGGGCTGGCGCAGGGGCGCACTAGGCGGCCACCGCGAGCAGGCCTAAGACATCGCCACGCGCCGCCGCCGTCACTCGTCGTTGTGCTCGATTGCGGCTTATGTCTGCTCATGTCAGAAAGTTCATGAGCAGACGGTCCGGTGGAGTCGGACTTGGCGTTCGAGTTTGCGGTGTTGTGTCTTGTGAAGAGTATCGCCTGTGAGCGTCGTTCGAAAAATCGCAGCGAGTTTTTCCAGCACGGCTGGAAGCTTCTTTCTTGCGTCGGTAACGGTGGGACTAGCCCTCGCCCTATACGCCGCAACAATTCCCGACAGCGCCTCGACACCCGCTCGAGCTGACGCCATCGCTTCTCCTCCGCTCGTCCGAGCCGAACCGAGCGTGACGGCATCTTTGTCACCGGATGTCGTGCAGGTCGGATCGATGGCTTTGACCAAACCGGTCGCGGCGACGGTTCCTTCCTCCGATCGCGGCGCACGTATACGACAGTTGCAGAAGGCCTTGGCGCGGGCTCAATGCTACAATGGCCCGATCAGTGGTATCTGGAGCGATTCATCCAAAGACGCGATGCGCGGTTTCGCTGCCTCGGTGAATGCTCAGCTTCCGGTCGACAGCCCGGATGACACCCTCGTAGCGCTCGTTGAATCCAACGAAACGGCGACCTGCGCTCGTGGACGCGCGGTCACAACGGGAACCTTGGGACCCGAAGTTCATCCTGCATCGCTTCAACAAACGCGTGAAGAAATTCCTGCCTCCGCAGCGGCGCTGAAGCCTTCAGCAGTTACCCAGCAACCGCCCACGGAAGAGCGAACGATGCTCGATCATCCCTGGGCGCGCGCCGAAATGCTGACGCTCCCGAAGGAAGACGCAGCAGCCCCGGCCCCGGCTCCAATCGAACGCCACGTCTCCGCGGTCAAAGTTTCGGCCAACGAACAGACGCTGACCAACGACCCGGCGCCTCCGTCGTCTTCCGCGATTCATTTCGAAGACAATAAAGCCCTTCCGCTTGATCCACCGAACGATCCGTCATTGGCCGCTTCGGTCTCCGATCCCGGCGCTCCGGCGGTTACTCCGCCCAAGCCGAAGAAAACAAAAACCGCCAAACGCAAGACGAGCGCCTATGACGACATGCAAACGTCGATCAGCAAGGGCTTCGACACGCTTCAACGCTCGCTCTCGTCGATGTTTTGAGGCTTCGGATGCAGTGGATCGCACGAACTGTTTTGGCGATCGCGATTGCTTCGTCATCAGCAGCGGCTAACGCCGGCGAGTACGCACCGCTCGACTGCAGCAAGGCAAAGTCATCATCCGAACGGACGATCTGCACCAACTACAGCCTCGGCCAAAGCGAAGCTCGGATGGCAACGCTGTTCGCGATTGCGACATCGCTCGTCGCCATGGGGCAGCGTGGCAATATCCAGGACGACCAGCGAACATGGCTGCAATCGCGTGAGTCCTGCGGCAAAGAGCTTGCCTGCCTGCGCAAGAGTTACGCTGCGCGCATAGAGCAGCTCGAAAACGTCATGGCAGGCATCGCCTCCCGCGGACCATATTGAGCACCGCTCCGTCCGCTCCCATATCCCACCGGAACGCACCTACCCTCTCGCGTTCATCGAGCCCGCGTCGTGCCCGCATGCACCTGCGCATTTGAGAGAATCCCCATGACGAAGTCCCATACCGCACAAATTTGTTTTATGACCGCCGCACTCCTTGCCGCCGCCAGCAGCTCGGCCCGAGCCATCGAATGCGATGAAGATTATCAGATCGTTCAGGGCCAGCCAGTTTCGACACCCTACTGCCGCGACAACTATCTCGCCGCCGTAGCACGCACCTACGGCTTCAAATACTCCGATAGCACCGTCCGCAACAACCCCGCCCGCAAAGAGGAAATCTGCAGGTTCATCGGCAGCGATATTCGCGTGCACACAGCATGTGAGGAAGTTCTGCCGGGTTCTAGCGACACCCGCTAGTTTGTTCGATACGGCACCGCAATTTTCGCGGCGCTCCGTATGCTACCAAGCTCGCCAACCCCAGACGAAAGAGAGAGCCATGTCCACAACCACAGCCACCAAAAGCCATTCCGGCACCTTCTCTATTGGCGGAGACATCCCGGTCAATCGCCTCGGGTTCGGCGCAATGCGCATCACCGGAAAAGGAATTTGGGGCGAACCGGCCGATAAGGAAGAGTGCTTGCGCACGCTTCGCAAACTTCCCGAACTCGGCGTCAATTTTATCGACACCGCCGACAGCTACGGACCGGAAGTCAGCGAACGCCTGATCCACGAAGCGCTTCATCCCTATCGCGGCCTAACCATCGCAACGAAGGCCGGTCTCGCTCGGACCGGTCCCGATGTGTGGGTTCCGCTTGGACGGCCGGAATATCTCCGGCAGGAAGTGCTGCTGAGCATCCGCCGGCTTGGCGTTGAACGCATCGACCTCTGGCAATTGCACCGCATCGATCCGAAAGTGCCGCAGAACGAGCAGTTCGAAGCGATCAAGGCGATGCAGAAGGAAGGCCTGATCCGCCACGTCGGATTAAGTCAGGTCAAGATCAACGAAATCGAAGCAGCCCAGAAATTCTTCAAGGTCGCGACCGTCCAAAACCTTTACAACCTCGGCGATCGCAGCAGCGAGGACGTGCTGGACTTCTGCGAGAAGCAGAACATCGGCTTCATCCCCTGGTATCCTCTAGCCGCTGGCGATCTTGCGAAACCGGGCTCGCGCCTTGAAGCGATCGCGAAAAAGCATAACGCGGTCCCGAGCCAAATCGCTCTCGCGTGGCTTTTGAAACGCAGCCCCGTCATGCTGCCAATTCCGGGAACGTCGAAGGTCAAACACCTCGAAGAGAACGTCGCCAGCGCAAACATAAACTTGAGCGAGGAAGAATTCTCCGAACTCAGCGAGCTGTCGAAGAAGAAGTAGCGGCAGGCGGTACCGGTGGCGAACTCGCAAATGAGTTCGCCATCTTTTTTAGCATCGCACGAACCTCCGGATGCTCATTCCGGTCCCAATCGTGCAACATGTGCCGGAGATCGTCTTCGCGCTGACGCAGCAGCCGGTCGTAAATCGATCGACCTTTGTCCGTGAGCTCGATGCTGCCACCCGCCTCGCGAGCCATGCCGGCAGCCTCCAGCCGGCTAAAAAGATGCGCCGGCCGCGTTTCCTTTGCACCGAGCTTCTTGCGAAGCTCTTCTTTCTCAGCTTTTCCGTTCCGCTCGCCCACGCGCGCAAGCAACCATAATTCATCCGGCTGAAGATCGGCGCCGAGCCGCGAGACGGCGGTCTGATAGACGCGCCAGCGATTTTCTCGCGCCGTGATGCGCTCGACGATCCGCTCCAATTCCGCGAGCGAAGTCGCGTCACGCGGAATGAGCAGAGGATCGGTTGACGGCTCGGACGTGATGCTGCTGCGAAGCGGTACTTCTTCGAGTGCGAAGGACAGCGCAAACGCCAGAAGCGCCAGCAACGACGCCGTGTGAAATACCGGATGCAGCGACGCGACGAAAAGCTTGTCGTAGGTAGCTTTGAGGTCTCCCGACAGCGCCAGGACCGCATCGGGGTTGGTCAGTGCCCCTGCAAGTTCGGGCGCGGTTGCCATCACCTTTTGCTGAAGCGTGTAGGCGAAGATCGCACCGAACATCGCAACGCCGACAACGCCGCCGATCGACCTGAAGAGCGTCGTCCCGGACGTCGCCACACCGAGCTGTTCGAAAGCAACAGCATTCTGCACGGCCATGACGAGTATCTGCATAACCATGCCCAGGCCAAAACCGAGAATGAGCATGTAAACAGACGCCGTGAACGGCGTGGTCTCGACAGTGATGCGCGACAATAGGAAGAGCGCCACCGTCATGATGCCGGTGCCGACGATCGGAAATATCTTGTAACGCCCGATGCGAGAGATGATCTGCCCGCTCGTGATCGATGTCAGGAACACCCCGATCATCATCGGCGTCAGATGCCAGCCGGCGTTTGTCGGGTCCAAACCCTTCACGATCTGGAAGTAGAGCGGCAGAAGCGTGATTGATCCGAAAAGCGCTAGACCAACGATAAAGCCGATCGACGCCGCGATGACGAACGCCCGGTTTTTGAAAAGCGATAGCGGCATCAAAGGATCGGGCACCTTCGTTTCGATGTAAATGAACGAGGCGAGCGACACGACGCCGAGCAATGAGAACGCAAATAGGCTGACGGGCGCTTCTCTGACGAGTGTCTCCCCGAGGCTCGTGACGATGACGAGTGCGGTAAGCGCCATACCAAGCAGCACGGCGCCCGCGTAATCGATATTGATTTCCGCCTTTTGCCGGTGTGGACGGAACGTCCGGTTGATGACGAAAAGCGCCAGAATGCCGAACGGCAGATTGATCAGAAATATCCAGCGCCAGGAAAATTGATCGACGATGAAACCGCCGATCAGCGGCCCGAGCACGGTGGACAGTCCAAAGATCCCGCCGAAAAATCCCTGATATTTTCCGCGTTCCCGCGGCGGCACGACGTCGCCGACGACCGCGACCGAGGTGACGATCAAGCCGCCGCCGCCCAAGCCCTGCAAGAGACGAAAGGCGATCATCTCCGGCAGGTTTTGCGCAATGCCGCAAAGCGCGGAGCCGACGAGAAAAATGATGACCGCGATTTGCAGGATCAGGCGGCGGCCGAAAAGGTCACCGAGTTTTCCATAAAGTGGCACGACGACGGTCGTCGCCAGCAGATAGGCCGTTACGATCCACGTGAGATGCGTCAACCCGCCGATATCGCGCACGATTGTGGGAAGCGCGGTTGCAACGATGGTTTGATCGAGGGAAGCGAGAAGCAGCACAAGCGAGAGGGCGAAAAAAATCGCCATCCGATCGCGGGTGCTGGTCTCGGGCCGATGCAGTGCTTCGGAACTTGTGTGCCGCATGATGCCGAAACGCCGAAGCTGTGATTATGTGGCGTATATATTTTCGAATGGGCACGATTTAAGCACGGCCTGTCAACCTCACTATTGCTCTCGAGCGCTCCAAGTGGAACCCGGGCAGATCGGGCCAAGTATCCCCTGCTGGCCCACGAGAATTGTGGATTTTTGAATCCCGCTCACCCGATTTAGCCGCAGGTAGCGCCGCACGAGCAACACAACTCTTCATAAGGTTGGCGCGAAATCGGGTTCGGTTGGCCCCCCGTCGCGAATATGGTAGCCGAACTCTGGTAATACTGAGGACATTCATGCGGTCACACGCAGCCGGCATCGTTGCAACAGTGTTGATTTGGCTGACGGCAATCCCGCCGGCATCAGCGAGTCCGACGCTGCTGTTCGAACCTGCGACGGGCAAAATCCTCTATTCCGAGGACGTTGACGACATCTGGCATCCTGCTTCCCTGACGAAGCTGATGACGTCCTACATCGCTTTCGAAGCCATCAAGGAAGGCAAGATCCATCTCGACGATAAGATCCCCTGCTCCCTCGTCGCGACCCTCCAGCCTCCGAGCAAGGTCGGCCTGAATGTCGGCGCCATGCTCTCGGTCGAGCAGGCCTTGAAGGCGGTCATCATCAAATCCGCCAACGACGTGACCGTGATGCTCGCCGAAGCGATTTCCGGAAGCGAAGCTGCCTTCATCGACAAGATGAACGCGACGGCCCGCCGCCTCGGCATGACGCATACAAATTTCGTCAATACGAACGGTCTGCCCGATCCAGGCCAGCTGACGAGCGCACGCGATATCGCCAAAATTGCCCGCGCCGTGGTCAGCGAATATCCACAGTACGCGAGCTACTGGGCGATGCCGGACATGCGCATCGGCAAGCGGCGGCTGGGCAGTCACAACGCGCTTCTGAAAACGTTTCCGGGAGCCGACGGCCTCAAGACCGGCTTCACATGCGATTCCGGATATAACGTCGTCGCTAGCGCCACGCGCGACGGTCGCCGTTTGATGGCGGTCGTTTTGGGCGAGTCATCCGGCAACGAACGGGCGGTCCGCGCCGCGAGCCTGTTGGAATACGGATTCCAGAACTACGATTGGAAGCAGATCTTCAACACGACGACCATTGACAACCTGCCCATGGACCCGAACGCCAGAGGCGTGGTCTCGGTACGTGATACCGTGGCGGCCTGGGGATGCGGCGGCCATAAGCGGCACATCGCGGGCAGAAGGCATAAATCGAAAAGCAAGCTCGCGGCCTCCAAGAACAAGAGTGCGAAAAAAGGCGGCGAACCAACCGGCGAAGCCCGCTCGGCACTGAAGGGTCCCGACTCCGAGGGAGCGTCGTCTTCAAGCCCATCAAACGGCTCGCCCCAACCGGAAGCCGCCGCCCAAGCGACCTCCGAATAAATCAGACTGACAGCCGCTAGACGATCAAGTCGAGCGGGCCCTGTCGAAAAATGCATCCCGGAGGCTGAGCCGTATCGGGCGGCGATGCCTGATCCGAACCGGCGCCATCGTCGTCGTTATCGTTATCACCGGGCACCCGGGGATTCTGTCCGCTCGTTCCGTCATCCGGAGTTGTTTCGGGATCGACGTCCGGACTGTCCTCTTTCGGCGACACACCTTGGACGAGTTCCATTCCGGCACAGCCGGGCAAATCGCAAGCGCGGGCGCGTACGCCTGTTGCAGCCATCACGACAACGCATGCAACAAACAGCATCCCGACACGCACCGCTGCCCTCGAAATCCAAATCATATCGATTTCGTCCTAGCTTTTATGCAGCTGTGAGGCGCGACGCCGGCTTACGCTACCTCCAGTTAACCAAACTCCGGAACATCCGTGAAGCGGCAGCCTACGAATATGGCGTCAAACTTGCTTTTGCCAAATCCATCAACCTGGATTTAAGCCTTGAGTAGGACCTTACGATGGCCTTGCCGCTGCGTGCGACTGAGAACGCCGACCTGGACTTTACGCCTCCGCCCCAAGATCTCGGCGCGATGGCCGAAGTTCTCGAAGGAAAACACGGATCGTTCGCAGCGGGGATCGCCGACTTCTTCGCCCTCTATCATGGACAGCGCGGGGACGCCGGACGGTCATGGGCATGGACGGGGGTCGCTGAGCTTGTTCGTACACGCGAACGGGAACGCCTCGAAGGCATTTGAAAGACGGGAATTCACCCAACGTGAAGAGCGCGACAGCCGAGAAGCTTTGGCCGGCCGAAGCTGGCGCGCGCGACGAAGTTGCGGAAGCCACGAGCATCCCTTCTCCCCGCACGCCCTTGGCGATCACGCGAAATATCGCTTCCGGTCTTTTCAAACAAACAGCCAATCTCCTCGCCTCTGACGGTGAGCGCGAACGCACACAGCGCGACGCCATTCTGGCGTTCGCCGTTCGCGTTCTGAGCGCCGGTCTCCTCTATCTGACCCAGATCGTCCTCGCGCGCTGGATGGGCGGATCGGAATACGGCATCTACGTTGCGGTCTGGACCTGGGTCCTGATCCTCGGAGCGATGTCCCACCTCGGGCTCAACCTCGCCTCGATCCGCCTCGCACCCTCTTACCGCGAGACGAATGATTTCAAGCATCTGCGCGGCCTGATCTGGGGCGTGCGAATTCTGGCGCTCGGCAGCGGCACCATAGTGATGCTGCTCGGTGTGCTCGGCGTCTGGCTCTTGAGTAATCGCATCGAACCGCACTTCGTCTTGCCGATCTATCTCGCGCTCGTCTGCATCCCGCTTTACGCGTTGACCGACGTGCAGGATGGCATCGGACGCGGCAACGGCTGGATGAGCATCGCCCTCGTCCCGCCCTACGTGTTGAGACCGCTCCTGTTGCTTGGCAGTATGTTCGCAGCCAATCGCGCAGGCTTGCCGATGAACGCCGCGACGGCGGCGGGCGGCGCCATCGTCGCGACATGGCTCGCCGGATTGTTTCAGACGCTCTCGATCAACAGGCGCGTCAGCGCGACGATACCGGTTGCCGTTAGAGAAACCGACTTCCGGTCGTGGCTGACGATTTCCGCGCCGCTTCTCGTTATTCTGACGGCCGAGCTGCTGCTTCAGAATACCGACATCCTTGTCGTCTCGCGGTTCATGGCGCCAGCCGACGTCGGCATATATTTCGCCGCCGGCAAGACGATGGCGCTCATCATGTTCGTCCACTACGCGGTCGGAAGCGCCGTCGCCCATAAGTTCGCAGCCTTCCACGCACGTGGCGATCACGTCGGCTTGCGAACATTCGTGAGAGATTCCGTCAACTGGACGTTCTGGCCCTCATTTGCGGGAGCGCTCGCCATTCTCGCATTGGGAATGCCGTTGCTTTCGCTCTTCGGTCCGGGGTTCGGAGCAGGCTATCCGGTGATGTTCATTCTCGTCGTCGGCTTCCTGTTCCGATCGGCGATGGGACCGGCAGAATTCCTGCTCAACATGCTCGGCGAACAAAAACTCTGCGCAACCGTGCTGTTCTCTGCTGCGATGCTCAACATCGCGCTCAATGTCGCGCTGGTGCCGTACTTCGGGATGATCGGTGCGGCAACCGCAACCGCGTTCTCACTGATAGCCGCCGCATCGCTGAACGCCCTCGTCGTATGGCGACGCCTCGGCATCCAAATGCCGATCTGGAATAACCTGCCGAAGCTCTGATCATCTTCGGCGCTTGCGGCCGGCTCCGCGAAGCGGAGTCGCAAGCGCCAATCAGAAAAGAGTCGCAAGTACGAAGCTTCGACTCTTCTCTCTCCTCACATCGGCGAGCCGATGACGAGCGTCCAGAACGATTTGAATTCGGTTTTGGGATCTTGAACGAGGGCGATACCCATATGCTGGGCATCGGGCGTCAGAAGATTTTTGTTATGCCCAGGGCTCTCTTCCCAGCCCTTCAACACTTCGTTGAAATTGATCTGGCCCGTGCCGACGTTCTCGGCCGTCAGCCGTGCGTGATAGCCGGCGCGCTTGACGCGATCCCAGGGGTTTGAGCCGTCCGAACCGTAATGGGAGATGCGGTCCCACTTCGCGAGATCGCGCGAATGCGACTTGGCGGCTTCCGTCAGCTCCGGATTGAGCTTCAGCGGCTTCAGGCCATGCTGCTTGCGATACGCATTGATGAGATCGCGCGCCATTTCCGCATTGAGAGACGTGCGGGAATAGTCGCGATCGGACAGAACACCGGGAGCCGCTTTCTCGAACGTGCCCGAAGGCGCCTTGTCGAGTGAGGCGACCTTCACGTTGCGCGGCACCGAGGGTTCGCCCCCAAGACCGACGCTTTTGACTGCCGGCGAGAACGATGAAGACGGCGAGGGCGACGAGGCCAGCGACCCTGTCGTGTCCGGATCGGTAAATCCCGACGAGATGGATGAAGAACCCAGACTGCAACCCGCTAACGCGGTCGCGAGTCCAGCAGTGAGCACAACGCGATACATTTTGGCTACTCCCGGCACGAAAAGTGCGGCTCTTCTCAGCATTGCCGGAAATCCGTTAACTGGCCGTTAACGCTAACGAGTTGCGAATCACGCGTGACCTCGCGCCACCGCGCCCTATCAGAGCCACTCATTACGCTAGACCCCTCGCGAACTCGAACCCCTGCCCCGAGCGCCGATAATCGCCTCAATAACGTGTCGCGATTTTGACCAAGGCGCGGCGAAAGCCCGACACGGCAGCTGCGGGCGAGCATTTCGAGGGGATAGAACCGCTGTGGGTCAAATGCGGGCGGCCCTTGGAAGTACGGGATCAATCATCGAAGTTGTCGAGACAGCGCTTCTGATTCGCGCGGGGAGACTTATTCGATGAGTGCAGCCATCGAACAGACGGCCATGGGAAAAACCGAGCGGGGAGCCGCAGCCGGACCTTCGAACCATCTCGGAGTCCGCGATCTGCTGCTGTTGCGCATCGCAATCGGCGGAGCGACACGTGCCGATCTTCAGCGCGACGTCGCGCCCCTGCTCACGCCGCGAATCTCCGGCACCGAATTCCGCCAAGCCGCCGAACTGGCGCTGAGCACACTTGCAGGCTCGCAGTTGATCACTGAGGCGAAGGGCCGCCTGACGGCAAGCGCCAAAGGGCTGAGGGCGGCGGAAGGCCTGCTGACCTCTTCGCGCTCCTTTCCCGAGACATGGGCCGATGTGAAAACGGCGCTTGTCCTCGCCGCGCTCGGCGCCAACGACAGCCCTGCGGTCAGAAAGGCGATACAGCGCGCCGAAGGTCTGGCCGCACTCGTGTTGCAGCATCACTTCGGGAAATCGACATCGCGGGTTCTCTCACCCGCCGATTTGAGAGCCGAACTCGCAATCGTCGCCCTCGAACGCGCCTTCGGCAACAAAATAAAGACCGGCCTCGGTAAGGGCGCCGGGCTGCCGGCTAAGCCAGGGCGGCTTCTCGCCGGTCAGCTCTTCAAGCACCCGCGTGAGATCGCGAGCGACGGCAAACTGATCGTTGGACTGGCGTGCGAGATCGCTGGCTGCCGTGAACCCTCGTTGCCGGCTCTCGAACTCGCACTGCTGCGCGCGCTCATGGTGCCTAAGGACGAGGGCGCTGCCGTCGCCGCACCACCCGCGCGTGCACGCGCCGAGCCGCCGCAGCGACGGCCAGTGCGCGCGCCTGCGCCGAAACCCGCGAACGACCGCGCGCCGCTATCAGAGAAACAGCCATCGCTGTTCGAAGTTGTATCCCCTCCCGACATGCCCGAATTCTGTCGGGCTGTTGTCGATGCGGCACGACCGGTCGCGGAGGGCTGGCCAGGTAATCGGAAGGCGTTTATCTCTTTGGTATGGAAGGCGATTCGCAACGCGCGTCCCGACTGGGGTCTATCCGAGATTGCGTTCAAGGGAATGCTCGCGGAAGCCCACCGTTCAGGTCAGCTCGAACTCGCGACCGCTGATCTCAAAGACGGTCGCGACCTTAAATCGCTCGAGGACTCGAAGATCCTCTATAAGAACACTGTCTGGCACTTTGTGCGCGTTCAAGATTGAAGGCATTCCGTACGCAATGGGTGTTGAAGGCGCCTCCCTCAAGCCGACATTTGCTCCCTCGCTCGCTCCCGACAAGCTGAGCGAAGCGTTCGAGCATTCGATTACCTGGGAAGACGATCTCTGGCGCGCCGACCCCGTCGACGTGCCCGAGATCCACGCCAAGGCGCGCCTGAAATTCAACGAGCTTCTGACGACCGTCACGTCCGGCCGCGGCTATCACGTGCCGGATCGCATTCTGCTGTTCCACGGCCAATCGGGCGCCGGAAAAACCCATCTTTTGCGGGCTTTGCGCACCGACTCTCATCGTAGCGGCCAAAGCTACTTCGGCTACGCGCAGATGACGCCGGACGTGCAGAACTACGCCGATTTCTATCTGCGCCGCCTCGTGCACTCGCTCGAAAAGCCCTACGATCCGGATCGTTTCGGAGAGTCCGCGCTATCGCGTCTGA
The DNA here is from genome assembly GCF_000384335.2 of Hyphomicrobium sp. 99. NCBI lineage: Bacteria > Pseudomonadati > Pseudomonadota > Alphaproteobacteria > Hyphomicrobiales > Hyphomicrobiaceae > Hyphomicrobium > Hyphomicrobium sp. 99. The sequence goes on from NZ_KQ031382.1 coordinate 3,980,017, forward strand.
CGAACCGGATGGTGCTCGATTCAGAGGTCATCTCGGCGGCAGACCTCGATAAGCTTCGCGACGCGACGCTCGACGACAAGCAGCTCGCCCAACTTATTCTCCGCCTCGCCGACCAGATCGTCGCCTGCGACAAGTTCCAGACGCGCGAGCTCGACATCAACATCGTGCGCGCGCTCCTTTATCTGCAGCGCCACGATCCGCGTATCGACCAGCGCGTCCGCCAATATCTCAACGGCCGCAAGCTGACGGCGATCGCGCACGAAGCCGTCAGCGCGCTTGATCCGAACGACGGCGAAGATCGCGCCTTCGAAATCATCGCCGCGCTTGGCGCACTCATCTGGACCGTCGATCGCGCCGCGCTCGTATTCTGCATCGACCAGGTCGAAGACCTGCGCTTCTTCGATAATGCCGAGGACCGCTTCCAGCGCGCCGTTCGCGATCTCATTCAGATCGCCAACCGCCTGACGAACGCGATCATCATCATCTCGTGCCTCGAAGACTTCTATGGACAAGTGCGCAGCCTCGTCGCGCAGTCCTATATCGATCGCATCGAGAAGTCCGGCCCGGTTCTCCTTCGCGAAAGCCGGACGCCCGAAGAGGCACGCCTGATCATCTCAAAGCGTCTCGCGCACCAGTCTGAGATCAGCGGCGGCGGCTTGAGCTTTCCTGACGCCTCGCAATTTTTCGGACCGCAGTTCTTCGAAGAATTCGGCGGCCTCTCGACGCGCCGCCTCTTGGAGCATGCACAGTCGCGCCTGCGCGAGGCGACATCGACAGAAGGTGACGAGCGCGAGCCCGAACCCGAAAGACCCTCGTTCATCTCGACGCTTGCCCAGGCCCTCGGCCAGGTGGTCGGCTTCGGCAGCCCGGAAGACGAAGCGCCCTCGTCTCTGTCCGCCGTGCAGTTCCGCGAGATGTGGGAACGCTTCGCCAACGAAAGCGAAGCCGAAATGCCGGCCGACGATCAGGAACTGGTCGACGTGCTATCGGCCGCCCTTTTGCTCGCTCGCGACGAATGGGGCCGTTCGATCGAAGTGACCGTAAAGCGGCTTGAGCTGGGCGACGACCTGCCGGCTTTCGACCTGACCGTCCGTCACCGCACTGGCTTCGCCAACGACGTGCGCGTCTTCCTCTGCAATCGCCCGACGCAGGGCGGCGGACTGAAGCGCCAGCTCGACAAAGTGCTGACGGCGATGCAGGGCAAGCCCTGCTTCATGCTGCGCGCCAGCGACTTCCCGCCGAACAAGAAGAACCAGACCGCACAGGCCTTCCGCAAATTCCGCGACGGCGGCGGACGTCAGCTGCTCGTGCCGATCCCCGAGTGGGAACGCATGATGACCGTGCGCGAGTTCACCGCCCATCACCGCGGCGACACGGGCATGGCGCAATGGCTCGAAGGCACGAAGCCGCTATCGAGCCTCATCTCGATCATTCACCTCTTGCGTCTCGATCTGCTCGGCCGTCCGGTACCGCGCCTCGTCGCCAAGAACATGGACGACCCGCAATCGACGCTGGACGGTTTCGACGCGGTCTCTGCCGAGCAGACGCGCGCCGCCCAACCGGCCGAAGGCGATAATGGCCTTGCGGCAAACGATGATGATCTGCCGATGTCCGTCATTCTCGACGAGGACGGCAGCTACGGCGCCAGCATTCTCGCAGGTGGCGAAAAGGGCAATCGCGGCCGCGCCGTAACGTTGAACAAGAGCGTGCTGAAGCGGCACGCTGCGTTCCTCGGCGGCTCCGGCTCCGGTAAAACCACCCTCGCGTTGTCGCTCATCGAGCAGCTGCTCCTGCGTGGCATTCCGGCCGTCCTGATCGACCGTAAGGGCGATCTCGCGAGCTACGCCAACCCGGACGTCTGGCGCTCGGACGAAAACGAGTCGGCTGAACGCCGAGCCGAACGCGAAAAGCTCGCCGACGCCATCGACGTCGCCGTCTACACGCCGGGCCGTGCCTCGGGCCGGCCGATCTCGATTACGCTCCTGCCGAACGGCATCAACGAATTGCCCGATCACGAGCAGCAGCTGCTCGCGAACCTCTCGGCCGCCGCCCTCGGCGAAATGCTTCACCTGAAGAACTCGGCGACGCACCAGAAGCAGTCGGGCGTTCTGGCCGTTGCACTGCGTATCTTGGGCTCGCTCTCGACGAATGAAGTAACGCTCGCCGACCTGATCCACCTTCTGGAAGACGAGCATCCCGAACTCACCGATCAGACGCAGCGTATGGACCCGTCGGGCAAGCTGCGCCGCGATCTCGTCGCCCAGCTCGACTCGCTCCGCCTCCGCAACGCCGCGCTTTTCGAAGGTGGCGGCGAAAGCCTGCGCATGGACAGCCTGCTCGGCCTCGGCAAGTACCAAAGGCCGAACCGCACGCGCCTGTCCGTCATCTACACAGGCTTCCTCGGCGACAACGAAAACATCCTGTTCTGGGTCTCGCAGTTCCTGTCGGAAGCGCTTCGCTTCTGTCAGCGTAACCCGAACGATGAACTGCAGGCCGTCGTCATGTTCGACGAAGCCGACCTCTATATTCCCGCGAACTCGAAGCCCGCGACGGCCGAGCCGCTGCAGAGCTTGCTGAAGCGCGCCCGCTCAGCTGGTCTCGGCATGATGCTCGCGACCCAGTCCCCGGGGGACCTCGATTACAAGAGCCGCGATCAGATCACGAGCTGGTTCATCGGCCGCGTCCGCGAAGACACGGCTCTCAGGAAGCTGAAAGCCGCCTTCCAGTCGGAATCGGGTCTCGATCCGGCCTCCGCGCTTCCAGGGCAGACGGTCGGCGAATTCCATCTCGTCCAGGAAGGCCTCGTCCGGTCGATGAAGGCACAGCGTTCGCTCATTGCTGCCGAGCAGGTCCCCTTCGACCGGATCGAGCAATTGGCTGCTGAAACCAGAGGCACCGACGAGAGGCAGCTTCGCCTTTTCGACCTCCGGTAAACTTCAATTCTCATTTCAAATCACGACATATTCCGTGATGGCGCCGCACCAGCAGTTGCCGCGCCAGACGCAATGTACGAATTATTTAACACCCCTAAGCGTCTGAAATAACGGAATTTTATACGATTTTCCGCGTGCTACTGAATAGCGTTAATTCTTTCGTTGCAAGACCGCCTTTTGTGTGATCCGTATTCTACGCTGCCGCGCACAAACGCATTGCAACCCCTGTCAAGTTTTTTTGCAAAGTTGTATTCTTCTAAAGTGTCGGGCTTGAGGGGTTTTGACCCGGCGGCGATAATTGGGGGCGGCTCCAATTAGCGGAATGAGGTGCGAGACCGAGGGGGCAAAACCGGTCGAAACATCAATTTAGGGCCGCGCGTAAACGTGGAGTGAACCTAAGAGTTCAGTGCGGGGTAAAGTGTTATGATGGCGAAACCGTTCGTCATGATGGTCGTTGCAACCCTCATCGGGCCTGCAGTCGGCATCGGACTTTTCATTCTGATGAATAATTTCTGAGCTTCCCGGACCTTCCTGCATTTCGCTGAAAGATCCAAGCTGCTTTAGCGTTGGCGGCATCGCTGCCTACGTGCGCCGTATATTTGCCGTATCTCGGAACGGAAGCCGCCTAGCCTTCGCTGAGTTGACGCCGCAAAGCCCAACTACAGTCTGATGCGTGGCCGCCGCCCATCCCGGCGATGGCAATAGCGCGGCTATGCGACAGCGATGTTACGTTTACTGCGGCATCTGACCGCTTTCGCGGAATTCTGTCTTTGGCTCCCGCGCACAGTCGTGCGCTGGCTCATGATGACCGTGGCTTTCAATCCGAAACTCGGTCCGCTCCGCCACGTTTTCACGGCCGCGTTCCTCTACATTCTCTTCGCCCTCATCCTCGTCTACGTCGCAGCGCCGATCCGCGGCTATCTCGGCGAGCTGTCCATGCACGACAAGCTCGGCTACGACGCCGAGCGGTGGCTGGCGACTGCCATCTACGATCCGAAGGGCAACTTCGTCGGCACATTCGATCCGCGCCTCGATAGCCTGCGCGACGTCAACTACACCGACAGCGCCATCGCCCTCGGCGACTACGTCGCGAACCCAGACCACAAATCCATTCCCGTACGCGAGGTGCCTGAACAATACTGGCGCTGCCTCTCTTATCATGAGGATCGCTACCTCGGCGGCCCACTCAATCCGTTCGGCATCGATCTCGTCGGCGTCCTGAAAATCCCGCTGACGACGATCACCCGCTCCATAGCATCGCGCCGCCCGAGCCTCGGTGTCGGCGGCTCGACATTGCCGATGCAGTTCGCACGCGTGATTTACAAAACGCCGCCAAGCCTCGGCGAGAGCGGCATCACGAAACTCCAGCGCAAGCTCGGCGAATGGTGGCTCGCGCCCGTCATCTATCGCGAGCTCACCCGCGGCGGCGACGACACGCTTCTGAAGCAGTGGGCGGCGAACCACATCTGGCTCGCACAAAGAACTGGCGGCCAGCCGCTCCACGGCGTGGAGGTGACGAGCCAGGTCGTCTTCGGCAAGGAAGCGAAGGACCTCTCGACCGCCGAGCAATTCGTCCTCGCCTCCGCCGTCAACAAGCCGATCATCCTGCTCGAAGGCAACGACCGGCTGAACGCCGTCCGCCTCGACCGCTGGCGTTACATCACGGAAGTCCGCGCGCGCACCTGCGCCGAGAAACTCATCACCGACGAAACTGAGCAGAAGAAGGTCGTCTTCGAGCTGATGGCGCTCGCAGGCGGCCCGCCCGATCCCAAGGTGAAGCCGAAACTCGAAGCCGCGCTCGAACGGTTCGCGCCCGGCGAGGTGAAACGCGCCGAGGCCAATCCCACGATCCGCGCCAATCTGCTTCTTCCCGCCGCCCGCTTCGGCATCCGCGAAGAAATGAAACAGAGCTACGGCTTCAGCTGGCGTGATTACGTGCGCGGCGTGACGACGACATTCGACATCGGCGAAAACCTCGCCTTCCGCGAAAAGATCGACAGTGAACTCGCCGCCCTCGACACCAAATGGACGTCACGCATCGACCCAGCCTTTACGCTCGATCCGAAAAGGGTGACGGCCGACAAGACGCTGCCGAACGTCATCGTCGTCGCGGCCGATGCGGACGGCAATATCGTGCGCTACTACGAGGCGGGAGAAACAGCCGCCTATTTCGGCTCACTGCCCGCTCGCCGCTCCGATGACGGCCGCTATGATCCGGCGCGCGAAAGCCGGCAGGTGGCGTCGACCGGAAAAATGCTCTTGGCCGTCGCACTCGCCAATCAGGGACGCGATACCGTCGACAGTCTCTATTCCGATCCGCAAGCACCTGCGCAGGGCCTCGATACCTGCGCCAAGGGTGGAAGCTCTGGCAACCGCAAGGCCGTCGTCGCCTTTGCCTGCTCACTCAACGCGCCGCTGATCAACCGTGGCGCACAACTCGGACAGACGCCGGTCAAACGCCTGATCGACGGCTTCGGCTTCACGATGCCCCCCGCCGCCGAACTTGGCGGGACGCCGCCTTCGACGGCCGTCGTCCTCGGTCAGATCGCTGGAGCGCCGCAGCGCGTTCAGTTCATGTCGAGCGTGATCCTCGCGTCGCTCATCGGACGCGGCACGAAACCGATCAAACCCCCGACGCTGATTGGAGCCTACGACTACACGCAGAAAGGCCAAGGCGGCGCCGGCATCACGGCCGAAGCTCGCCCGGCCATTATTCCGAAGTCGCTCATCCGGCCGAACGCGGTCTGGCTGATCCGCTCGCTTCTCGAAGCCCCGCTCTGTTATCAGACGGGCGGCCAATCCTATGGAACGCTGAAAAGCCTGAGCCACTGGTGCTCACGCCGCCGCGGCGACTTGCGGCTCCATTTCGCCAAGACGGGAACCTCCGTCTCGCTCGACCCGAACGCCACCGTCGATGCCTGGGCTTCCGGCGGCCTGCAGTTCGCAAATGGCGCGGCTTATTCCTACGTCGTGCTCGTCGGCACCGGCACGGCATCGAAGCCGTGGGCCCGCGATCTCCACGCCGCACAGATTGCAGCACCCCTTCTCGAGGTGCTCCTTCGCGATCTTGCCGATCACGCAAAATCGAACCCGCGCCGGGACTTCCTCCCCGCACGCCGGCCAACACCGGTCGCAAGTCTGAGCGGCGTTCCGCGAACGGTCGCCGAGGAAAGCGCGAAGGTAAGCGCACGCAACCGATCGCCGTCGGACGAACAGCTTCGCACTCTAACGGCGAACTAACGTTTGCCGTGATCCTCGGCTCCTTCCGGGGATGATGCTTGGAAGTAGGCACCGTCCACTCCACCCCACCGTCATCCCGGCGCAGGCCGGGATCCAGCCAAGCCCCGCAGGTTGCAAGTAACTCACCTCTTATTCATCTGCGCGCTGAAAATCCGCCAGCACTCGAACATGAGCGAGCCGCAGTTGCGACATTAAAAACGCGGACTGCGCGCGGAGTCTGCCCCTCTCACATGGGATGGGTTGGCGGTAATGAACCTGGAAGGTCCTGAACTCGGGCGCGGGACGGGCTCGATGCGCCTCTACGCCGATGCGCGCACCGACGACGCACCGCTTGCAGCCCCGCGCGACTGGAAGCGCCTCATCCTCATCATCGGCCTCGGCGCGCTGTCGTGGGTCGCGACCTACGTCGGCATGCTCGAACTGATCGAAGCCAACATGGGCGACCTGCCGCTCGTCCATCGCGTCATCGTCGGCTTCTCGGTCGCGATGTTGATGACGATGATCATCTGGCTGCTCGACCAGCTGTTTCGCCCGCAACCGTTCACGACGAAGCTCTTCTATGCAGCCGGCTACGTATTCCTATCGCTGATCTCGATCGGCTTCGGATTTGGCTTTTATTGGAAGGTTCTCGAAAGCCGGGGCGAAGCCTCCCGCTCGGCCGAGAGCGCCGTCAGCCAAGTGCAGAATTCCTTGCATGGCGCCGAAACGCGCCTCGAACAGCTTCAGGCGACGCTGACGCAGCTGACCCAAGTCTCGACCGACAAGGCAGAACTCGAACGCACGAAGGGAACGTCGTGCCCGAATTCGAAACCGGGCGACGGACCCCGCCGCAAAATGCGCGAAGACGACGCGCAGCGTTTCTCGTTTGCGTCCGACTTCGTCAAAGGCCGCGTCAGCGCCGTCAAAGGCGACATGCAAGCACTGAACGGCGACTTGGCGAAAATCGTCTCGGCCGACGCATCGACCTTCGATCCCAAAACCGGAACGCGCAACGAATTCATGCGCGCACTCGGCCGCAAGCTCGACCTGACGGCGACAGGCTTCAACGCCTTTCGCACCGATCCGCAGCTTCGCCAAATCCGCTCCGACCTCGCTGACCGCGCCGAGCGCACCACATTCGGCGAAGGCAAGAACGGCTCGATCACTTGCCCCGATCCTCAGTTGCAGATGGCGCTTCGCGGCGTTGTCAAAGCCATCGACCAGCTGCCCGAGTTGCAGAAACCCGAAATCGCGGCCGTCGAAGGCTCGGAAGCGACCATCGAAGCCTTCCGCCGCCTGACGACGACCTTCTACGGATTGCTGTCGTTCAAAATGCCGCCTACCGCCGACGAGCTGCGCGAATTGCAGAAGAAAGCCATTCAGTCTGTCGAAAATCCCGACGCCGAAGCCCGCGCCTCGCACTTAAGCGCCGACGATCTAACCGCAGGCCTTTCGAAGCGCGACTATGTTCCGCTCGCCGTCGCCCTTTTCGTCGATCTCTGCCTGTTTCTCGTCTCGATGGGGCAGCGTGCGGGAGGCCGCCTCGACGGGCTCGTTCCGAAAATGCAAGCCGCCGAGCGCGGACCGGTCATCGAGATCCTGTCGCGCTTCAACGACATTCATCGCGACAAACAAATCCGCGAGAACTTCGAGCTGTTCCGGCACGTCGTCTTCGACATGAACGGAGACTACTACGTCGCCGTGCCACTCGACGCGCCGCCCCGCATGAATCCGACCGAACGCGAAAACCTGCGCGTCGAAGCGCAGCTCCTGGCCAATCTGTTCGCCAGCTTCGAGAAGGAAAAGATCTTCAAGCGCACGCTGCTGCCCATTACGAGTAGCATCCAGAAACGCCTGAAACGCCAGGGCTCGAAGTTCGCAGGCTCGGAATCATTCCGCGTCTACAAGTTCACGAACGGGGCTTGGTCGGACATCATCCTCGGCGCCGTCATGGGAGCCGCACGCCGCGCCGAGCGAAGCGATGCCGCCAACCATCGCTCCGGAAGACGCGATGCAATGCCGTCGCCGCAGGCAACGGAAGCGTCGTCTCCCGAATTGCCGCCTTCCCCCGTCGATGATCGCGATGAGCCGAGAGCCGCCCCGATTTTCGAACGACCCCTGCGCACCAATCGATCGAACCTAGCGATCGATCCCGAGCATGCCGCCCGTTTCGGTCCCTATGCCGAAGCCTATCGGCCCGAACCTGACTTGCCGCCGCAAGCGCCGCGCGTCCGCCGTCCCCCACCGAAGCCCGATCCTGAAGCGGACGTGACCGTCAAAGCAGCCAACAGCAACACCATTCAACCGGAGCCCATCGCGCCGCCGCCCCTACCGGAATTTCGCCCAGCGACCGTCGTCACCATCCCACGCAACCCGCAGCCGCGGAGCGAACCGCAGGACGCCGCACCCGTTCTCTCGGAACCGCGCACCAGCGTGACGCTGCAGCGGGAAACCGCGACATTTTCTGTGCCCGTCAGTGAGGCGGTCATGCCGCGCTCTCTGGAAGCCGCGATGCGTAGATTTGACGGGCGCTGGACCGAACTGGAAAGCGATCGCCAAGAGTCCCTCGAGGCCAGTGAACAAGCCCCGGCCTTGAGCGCAGAAATGCAGCTTTCTGAAGACGATAGAGCCCTTATCCGGCGCATAGCGCCACCGGCCGCCGAATGAAAAAGACTTGGAAAGAAAAACGGATAACGCCGTTCGCCTTAAATCGAACCGACCAGCAACGCTTGTTTAACATTCTTCTTGGCTTAATGGGCCGGCCGAATGCCCAGCGGGGGGCAGTTCGAAATTCCGATTTTTTGTCGGCTCAAGATGGGAAATTCATAAATGCGCATCGCTTCGCCTTCGCGTCTCATGATGGTGGCTCGAACGGACAAGGAAGCACGTCTCAAGGACTTCGTTGTGGATGGTCTCGCTTCCCACGACGAAGGCCCGGCCGATACCAAGTGCTTGACTGTTTTCGTTCGCAATCCCGATAGCCCAGTCGCGCGCGCGCTCTGCGCCGCCTGGTCCGAAGGCCGTATCGACGATACGCGGATCAAAATTTTGATCTGCGATACGAACTCTGAAGAACCGGCAGCCGCTGCACTGTTCGATATTGCTAACGCCGAATTCCGCGTTCTCGCCGACCCGAGCTTCAGCTCCGCTCACGAACAGCTCGTCGTTGGCGAAAAGTCTGTCTGGATTGGCGATTGCCTTCGCCGCGATCCCACGAAGCGCGACGCCTTCGAGCTCTATCATCCGAACGAAACCGCCACTGCCGTTTTCGCGACGGCATCCTTCGAAAAACTTTGGGTGCGCGGCCGCCCGCTGAAGCCGTTGGCAGTGCAAACCGTCGCGCCCGAAATCATCGCCGTACAATCCGGCGAGCAGGACGCATTGCCCCGCAATCCCCGCCACTGACGGCGAGCAGTTCGATTTAATCACACGCAATGTCATCCTCGGGCTCGTCCCGAGGATCCATTAAGCAGCAACCTGTGCTGACCGGTGGATCCCCGGCTTTAGCCCGAGGATGACATTGCTGTTTGCATCACCCGTCATCCCGGCAAAGTGCAGCGCATTCGCTTTTGCGGTCAGCACTGATAGAACCGCGTCTACGGTTTTGTTGAAGCTTGTCTGGGTGCTGGCCTCCGCCGGTATGACAGACGTGGTGCGCCGCGCACAACTTATCCCCGCCTTTTCGCACCGTGATAATCTCTATACGTGCATTCGCGGAAAAAGGGCGCAAGAACGCGCAAAGAGCGGAATTTCCGAAATTGCCGCCGCGCTTCGGCCCTTGGCCCCTGATGGGCTTTGAACCTGCCGCAAAATAGCGATACTCCGCCTCGGGCTCAGCCGAGGTGCAAATGTGTGCCACGCGAAGCCCCGGTCGTCAGGCACTCACATAGGATGCCACCCCCATGCACTTTATCGCGCGCCTTGCCGTGTTTCTCGCTCTCGCACTGGCAACAGTCTCGAACGCCGTTGCTACCGAAAAGCCGTTCTTGCACCAAGGCATTGCCGCCGATGCGAAACGCTACGAAACCTATCTCAAGACCAACTGGAAGCCCGACGGCAAGACGCCCGCCGCGCTGAAGTCCGAAGCGGAAAAAGTGTTCGCCACGGACCCGCGCGCTGCTTCGCGAGCACTCGCCAACGCGGTCGCCGTCGATGAGAAGGATTCGAACGCCTGGACGCGCCTCGCCGAAGCCCTGCTCGCGATAAAGCCCGATCCCGATAAAGGTGGCGAACGCTACGATCTGCCGATCTACGCTTCCGGCGCCGCCTATCGCGGCTATCAACGCGCAACCGACGACGCGCAGAAAGCCCACGCCCTTTTCGTTCTCGGCCGCACACTCGAAGCGCGCTCCTACTGGCGCCCGGCACTCGATGCGCTGAGCTTGAGCCTCGCACTCGCGGATGATCAGACGACGCGCGAAATGTACGACCGCCTCCGCGGCGAGTACGGCTTCCGCATGACGGACTACAAGACCGACAACGACGCGACGCCCCCCAGGCTTTGCCTCCAGTTCTCGGAAGATCTCTCGCGCACGCAAACCGACGTCGCGAAGTTCATCTCCGTTGGCGGCAAGGATCCGCAGAACCTGGTGCAGGATGGCAAACAGCTCTGCCTCGAAGGCCTGAAGCACGGCGAGCGTTACGAAGTCCAAATTCGCGCGGGACTTCCCTCCGACATCGGCGAGACGCTGCTCAAAACCGCAAACATCGCCGTCTACGTGCCGGACCGGTCGGCCTCCGTTCACTTCGGCGGTAAAGCCTACGTGCTGCCCTCGCGCGGACAGCAAGGCATCCCCGTCCTCACGACCAACACGAGCAAGATCGACGTCGAGGTCTACCGCATCGGCGACCGCAGTCTCGCGACCACGCTCCAGTCCGGCGACATGGCGCGCCAGCTTTCGAGCTACGACGTCGACAACATCCGTGATCGCTCCGGCATCAAGGTCTTCCAAGGCCAAATGGATATTGCCGCGAAGCTCAACGAAGAAGTCTCAACCGCAGTCCCAGTAACGGACGCGACGGGCAAGCTCGAGCCCGGCGTCTATGTCATGGTCGCGAAGCCAACCGAGAAGCAGAAGGAAGAGAGCTACGAACGCGCAACGCAGTGGTTCATCGTTTCCGATCTCGGCCTGACTGCTTTCACCGGTAACGACGGCATTCACGCGCTCGTCCGCTCATTGACCGAAGCGACCGCCGTCGCCGGAACCTCGGTGAGACTGATCGCGCGCAACAACGAAGTGCTCGCAACCGCGACGACGGACGAACGCGGCTACGCAAAGTTTGACGCAGGCCTTACGAAGGGCGAAGGCGGCACCGCGCCCGCAATCCTCGTCGCCCAGAAAGGCGAGGGCGAATACGCCTTCCTCGATCTGACGCTCAACGCCTTCGACCTCTCCGACCGTGGCGTTCAAGGCCGCGACCCGTCCGGCCCCGTTGACGCCTATGTCTACACCGAGCGCGGCGTCTACCGCGGCGGCGAAGACGTAAACGTCACCGCGCTCATCCGCGACCAGTTCGGCAAGTCATCGTCCGTGCCGACGACGCTGATGGTCTTCCGCCCCGACGGCGTCGAGCAGACGCGCCTCGTGATGAACGATCAGGGTCTCGGCGGCCGCGCGCTTGCCGTGCCGCTCGCAAAAACCGCGATGACCGGAACGTGGCGCCTCCGCCTCTATATCGACCCGAAAGCCGAGGCGATCGCCGAGAAGAGCTTCCTCGTCGAAGACTTCGTGCCTGAACGCCTCGATATGACGCTCTCGGCCAACATCCCAGCACTGACGCCCGACGAAAATCAAACGATCAATGCTGACGGCCGCTATCTCTACGGCCCACCCGCTGCCGGTCTCGGCATCGAAGGCGAAGTCGTCGTCAAAGCCTCGAACAAGCCCGTCGCTGGCTACGCCGGTTACGTCTTCGGACAAGCAGAGGAACTGGTGAACCCGGCGCGGCAGCCACTGGAATCAAGCCTCGCGATGGACAAGGACGGCAAGGCTGCGATCCCGATCGTCCTGCCGCAAATGCCGAAGACGCCGAAACCGCTCGAAGCCGCGATCACCGTCAAACTTCGCGAGGACGGCGGCCGCACCATCGAGCGCAACATCACGCTGCCCGTCGATCTGAAGCTCGAGCGCATCGGCATCAAGCCGCTGTTCGAAAACTTCACTGCCGCCGAGGATCAGAACGCCGAATTCGAAGTCGTGCTTCTCGACGCCAACAGCAAACCGGCAGCGAGCAACAACCTCACCTGGACGCTGACGCGCCTCGACACGAACTGGCAATGGTATCGCCGCGACGGATCGTGGACCTACGAAGCCGTCACTGTGAAACGCAAGATCGGCAGCGGCGCGCTCGCCGTTACCGCTGACGGCGCCGCGAAAATCTCGCAGCCCATCCAGTGGGGCCGCTATCGCCTCGACGTCGCCTCCAACGACGCCGACGGCCCGGCTTCGAGCGTGCTCTTCAACGCCGGCTGGTACACGGCAGGCGAAAACGTCGATAGCCCCGAGCAGCTCGACGTCGCGCTCGATAAGGACAGCTACAAATCCGGCGAGACCGCGAAGCTGCGCATAGCGTCGAAGCTCGGCGGCAAGGCGCTCGTCACCGTGCTCGGCACCAGCCTGCACCTGATGAAGGAAGTCGACATCGCCAAGGGCGGCGGTGAAGTCGAAATCCCGATCTCCGGCGAATGGGGCCCCGGCGCCTACGCGACGGCTATTCTCTATCGCCCGATGGATGAAACGCAGAAGCGCATGCCGAGCCGCGCCATTGGCGTCCGCTGGCTGCCGATCGACCAGAGCGGCAAGCATCTGAAAGTTGCCGTGACGCTTCCGGAGAAGGTGAAATCCGGCAGCACACTCACCGTGCCGCTGAAGGTGGAGGGCCTCGCGCCAGGCGAAGACGCACGCGTCGTCGTCGCGGCGGTCGACCTCGGCATTCTCAATCTCACGCGTTATGAAACGCCAGCGCCCGAGAAATATTTCTCGGAGCAGCAGAAGCTCGCGTTCGAAATCCGCGACTTCTACGGCAAGCTGATCGACGGCATGCGCGCCGATCGCGGCAAGCTCCGTTCCGGCGGCGATGGCGGCGCGGCACTGCAAGGCAACCCGACGGTCGAAACGGTCGTGTCGCTCTTCTCCGGTCTCGTCCAGGTCAAGGAAGACGGCACAGCGAACGTCGAATTCGAACTTCCCGACTTCAACGGCACCGTCCGCGTGATGGCCGTCGCTTGGAGTAAGGACAAGGTCGGCCACGGCTCCGGCGATCTGATCGTGCGCGATGCGGTGGCACTGACCGTCGCCGTGCCGCGCTTCATGACGCTCGGAGATGAAATCAATCTCGGATTCTCCATCCACAACGTCGACGGCCCCGCCGCGCCTTACAAGCTCGCACTTTCCAAGAAGGAAGGCGACGACACCAACGAGACGCTGACGCCGATCGCCGACAAAACGATCGACATCAAAAACGGCGAACGCACGTTGCAGCGTATCGCATTCAAACCAACGGATCTCGGTGCTCTGACACTGAAAGCCGTCGTCACCGGCCCGAACGATATTCGCGTCAAGCGCGAGATGACGTTCCAGGTCTTGCCGCCCGCTGGCGATATCAAACGCACGACGATCTCGTCGCTGAAACCCGGCGGCAAGCTGCTGGTGACGCGCGATCTCACGCAGGATCTGATCCAGTCGCGGACGCGCATCAACCTCTCGGTCGGCCCGGCAGCGCGTCTCGACGTGCCCACGCTTCTCGCTCAGCTCGACCGCTATCCCTACGGCTGCGCCGAGCAGACGGTGTCGCGCGCGATGCCGCTCGTCGTCGCCAACGCGGTCGCCGCGCAAATCGGCCTCGCCGAGGACAAGGCGCTGAAGGAACGCGTGCAGGGCGCAATCGCCCGCGTCTTCGAGATGCAGGACTCGACCGGCGCCTTCGGCGTGTGGGGTCCCTCATCGACAGACCTCTGGCTGACCGCCTACGTGACGGACTTCCTCACGCGCGCCAAGGAAGCGAAGTACGACGTGCCGCGCGAGGGCTTCAATCGCGCCCTCGATAAACTGCAGAACTTCATCGCCTATGCTTCCGACTTCGAGAAGGGCGGCGAGGACCGCGCCTACGCGCTCTATGTCCTCGCTCGTAACGGCCGTGCGCCGGTCGGCGATCTCCGCTACTACGCCGACGAACGCATCGGACGCTTCTCGACGCCGCTTGCCAAAGCGCAAGTCGGCGCCGCGCTCGCGATGATGGGCGACAAGGAACGCGCCGAACGCACGTTCGCCGCCGCCCTCGCAGCTATGCCGGACACACCGGATAGCGGCTATCGCAGCGACTACGGCTCGACACTTCGCGATGGTGCAGCGCTCGTGACGCTCGCCGCCGAAACCGGCGTCGCACGCGACATGCAGCCGAAGCTCGCGACGGTCATCGCCAAAGCCTACGAGACGCGCAGCTATACCTCGACGCAAGAACAGGCATGGATGCTGCTCGCGGCAAAAGCGCTGAACGACGAGGTGAAGGCAACGACGCTGTCGATCGACGGCAAACCCGTGAACGGTCCGCTGCTCAAAGGCCTGAAGCCTGCGGAACTGAAAGACGGCACGCTGACGATCACCAACAACGGCGACACTGCCGTCGATGCCGTGATCTCCGTCATCGGCGCCGCGTTGACGCCGGAGCCGCCCGCCTCGAAAGGCTTCAAGATCGAACGTCAGGCCTACGCGCTCGACGGCAAGAAGGTCGATCTGGCGAGCCTCAGCGGCGGCAAGGCTCAGGTCAAGCAGAACGATCGTTTCGTCATCACCGTCAAGGTGACCTCCGACGAACCGGCTGGCCGCGTGATGGTCGTCGATCGCTTGCCCGCGGGCTTCGAAATCGAAAACCCGCACCTGATCGACAGCGGCGCGATCTCCGGCCTTTCGTGGCTGAAATCGACGGCTGATCCCGAGCACACGGAATTCCGCGATGATCGTTTCGTTGCGGCCTTCAACTTCTCCAACGTGCGAACGACGGCCGAGACTTCGAACGGCGACAACGGCAGCTCGGTCGAGGGCGTTGACCAGAACTCGGTCGAAGTTCCGGACGATGGCTCGGTCGTGCTGCCCGACGGCACGGCACAGAAGAAGCCGCAAGCCGTGACTGCGACGCTCGCCTACATCGTCCGCGCGGTAAATCCCGGCACGTTCGTTCACCCCGCGGCGACGGTCGAAGACATGTATCGCCCGGAGCGCTACGCCCGCTCCGCCGCTGGTCAGCTCACCGTCTCGGCAAAGGAGTAACGCGACGTGGGGCTGGGTCTACGCGTGAAAGGCATCAGGTTTTGGATGTCCCAATCCTCCCCCCGCAAGGGGGAGGGCCGGAGCGGGGGTGATGATCAGGTTGTGCCCCCAACATCAGCCACTCTCCTCCGGCGATTCTCAGATTTTCTTCGCCTCCCCCTCTTCTCCCCTCCCCTTGACGGGGAGGGGTCGGGGGTGGGGTGCAGCCCGAGCAAGATCCCCCCACCCCTAACCCCTCCCCGCGGAGGCGGAGGGGAATCTGTCCGGCAATTCACGATCCGCCGCATCGCCATTGCCGCGAGCGTTTCGTTGCTCATTTCCGCAGGCGGCGCATACGGCCTCTATCTCAAAGCTTTCGCCGACGCCGGACCGCTGCCGCTCGAGCAAGCGAAAGCCGTATCGGTCACTGTCATCGACCGCGACGACCGTCTGCTACGCGCCTTCACGACGACCGAAGGCAAATGGCGCCTGCCTGTCGATCCGAAGGACGTCGATCCGCATTATCTGAAAATGCTCTTCGCCTTCGAAGACAAACGCTTCTACAGCCACCATGGCGTCGATCCGAAAGCCGTAACGCGCGCCGTGCTCCAGATGCTTCGTCACGGCCGCCTCGTCTCCGGCGGCTCGACGCTGACGATGCAGGTCGCGCGTCTACTTGACGGCAAGCACGAGCGCACAGCCGGCGGCAAGCTCCGCCAGATGGCCCGCGCCGTCGAACTCGAACGCACGCTCTCGAAAACCGAGATCTTGAAACTCTACCTCCGTCTCGCGCCGTTCGGCGGCAACCTCGAAGGTGTGCGAGCAGCATCGCTCGCCTACTTCGGCAAGGAGCCGCGACACCTGTCACTCGGAGAATGCGCGCTGCTCGTCGCGCTCCCGCAATCGCCGGAAATGCGCCGTCTCGATCGCAATCCCGAAGCGGCTCGCCGCGCCCGCAATCGCGTGCTGACACGCGCGGCGGCAGCGCATGTCATCACTGTCGCCGAAGCCGAGCGCGCAAAAGCCGAACGCATCCCGGCCGTTCGCTACGCCTTCCCGATGCTCGCGCCGCATCTCTCTGAAACGGAAGTGGCTGCGCATCCGGCCGAGAGCGTCATCAAGCTGACGCTCGATCGCCCTCTACAGCAAAATCTCGAACGGCTTGCGCGAGAGCACGCGCGCACGATCGGCGACAATGTCTCGACGGCCATCATCGTCGCTGACCACCAGACGGGCGAAATCCTCGCGGAAGTGGGCTCCGCCGATTACATGGACGCGGCGCGCCACGGCGCCGTCGATATGGCGACCGCCGTCCGATCTCCCGGCTCGACGTTGAAGCCCTTCATCTACGGCCTCGCATTCGAAGCGGGCCTCGCCCATCCCGCGACGCTCATCGAAGATCGGCCCGTGCGCTTTGGAACCTACGCGCCGAAGAATTTCGACGAGGGCTACCACGGCACCGTCTCGATACGCGAAGCGCTCGAACAATCGCTCAACGTGCCGGCCGTGCGCGTGCTCGCCCGCGTCGGACCAGGAAAACTCGCCGGACGCTTCCGCCGCGCCGGCGTGACGGCCCGCTTCCCCGATAAATCCGAGCCGACGCTCGCGATGGCGCTCGGCGGAACCGGCCTGACGCTCGAAGAGCTGACACAGCTCTACGCAGGCTTGGCGCGCGGCGGCGACGGCATCACGCTGACGCATCGCTATGATCAGCGGGGCAAGATCTGGGGAGCAACGCACGCCAAGCCGCTCGTCAACGCGCACCGCCTGATGTCGCCTCTCGCCGCCTGGTACGTGTCGGACATTCTGAAAGATGCTCCGCCCCCGCTCAACGCCAAGGGCGGCCGCTTCGCTTACAAGACCGGAACGTCCTACGGCTATCGCGACGCCTGGGCCATCGGCTTCGACGGCCGTTATGTCGTCGCCGTGTGGGTTGGACGTCCGGACAACTCATCCATTCCGGGATTGATGGGCCGGAGCGCCGCCGCGCCGATCCTGTTCGACGCATTCGAGCGCCTGCCCGGACCGCGTACGCCGCTTCCCGGCGCACCCGCCAACGTCATCAAGGGAACGAACGCCGACTTGCCCGCGCCGCTCAAGCGCTGGCGCGACCCGAGCGACGATCCGGCCGCCGGTAAATTCCTGGAGCCGCCCGTGTTGATCTCCTTCCCGCCGGATCAATCCGAGATCGCCGAAACCGATCTCGACGGCGAGCCCCTTGTGCTCAAGGCCGACGGCGGCGCCCTGCCACTCACCTGGCTCGTCGACGGCAAGCCCATTCAGTCCGACGCCCACACGCGCGAAGCCACATGGCAGCCCGCGAGCGCGGGCTTCGCCAAACTCACGGTGATCGATGCCAATGGCCGTACCGACCGCGCCTTTATCAGGCTAAGGTAGCCCACGCCGCAGGCGGAGCGACGGCCGTCCCCGCGTTGGCCTTCCTCCGCAGAGACGGTAGCGTTGCCGGGAGCTTGAGATGAAACTCGCCGAGGTGCGTCGCCTCTTCGCGCGCGAGATGCTGGCCATCGCAGGCGTGACCGGTAACGAACGGCTCGAAAACGCCTTCGCCCGCGTGCCGCGCGAAAAATTTCTGGGCCACGGCCGATGGCATATTTTGACGCCGTGGTCGCATCAAAACGTCGACGAGCAAGATCCCGCCGTCGTCTACCAGGACGTCGTCATCGCGCTGGACGAGGAACGCGGCGTCAACAACGGCAGTCCCTCGCTGCACGCACACTGGCTCGACGTGGTCGCTCCGCGCCCTGGAGATCGCGTGGCGCACATCGGCGCGGGAACCGGATATTATTCCGCTATCCTGTCGGAGCTCGTCGGGCCTGATGGGCGCGTGACGGCAGTTGAATACGACTCCGGTTGCGCCGAGAGGGCGCGAGAAAACTTGTCCTCCCGCCGGAACGTCGATGTCGTCCACGCCAACGGCTGCTTCTGGCCCGAAAAAAAATCCGATGTCGTGTACGTGAATTTCGCGATCCCCCGTCCGGCCGACCCTTGGATCGAAAATCTCAAACCCGGCGGCCGGATGATCTTCCCCCTCGGCATCCCGAACTCGACGCGCTCGCACGGCCGCTCGTTGAATGGCGTCGGCATCGCGGCAACGCGTCTCGAAAAGGGTTACGCGGCATCGTCGGCCTGGCCGGTCTCATTCGTTTTCGCGGAAGGACTGACGCCGGAACCCGGAAACGACGAAATCAGGAATTTGTATCGCAGCCTCAGAAACGGCGGATGGGACGATGTAAAAAGTCTCGTTTGGAAGCAGCCGGTTGATAGTGCAAACTGCTGGTACGTTGGGCCCGATTGGTCCCTCTCCTACAGCGCCGTTGCACCTTAAGCATTTTTCTCTCGTCGCATATTTGGAATTCGAGCACCCATGAGACGCCACCGCGCCGCAACTCCAAAATGTGTGCTGATGCTCGTCGTGAGCGTTTCGTCTCTGGCGTCGGGCGGCTGCAACGAAACCGCGCAAAAAGAAGTGGCATCCGTCCGGACACTTCCTGCACTCGGCGCAAAGGTCGATGAAACATCCGTCTCGGGCATTTCATCCGGCGCCTACATGGCCGGACAATTCCAGATGGCGCACGCCAAACGCGTTGCGGGCGCCGGTATCATCGCGGGCGGGCCCTACGGCTGCTCCGAAAGCATCTTCGCCGGAACGCTTCCGGGCACTGGAACGGCGCTCCTGAACCTCAGCAAAGCCGTCAACGGCTGCATGCTCGACCTTCTCGGCGTCTGGGGTGTCTCGGACCCGCAAGAGCTTGCGGCGAAGGCCAAGGAACGCGCAGACAAAGGCGAAATCGATCCGATCGCCGACGTCGTGCGAGACCGCATCTATCTCTTTACCGGAACCTCGGACCACACCGTCGCGCCCTCGATCGTCCAGCACGCGGCAACGTTCTACGAAAAACTCGGCGTCCCCCAATCGAACATCGAACTCGTCTCAAACGTGCCCGCCGGCCACGCCTTCGTGACGGATGGCGAAGGCAGCGCCTGCGGAACCTCAGGCGAGCCCTACGTCGTCAATTGCAATTACGATCAGGCTGGCGCGCTGCTGAAACAGATCTACGGGAACCTCGAGCCGCGCGCAGCGACGCCCGGCGGCGATTTCATCGTTTTCGATCAACGCCCGTTCTTTCCGCGAGACGACAGCGCCGGACTTGCCGAAACCGGCGTCGTCTACGTTCCGAGGTCCTGCAAGGAGCAACCGGGCTGCCGCGTTCATATCGCCTTCCACGGCTGCTCGCAGAATCGCGAGGCCGTCGGCGACACGTTCATCAAGGAATCGGGCTTCGCCCGATGGGCTGATACGAACCGCTTCATCGTGCTTTTTCCACAGACGGCGGGTTCCTCTATAAACCCGCAAGGCTGTTGGGATTGGTGGGGTTACACGGGACCGCAGTACCTCACGCGTGATGCGCCGCAGATTGCCGCAGTGAACCGTATGCTCGATGCCTTGCAAGCGCCCGGAGGAGGCGCATAAACCTCGCCGGTGAGTTCGAAAGCCGCCCGTCAAGCGCGGCCCATGGGGGGAATGTCCAGAATGCTCGCACGCGAACGCCTTGTTGCGCCCCTCATGTCGCTATCGGCAGCGATGCCGTGGCAGCCCTCATCCGGCATAAAGCGCACCCTTGAGATCGCCGCCGCCGTCGCCACTATGGGTTGTCTCGTCATGGCGGCCGCGTTGCCGAACAATTCCCGCAACACCTCGACGGCGGGCTCGCGAGGCGTTCCTCTATCGACGGCCCTCCAACCCGGACGTGAAACGGATTTCGGCGCCTACCTCGGCGCGCCCTATCACTATCCGAGCGACTTCCATCTCGTGAAGAAGGGCGTCACCGATCTCACGATCAAGAACGTCGATTGGTACACGCTGCCCTTCGAGAACCCGCTCTACTACGGCGTCCGCCTCCAACGCTGGTTCACGGGCCGCTTCGGCTCGATGCTCGATTTCACGCATTCGAAGGTCTACGCCCCGCTCGACCAGGAGTTCAATTTCGAAGGCACCGTTGACGGCAAGCCCGTTCCGCCAAAGGCGAAGCCTCGGGATTACTTCAACAAGCTCGAGTGGACGCACGGTCACAACATGCTGACGCTCAACGGACTGATGCGCCTGCCATCGATCGGAATAATCTCACCCTACCTCGGCGCAGGCGCCGGTCTCGCGTTTCCACATTCCGAGATTTATCCGAAGTCCGACCCGTCGCGGACTTATGAATATCAATATACCGGCCCAGTCGGCCAAGCGCTCTTCGGCCTCGAGTTCCGCCTTCCGACAGGCTCTGTCTTCGTCGAATACAAATTCACGACGTCCGATTATTGGGGCCCGCTGACCGGCCGCGACGGCACATGGTATCCGATCGACATGTGGCGACAGTTCTCGCGCTGGTGGAGTGGCGAAGAACCGCCAAACGGCTGGGCAGGTGCAAAGCTGACGAGCCATCAAGTCATCGGCGGCTTCCTCACGCGCTTCGTCCCGAAAACCGCCGCAGCGAACTGAGCAGTAAGCTTGTCCGCGAACGACTGAAGCTCTGAGGCGAGCCACGTTTCGAAAACGGCGGCTGCCTCCGGTACCTTCGCACCGGCGCGGCTAACGAGATAGTAACCCTGCCGCGACACGACGATATCGAACGGACGCACGAGCCGCTTCGCCAGAAGCGCATCTCCCGCCTGAATCTGATCGGCGAGCGCGAAGCCTTGCCCCGCTTCCGCCGCCGCAAGCGCAAGATCGCCATTGAGAGTTGGCCCGGACGGCACCACGCGGCCTGAAATTCCCGCAGCGGCAAGCCACGCGTTCCAGCACTCCTTCGCCGTCTCCTGAATGAGAAGCGCGCCGTCGAGATCGGCAGGCGCCGCCAAAGGACTGTCCGCCAGGAATTTCGGACTTGAGACGAGCATCAGTTTCGCATCGAGGAGCTTCCGTGCATCGACGCCGGTCCATTCGCCACCACCGAAACGGACGCCGAGATCGAAGTCCTCCTTGGCGAAATCGACGAGCCGGTGGCTCGGGTCGAGAACGATATCGATCTCCGGGTGAAGCTCCGTGAATTTTCCGAGCCGGGGCACCAGCCAAAGGGCCGCAAACGAAACATCCGACGTCAC
The DNA here is from genome assembly GCF_000384335.2 of Hyphomicrobium sp. 99. Classification (NCBI taxonomy): domain Bacteria; kingdom Pseudomonadati; phylum Pseudomonadota; class Alphaproteobacteria; order Hyphomicrobiales; family Hyphomicrobiaceae; genus Hyphomicrobium; species Hyphomicrobium sp. 99. The sequence goes on from NZ_KQ031382.1 coordinate 4,001,525, forward strand.
GACCAATCGCTTTCGCCGCCGCGATGGACGCGCGAAGCGGCTCGACGCAGCTGCGATCAGATCGAACCCCTTCGTCAATTCCTGCGCCAGTGATTGCCCGGCTTCCGTCAGTGTTACTCCGCGGCCAGTCCGCTCGAACAGCGGCGTTCGGAATTCGGATTCGAGCGTGCGGATATGACGGCTGATCGCGGCGTGCGTGACGTTGAGCTCCGCTGCCGCGCGCGAAAAACTCGATAGCCGCGCGGCGGCTTCGAACGCTTTCAGAGCATTGAGCGGCGGCAATCGGCGAGCCATGCCTGATGTAACAAAACCTTACAGGCCCTGTAAAGCAATGCCGTTTGTCCGGCGCGGCCGCGCGGCGCACCGTTTCGTCAGCGAACGAAGGACATACGGAGACACGCAATGATGCGCGTTATCGAACACCTGATCGAAACGATAGAAGCGCTGCTTTATTCGCATCGTCGCCCTGTGGATTGTAAACGCAGAGACCTACGCCGATCTTGAGGTCGTGATCGATGTGTCTTTTTCTGGTTCTGTCGCGTGCTTAACCGAACCATTCTTATCGTCGGTTTCGTCAGAATAGAGTTTTTGAGTCAAAACCGCGTAGGCGGATTTGGCGTCGGTGGCACCTTGGGCAACCGGCGCCTGACCGTTCATCGTAAGCGTGCTGACGGCCTGCTCCATCGCATCTAATTTCGCGCCGTCCGGATTAGGCTTCGCGGCTTTGGCCGCAACTGCAGCGTCATAATCCGCCTGCTTCTCCGCGACTTGCCCTTTAAAAATTTTAGCGGCCATATCCGAAGCGGACGGGATCTCCTTAGATTTTGTCTCGACGCCATCATAGCCGGTAAAAGTGGTGCTGAACGAAAACGCCTCCGGCGGAAACATTTCACGATGTGCAATGATCACGTCGACCAAAGCGAAGTGACGCGCTTGGTCAGAGACAATCATCTCGTGCGTTTCTTCCCGAGCCTTCCTCATCTCCTCCTTGACCATGTCGCTGAACTCGGCCTGTAGATCGTGGTCCGAGAAAACCTTCCGCAATCCTTCCGCGACATCGTCCGAGCTAGCCTTGAAGCCCGTGAAGGAAAGGAAGGCCAGAACTTCCCGTTGTTCTTTTGTTGGCGGAATGGGGCCCGATGCAGCTTTTCCGGCTCGCGCCGCGACGGACGTCACGAACGTGGAGTCGTCGCTCTTGCCGTCGCTCGCAGGCCCATTGTCGGACTTACCTCTCAGCAGCTGCAACGCCACCACGCGGCTGCTGTAGTTGTGCACGCTGTCGATTGCGGTCACGGCATGCCCTCACCTTCGAATCGAAATGGCATAGGCCATTTGACGTAGGTGGCGTTAACGCCTTCTTAATCACCGTACTGATTTGAGCAGCCGAGAAACTGAGGCGGCCATCCTGTCGGGCGGGGACGGCGCTTTAGAACCGCTTTAAGAGCCGGCGGCTTCGCCGGAACGCTTGCGCAGCTCTTCGAGGATTTCCCGCGCCCGCTGGGCATCGATCGCATCAGGTGCTTTGAAATGCGGGCCCTGCGCGCGCTGCGCTAGGCCCTCGTCTTTGCATTGGTGAGAAGCTAACTGTCCCTTCTATGCTATGGGTCGATCGGCTTTGTAACGGCCAAACGACCGCTGCTCATCCTTCGTAAAGATCACCACATCATAGGGTTCTGGCTCACCACCCATGCCCGGTGAGCCATCGGGCATTCCGGGAACGGCGAGCCCGATGGCCTGGGGCTTCTCGGTCAGCAGCCGTTGGATAGCATGGAACGGCACGTGGCCCTCAATCACATAACCCGAAAGCTCAGCTGTGTGGCAGGACGAGAGCGCGGCCGGCACGCCAAAACGCGCTTTCACGGCCTTCATTTCAGATGTCTCGGTTACGGTCGTCTCAAACCCATGACTGCGCAAATGCTCAACCCAGGCGTTGCAGCATCTGCAGTTGGGGTCTTTGAAGACCTTGAGGGTGGACGCTGACTGAGCCCAGACGCCAGTCGTCAACGACGAAAGCGCCAATGCGAGACCTCCAAGAACAGCGCGTCGATCGTAGTGATTGGCTTGCTGCATTCTAGGTCCCTCCGAAGACTGAGGCTCGCGCGACGCGAGCGGGTGACATGCTATTGCCTGGTCATTAGCAGGTGTTGGAGAGCCTCTCGTCGATTGCTGCTTTAGTGTCTTTCAGACAAGGTGAAAGACACTAGAACCGCTTCAGCAGCCGGTCGATGTATTCGAGTTCGTCTTGCGGCCTGCGGTTCTCGCCCGAACGCTTGCGCAGCTCTTCGAGAATTTCCCGCGCCCGCTGCGCGTCGATCGCGTCGGGCACCTTGACCGACGTGCCGAGATCCGGGCCCTGCGCGCGCTGCGGCCGGCCCATCGGATCGCGGGGAGAATTGCCGCCACGACCGAGACGCTGCTGCGCGTTCTTCTGCATCTGCTCGGCCATCTGCTGAGCGCTCTGACGCATCTGCTCGAGTGCCTGACCCTGCTGATTGGCTGCCTCGTCGAGATCGCCCTGCTTCAAAGCGTCCTCGGCCTTGCCCATGGACTCCTGCGCATTGGCGAGCTTGTCGGGATCGCCCGCACCCATTTGCTCGAGATCCTTTTGCAGCTTGTCGAGTTCGTTGCGAAGCTGCGCCTGGCGATCCTGAAGACTACCCTTGCCGCGCTTCTGCTGTCCGCCTGACTTGCCTTGCGAACCCTGCTGACCTTCGCCCTGCTGTCCGCCGCCTTCCTGGTCGGCCTGCATATCGCCCTGTCCGCCTTGCTGACGGCCCTGGCCATTCTGCTGACCCTGTTTGCCCTTACCGGACTTCGGTGAACCCTGACCGCTTTGATCTTCCTGCGAGCCGCCCTGCCCTTCCTGGCGGCGCTGCTGACCAAACGTATCGTCCATCAGCTGCTGCTGCTTGCCGGTGAGATCGCTCAGCTCGTTGAGCTTCTTCATCATCTCCTGCGCGCGTTTCTGCTGCGCGCGCGCTTCCGGCGAATTGCTCGCCTGCAGGCGATCCATCAATTCGCGCATTTCAGACAGCATTCGCTCGGCTTCATCGCGCGAACCTTCGCGCGCGCTCTTCTCCAGATCCTTCATCATCTGGTCGAGGTCTTGCTGACCGAGCTCGGAATTCTGATCGTCCTGCTGCTGTTGATCGCCAGAGGGATTTTCCTTCTCGGCGTTCTTCTGCATTTCGTTGAGATAGTCGTTGAGCCGCTTCTTCAGCTCCGCCATCGCATCTTGAATTTCTTTGTCGTCGCCCTTCTCGATAGCGTCCGACAGATGATCTTGCGCGTCCTTGAGCGCGCGCTCGGCTTGCGACAGCGCACCATCCTCGATCTTCAGCGCAATCTGCCAAAGCTCATCGATCGACTCATTCAGCGCCGCGCGCGTCTCCTGCCGGTCGAGACGATGATAAATCGCCCTGAGACCGAGATAGACGCCGTCGTCTTTGATGAAGCCCTGCGGCTCCATGGTCAGCGCGTCGAGCGCGCGAACCACCTTCGGCCGGTTGCGCGAATCTTCTGCAAGGTTGCGCCGCTGCTCGATCAAGGCGCGCGCCAGCGGATTTTTGAAGTGCCGCGACGGCAGCACGATTTCAATCGGCTCACTGCGCCCGACCTGACCGCCGACATCCGTCGCTTCGAGCCAGAGCTGAACGCGCTGCCCCGCCCAGGGGTGCTCTCCGATATCGAGGAGCGCCGACGTATCGACCGTTTTCGCGCCCGGACGTGGAATTTTGAGGCCGAGCACCGGCGGACGCTCGAGCGGCAACCGCGGCCCCGTCAGCGGCGGCGGCTGCGCCCACAACTTCACGCTCTCGACAGGCTTCGGCGGCACCTTGCGCACCTTAACTTCCGCACTCTGCAGACCGTAATCGTCCTCTGCCTTGTAGAAGACACGCATCGATCCGCGCGGCGTACCGGTGATGTCCTTCGTCAGCGCGATCTTCGGCACAGCGTCGGGAACGACGTCGAATGTCCAAGCCCCAAGCTCCCGCGTTCCCGAGAGCGCGCGAATGCGGGCCGATTTGCGGATTTCATACCGCGTTTCCGAAATGCTCGATGTTTCACCGTTCTTCGATTTTTCAGGCGGCACGACGACCGGCGCGGTGGCGCCATCGCTCAAGACTTCGAGCGACAGGCCGGTTGAGCCGAAGCCGGTGCCTCTGAGAGTCAGCAGGCTGCGATCCGGAACCTCGAAGAACGTGGTCCGCTCATGTGTCCCGTCGCCGGCCTGCTGCGAGCCGTCGGCGAGTAGCACGGGAGGAAGTGCCGTATAGGGTGGCGGCGTCACCCAGGCATCGACGCGGGCCGGAGGGCCAGCCTCGCCACTGCCGAAACGGAAAGCAGCGGCCAACCGGTCGCCAAGGCTCCCCGTCACCAGCAGAGCAATTGGAATAAAAAGGACGAGCAGAAGCCCACGCAGCGCCCAGGGATCGAAACGATCGGTTCTGGGCGTGGGACGGCCGACCCGAAGACGCGCGATCGCCCGCGCCAGTCGTTCCCGGTGCGCCTGCCAAATCGCGGACGTGGTGGCGTCCGACGCGCCGGACGTGAGCGTATCTTCGTAGGAGGTCGCGGGCCGGTGCGGAATGTTGGAGCGGCGCTCGATCCGCCGGATGGCGTCATCACGCGTCGGCCACGGAATGCGAACCGCGTAAATGCCAGCCGCGATACCGCCCAAGGCGAACGCTGCCAGCACGATCTTATGGATCAGCGGGTCGAGGTAGGCCCAGAAACCGAGAAACGAAAGCATGGCGAAGACCAGCGCCAGGCCAATCACAAGCCACAGCCGCGGCCAAAGCCGCTCGAAAAACAGCGCAAGCGTACTCAGGCGGACTTTGCGCGCAAACGAACGTGAAATCTCGGGACCGAGATCCCTGTTTTGAGGCTCTACCATGCGCGCCTAAGCTATCACGGGGCCCCCGACCCGCACGTTAACAAAATGCAACATGAAGGGGCCGAATGCCCCGCCTATCGGGCTTTTCTACGGCCAAATCTGCGACGGACTGGCCGCTCCGGCCGTGCAATAGCCCCGCCATCCACCACACACACTCCGTCATGCCGGCGGAGGCCGGCACCCAGACAAGCATCAGCAGAACCGATCACAATGTGCCCGCCACCGGTGCAGCCCGCACCCCGGCGCTCACCCAACCTTGCCTGGATCCCGGCCTTCGCCGGGATGACGGGGGTTGGATGTGAGTTCCGCGGAGAGGCGCGAAAACCAATCAGGCCTTCAGCCACGGCGGCAGATGATCGGCACCGATCAAATCGTCGTAGCTCGGCCGCGGCCGCACGACGGCGTAGCGGTCGCCGTCAACGAGCACTTCCGGGATGAGCAAGCGGCTGTTGTAGGTGGATGACATCACCGCGCCATAAGCTCCCGCCGTCATGACGGCCAGGAGATCGCCAGGCTCGACCGGCGATAACGCCCGGTCTTCCGCGAGAAAATCGCCCGTCTCGCAAACCGGACCAACGATATCCTGCTGGATCGGCGGCATGTCCGAGCGCGCTTCGTTGACCGGCCAAACGTCGTGGTGGGCCTCATAAAGCGTCGGGCGGATCAAGTCGTTCATCGCCGCATCGACGATCGTGAACGTCTTGTCGGTGCCTTCCTTCACGTAGATGACCTGGGTGACGAGAACACCCGCGTTGCCGACGATCATGCGCCCAGGCTCGAGAACGAGTTTGAGACCGAGATCGCCGAGCGTCTCCTTGACGACAGCCGCGTATTCATCAGGCGTCGGCGGAATATCGTTCGCGCCCCGGTAAGGAACGCCAAGACCGCCGCCAATATCGAGATGCTCGAGCGCAATACCGTTGGCCTTCAGATCACGCGCAAGATCGGCGAGCAGCCGAAACGCATCGCGAAACGGCGCGAGATCCGTGATCTGGCTGCCGATGTGCATGTGAATGCCGGAAATCTTGATGCCCGGAAGCTTCGCCGCCTCGGCATAGAGGTCGCGCGCATCCTCGTAGGGCACGCCGAACTTGTTCTCGGCCTTGCCTGTCGAGATTTTCGCATGGGTCTTCGCATCGACGTCCGGGTTGACGCGAATGGCGATGGAGGCGGTCTTCCCGAGTACCGTCGCAACCTCGCTCAGCGCCCGAAGCTCGGGCTCGCTCTCCACGTTGAAGCCGTGGATGCCCTCTTCGAGCGCGTAAGCCATTTCGCCCCGCGTCTTGCCGACGCCCGCGAAAATGATCTTCGATGCCGGCACGCCAGCTGCCCGCGCACGGCGAAGTTCGCCTTCGGACACGACATCCATACCCGCGCCGAGCCGCGCCATCGTCGCGAGCACCGCCTGGTTGGAGTTCGCCTTGACGGCAAAGCAGATGAGCGCGTCCTGGCCCCGGAATGCCCGCGCCAGAACCTCGTAATGGCGGACAAGCGTCGCCGTCGAATAGCAATAGAAGGGCGTTCCAACCTCTGCCGCGATGCGTGCGAGGCTCACGTCCTCGGCATGGAGAATGCCGGACCTATACTGAAAGTGATGCATGGGAGCGCTTCTAGCGGATGAGAAAGACCCGCGTCACCGAAAAATGCCTGAAGAGTTCAGAAACTCGCTCAACGTCCCGGTTATCGCAACAGCGGATCGAGGATGAACGATTCGTGCGGTTTCGGCGGAGCATCCGAATTTTCGCCCGCGGCGTGAGCATCGGGCGATTTCGCATCCCCGGCCGCCTTGGCGGCTGGCGGCGGTTCGACCGGCCCTTTCACGCCGCAGCCCGCAAAACCGGCGCAGGCCGCGCCGATAAGCGCCACCGCGATCCAGGATTTCGTGCTGTGCGGGAGCACGGCCATGCCAAAATCACTCCAAAACCATTCGGCCCGCTCGGAAGGCGGGCACTGCAGGGAAGAGTTCTAGACCTTCCCTCGCGCCTTTTCCAACCGCTTGAGCCATTGACGAGCCATTTTGGCGACGTTCTGTGGCGCGGTTCCCCCATAGCTCGTCCGGCTCTTGACCGAATTTTCCACAGACAGCACCGAGAAGACGGCTTTAGTGATGCGCGGCTCGACGGCCTGCATGTCCGTTAGGCTCAATTGATCGAGATCCACGCCTTTGGCTTCGGCCGCCTTCACAATGGCGCCCGTCACGTGGTGAGCGTCGCGGAACGGCATCTTGAGCTCCCGAACGAGCCAGTCCGCGAGATCGGTCGCCGTTGAATAACCGCGCCCAGCCGCCGCGCGCATGGCCTCCGCGTTGGGCTCCAGATCCGCAATCATGCCCGCCATGGCCGCCATAACGAGACGCAGGCTGGACAGGGCGTCGAACGTCGTCTCCTTGTCTTCCTGCATGTCCTTCGAATACGCGAGCGGCAGGCCCTTCATCACGATGACGAGACCCTGGAACGCCGATGCGATACGGCCGACCTTCGCGCGCGCCAGCTCCGCCGCGTCCGGATTGCGCTTCTGCGGCATGATCGATGAGCCGGTCGTGAACCGGTCGGAAAGCTTCACGAACCCGAATTGCGGCGTCATCCAGATGACGATCTCTTCGGCGAGGCGCGAGAAGTGCACGGCCGCGATCGTCGCCGCCGCAAGGGTTTCGAGCGCGAAGTCACGATCCGAGACACCGTCGAGCGAATTCGCCATCGGCCTGTCGAAGCCCAGCGCCTCCGCTGTCATTTCCCGGTTGATCGGAAACGACGTTCCAGCGAGCGCCGCCGAGCCGAGCGGCGATTCATTGAGACGCTTCCGCGCGTCCGCGAACCGACCCCGGTCGCGCGCGATCATTTCGACGTAGGCGAGCAGATGGTGACCGAAGGTCACGGGCTGCGCAGGTTGCAGATGCGTGAAGCCCGGCATGACCGTGGCGGCATGCGCCTCGGCCTTCTCCGCAAGTGCCTGCTGCACGTTCTCGAGAGACGCGTCGATGCCGTCGATGGCATCGCGCACGAAGAGCCGGAAATCCGTCGCGACCTGATCGTTGCGCGAACGCGCCGTATGCAGCCGCCCCGCCGCAGGACCGATCAGCTCTTTCAGGCGATTTTCGACGTTCATGTGAACGTCTTCGAGCGCGCGCGAGAATTCGAACGTGCCCGCGTCTATCTCCGCCTTGATCTTGTCGAGGCCTTTTGCGATCTCGCGAGCATCGGCTTTGGCTATAATGCCCGCGTCCGCGAGCATCGCAGCATGTGCCTTCGAGCCGCGAATGTCCTGCGGGGCAAGCTGCTTGTCGAAGCCGATGGAGGCATTTATCTCCTGCATGATCTCGGCAGGAGACATTGCGAAACGGCCACCCCACATGGTGTTGGCTGGCTTGTCGGTCACGGGCGGCTCCGTCTTAAATAGAAAAGAACAAGGTTACCAAATGACAGCGAACGGCGCGGGAAGCCCGCAGAAGGCTCTTTGGATTGTGGCGCTGTCGGCGCTGGTCGGGTTCGGCGCCGTATACGTTATCGGAGGCGGGTTGGGCAACGTCGGTCCGCAAAATTCGGAGACCGCCGCCCAGAATGTCTCGACGTCTGAGCCTGGAGGCGCCGGCGGCTCGTCGCTCAAGCTCGGTCAGATGGCGGCATTTGTCGCAAAGAAAACGCCCGAGCCCCTGCCCGACATCACCTTCCAGGACGCCACTGGTAAGGATGTCAAGCTGTCGAGCCTCAAAGGCAAGACCATCCTTCTCAATCTCTGGGCGACCTGGTGTGAGCCCTGCCGCGAGGAGATGCCGGCTCTCGACCACCTGCAGAAAGAACTCGGCAGCGACAAGTTTGAAGTCTTAGCACTGAGCCTCGACCGCAAGGGCTACGACGCGTCGCGCAAGTTCCTCGACGAGCTGAAAGCCGACAACGTCAAGCTCTATACGGACGTAACCGCCAAACAGGGCATGGCGCTGAAGCTTCTCGGGATGCCGACCACAATCCTCATCAACAAGGACGGATTGGAAGTCGGACGGTTGGCTGGATCGGCAAAATGGGATTCGGACGACGCCAAAAAGCTCATCGAGGCGGCGATGAACTGACCACCTCGAATTCGCCGCTTGGGGCCAACTGACGTTCGCTGCCCTTGAAGGCGCAAACTACTTCTTCTTCGTTTTCTGCGTCAGCGCTGAAGCAGCGACGGACTTCGCTTCCTTGCTCGACTTGGGGTCATGCAGGATTTTAGACGCTGCAGAGGCGACCTTCTTGCTCGTCGTTTCCTTTGGGCTGCCGGTCTGCGTGAGTGCCGAAGCCGCGACCGACTTCTCAGCCTTGGTCGCCGTCTTGCTCTTCAACACCTTCGAGGCTGCCGACGACACCTTCTTGCTGGTGACTTCCGATTTCGCCATAGACGTTGCTTCCTGAGTTCCGGAGCCGCGAAAGTGCGGTCCGACGAGCATGCACCATGCACGATTCGAGTACGCCGTGTAATGACGGCCAAGGCCTGTTTTTATCCACTTTCCACGCTTGCCGCTACGGACGGTATGCGGGTACGCCCCTCAGCCAGTGCTCAGAATTGACACCCCGCGCCCGAGAGGCGACAAGGCGCGTCTCAAACACTATTCCCGCACAGCATCGGAGACGCTTTCCCCATGGCCCACGACGACCTGAAACAGACAATCGAAGCGGCATGGGAAACCCGCGACGGCATTTCGTTCGACACCAAAGGCGCCGTCCGCGATGCCGTCGAAACAGCCCTCGACCTTCTCGATAAGGGCGAAGCGCGCGTCGCCGAGAAGACGGACGGCACCTGGGTCGTCAATCAGTGGCTGAAAAAGGCAGTCCTTTTGTCGTTCCGCCTCAACGACATGGAAACGATCCCCGGCGGTCCGGCAGGCAGCTTCTACTGGGATAAGGTGCCTCCGAAGTTCGCCGGCTGGACGGAAGCAGACTTCCGCAAGGGCGGCTTCCGGGTGCTTCCTGGCGCCATCGTCCGCCGCTCCGCCTACATCGCGCCCGGCGCCGTTCTGCTCCCCTCGTTCGTGAACCTCGGCGCCTACGTCGGCAGCGGCACGATGGTCGACACCTGGGCGACGGTCGGAAGTTGCGCCCAGATCGGGAAAAACTGCCACATTTCAGGCGGTGCCGGCATCGGCGGCGTGCTCGAGCCCCTTCAGGCCGGACCGGTCGTCATCGAGGATAACTGCTTCATCGGCGCCCGCGCCGAAGTGGCCGAAGGCGTCCAGGTCGGCGAAGGGTCCGTCCTTTCGATGGGCGTCTACCTCGGAGCCTCGACGACGATCATCGATCGCGCGACGGGTGAAAAAATGTTCGGCAAGGTGCCTCCCTATTCCGTCATCGTATCGGGTACGATGCCGGGCAAGCCTCTCCCGAACGGGGAACCGGGTCCAAACCTCTATTGCGCCGTGATCGTCAAGCGCGTCGACGAAAAGACCCGGAGCAAGACAAGCATCAACGAGCTTCTCAGGGACTAAGTGGAAGCTCAGGGATTGAGTGGAAGCAGGTGAAAACGGCGTCGAAATTCCGAACGCTTGATCCGGCGCTCATCACGGCGAGCCTCGATCAACTTGCTCGGCGTATCGATGAGCGTTTTCCGGGTGCGGGCCTTGCCAACGTCTGCCGCGACCTGCTCGCACTCGCCAAGGAGACGGCAACCGCGGCGCAGGAAATCAACCGGCCACACTTCTTCCTGCGCTTCGTCATCTGGCTCGCGATCACGGCAGGCGTTGCCCTGCTGATCGTGGTCGCGCAGCTCATTTTAGGCGGTACTAAGGCTAACGACGATCTCTTCGGCACGCTGCAGGGCATCGATTCCGGCTTCAACATAGTCGTGCTCATGGGCGCGACGCTGTTCTTCGTCTCATCGCTCGAAGCGCGCTGGAAACAGCGGAAGGCCCTCTTCGCACTCCACGAGTTCCGCTCCATCATCCACGTCATCGATATGCATCAGCTGACGAAAGACCCGAGCATGCTGGCGGCCGTGCACACCTCGAGCTCACCCGACCGCAGCCTGTCGCCGTTCGAACTCGTACGTTATCTCGACTATTGCTCTGAGATGCTGTCGCTCACTGCCAAGCTTGCAGCGCTCTACGCCGAGAAGCTCAGCGATCCGGTCGTGGTCGACACGGTCGGCGACCTTGAGCGGCTGACCTCGGATCTTTCAGGTAAGATCTGGCAGAAGATCACGATCGTGCAGAGCCTCGAAGGCCGCGACATTCCGTTGCCTTCCGCCGGTCAGCTAATTGGAAGTCAAACTGTGTAATGACCCTCATCCCGACAGATCCCGTTGCCCTCTCTCAAGCGCTCATCCGCTGCGAAAGCGTAACGCCCCACGAAGCAGGCGCACTGACGCTCCTGCAGAACGTGCTCGAGCCGGCAGGCTTCACCTGTCACCGCCTCGTCTTCTCCGAGCCCGGCACGCCCGATGTCGATAATCTTTACGCGCGCCTCGGCTCGGGCCGGCCGCATCTCTCCTTCGCCGGACATACCGATGTCGTGCCGGTCGGCAACGAAGCGGCCTGGACCGTGCACCCGTTCGCCGGCGAAGTCCGCGACGGTATTCTCTACGGACGCGGCGCAGTCGACATGAAGGGCTGCATTGGCGCCTTCCTCGCCGCGACCATGAAGTATCTCCATCACCACAATGGCCTGCCGCGCGGCTCGTTGTCGTTCATTATTACGGGCGACGAAGAGGGCCCCTCGATCAACGGCACGATGAAAATCCTCGATTGGCTGAAGGCGCGCGATGAAGTCATCGATGCCTGCCTCGTCGGCGAACCATCGAACCCCAACGCGCTCGGCGATGAAATCCGCATCGGACGCCGCGGCTCGCTCAACGTCGATCTGACCGTTCACGGCAAGCAGGGACATTCCGCCTATCCGCAAATCGCCGATAATCCGGTCCCGAAACTCGCCCGCATCATCGACCGCCTCTCGACGACGAAGCTCGACGACGGAACGGAAAATTTCCAGCCGTCGAACCTTCAGGTGACGGTGATCTCCGTTCCGAACACGGCGACGAACGTCATCCCGGGACGCGCCATCGCCAAGCTCAACATCCGCTATAACGACGGCTGGACGCGTCCGACGATCGAAGAGTGGGTGCGGAAAACAACCGCGAGCGCCGCCGCGGAAGTCGACGCGAAATACGATCTCGCATTCTCCGGCACCGGCGACGTGTTCCTGACGAAACCGGGTCCGCTCGTCTCGACGCTCAAGGACGCCGTCAAATCCGTCACCGGTCGCACGCCTGCGCTGACGACGGGCGGTGGCACATCGGATGCGCGCTTCATCAAGGACATCTGTCCGGTCGTCGAATTCGGCCTCGTCAACCAGACGATCCATCAGGTCGACGAGCACACGAGCGTCGCCGACCTCGAAACGCTGACCGAAATCTACGGCCGCTTCATCACGAACTTCTTCCGCAACGGTTGAGGACTCGTCATCCTCGACCGAGCGCGCCATCGGCGCGTCGAAGGTCGGGGATCCAGCGTCAGACTCGCCAAAGGCACAAAATGTGGAGTCTTCGACGACTCTCACGCTGGATCCCCAATCACGCTCGCTAGAACGCTCACACGATTGAGGATGACGGCGCGTTCCGCGCGGGCACTTCGTTTCGGGCGGCCGGCGCGCGGAACGCGTGTCGCCCGAAACAAACAAAAAAGTGCCGCCCGAAACGAAGGCCCGCGCTGGCGGCCGGCTCCGCGAAGCGGAGTCGCCAGCGCCAAACAAAAAAGGCCGCCAAATCTGGCGGCCTTTTCGAATTACCCCGCTAAAGAGCGATCCTTAGACCGACTCTTTCAGCTCCTTCGCGGCGCGGAAAGCGATCTTCTTCGAAGCCTTGATCTTGATGGCTTCGCCCGTTGCCGGGTTGCGGCCCATGCGAGCCGGACGCTTGCGAACCTGCAGAACGCCGAGACCTCCGATGCGGATGCGGGCGCCCTTCTTGAGATGCTTGGAAATCTGAGCGACGAGATCTTCGAGCAGCGCGACCGACTGCTTCTTCGGAATCTCGTGAGCCTCCGCGAGCGTCGCGGCAATATGCTTCAACGTAACGGTTTCGATCTTCGCTGCAGCCTTGGCCGGAGCCTTGGCTGAAGTCTTTGGCGCAGCTGCCTTTGCCATTGTCGTCCCTCTTATGCGAATCGGTTTGGTATCGAACACTACATCATCGTTGAAACCCAAAAACATGCGATTTTTGGGCCTTTTTCGAATGAAGCCGGCGAAAAGAGCAGCATTTGTGGCCCGAAAGCAAGCGTCACGTATGGGTTGCACGCAAAAAAAGCCGCCAAAACCGTAGTTTTCCGTGCGCTTTAGCGGAACGCGGCGAATGAACCGAGGGAAAGAAATCGGAAGTTTGCGAAGGGAACCTCTTCGCAAACGATACTATTTGAAATGCTTCGAAAGCTTCAGGCCCTGGCCCTGATAGTTTGATTTCAGCCCCTGGCCGTAGAGCGTTTCCGGCGTCTCCGTCATCCGCTCGTAGACGAGCCGGCCGATGATTTGCCCGTCTTCCAGAATGAACGGCACCTTGTGCGAGCGCACTTCGAGGACGACGCGCGAGCCTTTGCCGCCAGCTGCCGCGTGCCCAAAGCCCGGATCCATGAAGCCCGCATAATGCACGCGGAATTCGCCGACGAGCGGATTGAACGGCACCATCTCGGCCGCGTGCGTCGGCGGCACATGCACCGCTTCCTTCGAAGCCAGAATGTAGAACTGATCGGGATCAAGGATGAGCCGATGCTTGTCCTTGACGTAGATCGGGTCCCAGTAATCCTCGACCGGATAGGCTCCGACCTTATCGACATCGACGACGCCGGTGTGACGCCGCGCGCGAAACCCGACGAGCCCGGTCTCATTACCCGCAAGATCGACCGTCAGGGCAATGCCGCCGGAAATGTCGGCATTTTCCGCCGAAACCAGACGTTCGCGCAGTTGCAGTTCGCGCAGCGCCGCATCGCTATCGGCGGCCGGACCGTTGCGAAAACGAATCTGCGACAGCCGTGAGCCTTTTCTGACGACGATCGGAAACGTCTGCGGACAGATCTCGGCGTAAAGCGGCCCGGTGTAGCCGCGCGGAATTTGATCGAACGCGCCAACGCCATCGGCGATAACGCGCGTGAACACGTCGAGCCGGCCCGTCGAGCTTTTCGGGTTCGCGGATGCTTCAACGTCGCTCGGCAGCGCGAGGGCTTCAAGCAGCGGCACGATGTAGACGCAGCCCGTTTCGAGCACAGCGCCTTGGCTGAGGCTGATCGTATGAAGCGCAAGATCATCGAGCTTCGTCTGCACGCGCCCGCCCGGCCTCGGAAGAAAACTCGCGCGCACCCGGTAGGCGACGGCGCCAAGTCTGAGATCGAGACTCGCTGGCTGCACCTGCCCCTCGATGACAGGCTCCGCAATCTCAATCTCACCATCGGCAATCATGCCCGCAATCGCTTGCGACGGCAGAATGCCGACCGTTCGCTCGCGCCGCTTCGACGCCGGATGAGTTTTCTCAGTTTTAGTCATGGCGCCGGTCTACCCCCTAGGGCTTCGTCTAAAGTAGGCCTAATGCTTCGCCAAGCGCGACAATGTCCATAATAGCGGTTATTCCGTGCGGATCGATGCCGCCCCTTGACGCCGCGGGGTGCGAGCGGTAATCCCGCTGAACTCTCGTGGTCCTTTGGCCGGCCGGCTTGCAGCCACGTTAAACAAGTCGCTAAAGAGGCCGTGTGCGCTCCCGGTTTCCCGCGCCCGGTCTTTCGTCAGCCGGCGTCTGCGGACCGGGATTTTTTATTGCGCGAAAGGCCGTTCCGATGGCGAATGACGAACAGTTCCCGTCCAATAACCCCGCATGGCGTCCCGCAACGGCGCTTGTCCATGGCGGCATCACCCGGTCAGAATGGGGCGAGACGTCCGAAGCCCTCCATCTGACTCAAGGCTTCGTCTACAAAAGCGCCGAGCAGGCAGAAGCCCGATTCAAGCAGGAAGACCCGGGCTATCAGTACACGCGCTTCGGAAACCCGACGATCTCGATGTTCGAAGATCGCCTGAAGATTTTCGAAGGCGCCGAGGAATGCCGCGCCACAGCGACGGGCATGGCCGCCGTAACGGCTTCGATGCTGTCATATATGAAGACCGGCGATCACGTGGTCGCAGCGCGCGCGCTGTTCGGCTCCTGCCGCTACATCGTCGAGACGCTCTGTCCGCGCTTCGGCATCGAAGCGACGCTTGTCGACGGCAAAGATCTCGACGCCTGGCGCGCCGCCATTCGCCCGAATACCAAGATGTTCTTCTTCGAGACGCCATCCAATCCGACGCTCGAACTCGTCGATATCGCAGCCGTCAGCAAGATCGCGCGCGACAACGGCATTCTGACCATCGTCGACAACGTGTTCGCCACGCCGATGCTGCAGCGGCCGTTGGCGCTCGGCGCCGATATCGTCGTCTATTCGGCGACGAAGCATATCGACGGACAGGGCCGCTGCCTCGGTGGCGCCGTCCTCGGCAAGAGCGAGTTCATCACCAAATACGTCCAGGAATGGCTCCGCCAGACGGGTCCGTCCATCAGCCCGTTCAATGCGTGGGTGATGTTGAAGGGCCTCGAGACGCTTCCTATCCGCGTGAAGGCGCAGTGCGAAACGTCCGCCAAGATCGCCGACTTGCTGGCTGGCCTCAAAGGCGTGACGCGCGTCCTCTATCCGGGCCGGGCGGATCATCCCCAGGCGGCGCTTGCGGCAAAGCAGATGCCGGGCGGGGGACAGATGGTGGCGTTCGAGGTCGAAGGCGGTAAACAGGGTGCCTTCCGCTGCCTTAACGCGCTGCGTTTGATCCGCATCTCGAACAACCTCGGCGACGCCAAGAGCTTGGTCACCCACCCGGCGACGACGACCCACTTCAAGCTGACGCCCGCGCAGCGCTCGGAACTCGGTATTAGTGATGGTATGATCCGTCTATCGATCGGGCTTGAAGCGGCGGAAGATTTGGCAGACGATCTCACCAATGCGGTGAAGAGGGTCACGGGGTGACAGGGACAATATGAGTAAAAGTACGCCGACTTCGACAGCCAGAAAGGCCGCTGCAGCGGCCTTCCAACCCTATGAAGCAACGACGCGTGGGATCCGCATTCGCGTCGAGCCGCGGTACATGGAAGATCAATCGTCTCCGGAAGACAGCCATTTCGTGTGGTCTTACGCCGTCGAGATCAGCAATGACGGTGCCGAAACCGTCCAACTGAAATCGCGCATGTGGCGGATCACGGATGCGCTCGGCCGCACAGAAGAAGTTCGCGGCGCGGGCGTCGTCGGCCAGACGCCGGTCATCGAACCGGGCAAGTCGTTCCACTACACGTCGGGCTGTCCGCTGAAGACGCCGCAGGGTATCATGGTCGGCAGCTATCAGATGTCGGATGAGGCCGGTAAGCTTTTCGACGTAGCCATTCCCGCCTTCTCGCTCGATAGCCCCTATACCCGGCGCAGCATGAATTGACAGCGGCGACAGCCGATGAGCGAAGTCCGAGGCCCAACCTACACGCCTGTTGAATTGCTCGCGCGCCTCGTGGCCTTCGACACCACGAGCCACAAGAACAATCTTGGCCTGATCGCCTTCGTCGAAGATTATCTTCGCGAGCACGGCGTACCGTCGCATCGGATCGTCAGCGACGACGGTCAGAAATCCTCGCTCTACGCAACGATCGGCTCGGCCGACGAAGGCGGGATTGCCCTCTCCGGCCACACCGACGTCGTACCCGTCGATGGACAGGACTGGACGAGCGACCCATTCACGCTGAGAGCGGAAAATGGCCGCCTGTACGGCCGCGGCTCAGCCGACATGAAAGGCTTCATCGCCGCTTCGCTCGCCGCCGTCCCTGACTTCAAAACGCGCAAGTTGAAGAAGCCGATCCATCTCGCCTTCTCCTATGACGAAGAAGTCGGGTGCATTGGCGTTCGCCCGATGATCGCCGAACTCGGCAAAGCGCTCCCGAAACCGCGCATGGTAATTGTCGGCGAGCCGACGAGCATGCAGGTCGTCGATGCGCACAAAGGGCCGGTTCGCTGGAATGTCGAGGTCAAGGGTCGGGCGGCCCATTCGAGCATGGCCCATCTCGGCGTCAACGCCGTCACCTACGCGACGCGCCTCATCGGCGAGCTCAACCGTATCGAAGCCGAGCTCAAGCAGCGGGTCATAGACATTCGCTTCGAGCCACCCTATTCGACGCTGCAGGTAACGAAGATCGAGGGTGGAACGGCGACGAACATCGTGCCCGTCCATTGCAGCTTCGTTTTCGACATCCGCGCTTTGCCCGGATTGCATCCCGACGAAATCGAAGACCGGTTGCGCCGCTTTGCGGAGACGCATTGTCTCGCTGAAATGCGCGCCATCGCACCTGAAACCGGCATCGATATCGTGCGCGTCAACGCCGTACCGCCCTTTGGCGCCGAGCCATCGTCCGAAGTCGTAGCGCTCGCCTTGAAGTTGACCGGGCAGAATGAAACCTACGGCGTCTCCTACGGCACCGAAGCCTCTCTCTTTCAGAATGCGGGCGCACCCTCCGTCGTCTGCGGACCCGGCGACATCGCGCAAGCGCACACCGCCGACGAATGGATCGCCGAGAGCGAGATCGCGAAATGCATGAGGTTCTTGCACCGCCTGGGGGATTGGGCCGAGACCTGAGAAAAAGCCCCTCGGCCAACGAATGAGCCGTCAAAACTTCATTGCGCCGCAATAAGTTAGCTGGAAATCGCCCTCAGTGTGACCGGACTGCGACACGCCGTGCGACAATCTTGCCGACCCACACTTTTTTCGCGAAGCGCCGTGCTTCCAACGCACTGTTGAGGGTACCAATCACCTGAGCCGCCGAGCTTTCGCAATCTTCAGAGACGTATCAATGACCAAACGCCTTCAACTGCTCAACGTCTCCGCCTGCGCGATCTCCGCTGCGCTCACCGTGGCCGGATGCTCGACCGCCTCCATGCCGACCATCGGCTCCATCAGTCCCTTTGGAGGGAACTCGATTTCTGAAATCGACCGCGCTTATCTGCAGGCCGCAGGAAGCTGGGATCTCAACCACGACAACGTCGTGACGTGCAACGAGTGGAAATCTTACGCGGAAGACCTCTTCAACAGTGCCGACACCGACCACGACGATTCCCTCGACGCGTCCGAGTGGAACAATCTGACCAAGATCGACAAGTTGTTCGTGACTGCAGATTTGAAATATTTCGACCAGAACGGCGACGGCAAAGTCACGCGACAGGAATTCGTCGACAAGCCGAACCCCGCGTTCGTGCTGATGGACAAGGCCGGCACGTGCAAGCTCGATGGATCTCAGATCGCGAGCGCACGCTCGAAGACCGAATACGACACGTCCGGCGCGAAACCGCAAAACAGCGACCCGCGTGAGCAGGGTGGCGACGTCGGTAAAGCCGCAAACGGCGGCCTCAGCAAATAACCATCGTCCTCGGGACAAGCCCGAGGATGACATTTGTGGCTGAAGCGCTGCGCTCGATCCCAACCACCGTCATCCCGGCGAAGGCCGGGATCCAGGCAACGTACTGCGCATTCGCGCTTGCGGGTCACGCGGAGCTAACCGCGCCTGACGTTTTGTTGAAGCTTGTCTGGGTGCCGGCCTCCGCCGGCATGACGGAGTGTGTGCAAGCATGCGGGCAATCCGCCGCCTTCCCGGGCGAAGCGCAAGCCTGACCTTTGAAAACGTCATCCTCGGCTTTATGCTGAGGATCCATGTTTCAACTTGCGCTGCTGCTTGATGGAAATGCGAGGTTAGGATCCTGACCCCGGCACGCGAAGCTCAGCCGCCGGCCGCTCGCAATTCATCGAGCGAGAAGACATATCGCGCGGTGCAGAACTCGCACGTGACGACGATCTTTCCGTTTTCGTCGAGCATGTCGGAAAGTTCGTTTGCACCGAATGCCAGCAGCACGTTCTCGACTTTCTCCCGGCTGCACCGGCAGAAAGATGACAGCGGAATGACCCGCTCGATGGCAACGGCCTCTTCATGGAAGAGCCGGAGCAACAGCCGCTCGACGGTCAGACCCGGATCGAGCAGTTCGAGATCTTCGACGGTCGCGGCGAGCATCTCCACACGCTTCCAGTCGTCGTCCTGGTCGACACCGCCTTCGTCGAGCGACGCCCCGAGGCTTTGCACCATCAAGCCGCCCGCGCGCCGGTGCCAGCGCGTGTCCGACTGCGGCGCCTGCTTCGGCGCAACGTAGTGCTCAGCAACGGCGGTCCGTATGAACGTCGGCAGACTTTCACGCTGCTGGAAGTAAGCGGCAGCCGTCGCCGAGAGCGGCGCATTCTCGAAAGCCAACACGCCTTGATAGCGCTCTTGGCCCGGACCTGAATCGAGCGTGATCGCGAGATGACCGTTGCCCAGCGCCGCCGCAGTCTCCTGCCGCGTCCCGCTTTGAGCGATCTCCGCGACCTTCTCCGCATCATAGCGCGCATAGCCTCTGAGGCGGCCGCTTGCGGTGTAGTCGGCAACGAGAATGGAAACCGGACCGTCCGATCGCGTCAGCAGATTGAGATTGCCGCCTTGCGGCAGCGCTGACCCGCACAACGCCGCCAACGCCAGCGCTTCCGAAAGTGCGCGGCCTGGAAGATCGGGCATCGCATGCGGAGCGACGATCTGATCGAGCGTCGCGCCGAGCCGCACCAGCCGGCCGCGAATATTCGAGTTCTGCGTGCGGAACGCGACGACGACATCGTCGATCGGTATCGCGGGCGATTTTGGCGGAGTGTCAACCGGCATGGGCGAGACAATCCCTCAGGCGCCGAAGCACCATGCAAGAATGGCTTTCTGAGCATGCAGCCGGTTTTCGGCTTCGTCAAAAATAACGGACTGCGGACCCTCGAGAACGTCCTCAGTGACCTCATGCCCCCGGTAGGCGGGCAGGCAGTGCATGAAGATCGCGTTCTTGGCCGCTTTGCTCATGAGCTTCGCATCGACCGCGTAGGGCGCGAGCATCTTCTTCCGCCGCGCCGCATCCGACTGTCCCATCGAAACCCACGTATCCGTGACGACGCAATCGACGCCTTCGACCGCGCGCACCGGATCCGTCCCGATCTCGACATCGCCGTTCTCGCGACGAACCCACGCGAGCGCTTCCTCTTCGGGGAAAAGCTCTTTCGGGCATGCGAGCTTCAGCTTGAAACCGAAACGGACGGCTGCATGCATCCAGGAAACCGCGACGTTGTTGCCGTCACCTACCCAAGCGACCGACTTGCCCTCGATCGGGCCGAGATGCTCCTCGAACGTCTGGACGTCGGCCATTACCTGACAGGGATGGCTCTTCTCCGTCAAACCGTTGATGACGGGGATCGTCGCATGCTGAGCAAGCTCTGCGAGCGTCGCATGCGCGTTGGCGCGGATCATGATGCCATCGGCATAGCGCGAGAGAACGCGCGCGGTATCGGCAACGGATTCACCGCGGCCGAGCTGCAGATCGTTATTGTTGAGCGTCAGCGCACCGCCGCCAAGCTGACGCATCGCGATATCGAACGAAACGCGCGTCCGGGTCGACGGCTTCTCGAAAATGAGAACGAGGACCCGGTCCTCGATATCCTTCGGCCGCAAATTGGCGGGGACGCGTTTGCCTGCCACTTTCATCGCATGCGCCGCATCGATGATCCCGCGCAGCGTCTTGCTGTCGAGATCGGAGATATCGAGAAAATGCCGGACGGTCCGGACAGGTTGTTTCGTGGTCATAACTTGCGGAGCTTTCTCCAGCTCTTTCGAATAGCCGGTCATCGGGACGTCTCGCGAGCGACACGCGAGAGTGCGCGCGATAGGGCTCTCACCCCTTCGCTAATCTCTTCCTCGGTCGCGATGAGGGGTGGAAGAACGCGGACGCTATTATCGCCGGCCCCAACGATGAGAAGCTTCTCCTCATTGGCGGCCTTGACCACCTGCGGTGGCGTGACGTGGGGCTTCAGCTTCAGTCCCGTCAACAGACCCGCGCCACGGACTTCTTCGACGAGCCCCGCGTGCTGATCCTTGAGACTCTCAAGACCCTGCTTGAGGCGAAGTGTTTTCATCTGCACGGCTTCGAGGAAACCGGGCTCCGCGATGACATCGAGAACCGTCGAGGCGACAGCCATCGCCAGCGGATTGCCGCCGAACGTTGAACCATGCGTACCCGGCGTCATGCCTTTGGAGGCTTCCGCAGTCGCCAGCACGGCGCCGACCGGAAATCCGCCCCCGAAGCCTTTCGCAATCGCCATGACGTCCGGCGTGATGCCAGCCCATTCGTGCGCGAACAGTTTGCCCGTCCGCCCGATGCCCGTCTGAACCTCGTCGAGCACGAGCAGCAGACCGTGCTTGTCGCAAAGCTCGCGAACGGCCCTGAGGAATTCCGGAGCAACGGCCCGGACGCCGCCCTCGCCCTGAATGGGCTCCAGCATGATCGCCGCCGTCTCCGGCCTGATCGCAGCTTCAAGTGCATCGAAATCGCCGAGATCGACGTGATCGAAGCCCTCGGCGGTCGGCCCAAAGCCTTCGAGATATTTGTCGTTCCCCGCGGCCGCGAGCGTCGCCAGCGTGCGCCCGTGGAAGGCGCCGCGAAATGCGATGATGCGCTGGCGATTGGGTTCGCCCGATACATAATGATAGCGGCGCGCGACCTTGATCGCGCCCTCGCAGGCTTCCGCGCCCGAATTACAGAAGAAGACCCGTTCAGCAAACGTCAGGCGCGTCAGCTTATCAGCGACGGTCTCCTGACCCTCGACACGGTAGAGGTTCGAGGTGTGCCACAGCTTTTCGGCCTGTGTCTTCAGCGCCGCGACGAGTTGCGGATGCGCATGGCCGAGCGAATTGACGGCGACGCCGGATCCGAAATCGAGATAGCGCTCGCCGCTCTCGGCGATGAGGCAGCAGCCCTCACCGCGCACGAATACGATGTCCTGACGGGCATATGTGCCCATCACAGCCGTTGACGGTCCGCCGTTTTCGGAAGCGCTACGGGAAGCTTTCCCCAGCGCAGCAGGGGAAGAAGACATGGTGCGTGGATAACCCTGAGCAGAAAATCAAAAAGCCGCCCAATTCCGGCGGCTCAATCACAACCCCTGATAACGCCCTCGCGCAATCCTGTCAATAAATGCTCGGTTCGGGCCCTAGACTTCACGGGCTGAATTGCCAACGCCACCCCCTTATGGTTGAATTAGGGGCAAGAGCGCACCGAAATCTGACATATCCCCTGGCGCGAATCGTCTGTGGCGCAGTCGCCACTTCTCCCTGTCAATACCCTGAAGCTTGCAGCTCTGGCTTGTAGACGGGATTCAGCATGTTGTAACTTATGCTTGTCAGGCCACGACATATGGCGGCGCCAGCTGCCTTTTGATCGGTTGTGTATCGGCCCTGACCGCGCTTTGGGCTAACCGCTTGTCAGCGGACTGCCCGTGTCACGTGCGCGTTTCTGTTCTGCGTCTCCTCAAGTTTTTGCGTTTGTAAACCGGTCGGGACCGTCGTCCTCCGCCGTCGCGTCGTGTTCGTTCGCACGCGCTGGCTGGGGTTCGATTGCGGCCGGGGTAACTGCGGGCACCGGGGGGTGCACCGCCGCTGATGCGGCTCGAGAGGGAGCAATCGACGGATGTCTTGGACTGATGAGCGCGTGGACCTTTTAAAAAGGCTCTGGTCGGAAGGACTGAGCGCCAGCCAGATCGCAGGCCGCCTTGGAAGCGTGACGCGCAATGCCGTCATCGGCAAAGTGCACCGGCTTGGCCTATCCGGCCGGGCAACGACGTCACGAATGAAATCGCACCGCCCTCGCACCCGGCTAGCGAATGCAAAGCGCCCGGTGAAGCAGCGCTTCGCGCAAGCCGGAAATCCGGTCGTGCGGGCACTCTATATGGACGCCGAAGCTTACGTGGCGCCTGCGGAGGAGATCGAAATTCCGGCCGCCGAAAGAAAAACTATTCAGACGCTCGGCGAATGCAGCTGCCGCTGGCCGATCGGCGACCCGCAGACCTCTGATTTCCATTTCTGCGGTCGCGCCAAGGTGCCGTTGCTTCCCTATTGCGAAGTGCATGCCCGGCGCGCCTTCCAGCCTGTCGCGCCGCGCCGCCGCGATCGCACGGACGTCGAAGCGCCGCTCACGGCGAGCCTTCCGGCTCCCGCGATCGCAGGCTCCGACCCGACCAAGCAGCGGGCCTGACATTTAACCACCGGCGTGCCGGGGGGCTTGGCCGGTGGATGAAGAGAGAAAGCCAGCAGTCGCGGGGGCGACTGCTGGCTTTCTCGTGTCCTTCAGAGCGATTGACCATCCGCCCATGGTAATTGCTGTCCGGCCGCGCCCCCGTGCTAGGCTCGGAGCCGCTGGTGTCCGGCGACGGAGATTGTAAATGGCTAAAAACAAGCACAAAGACAAAAAGCCTGATGAGCCCAACGTCGATCCGCTGACCGATGAAGCCGCCACCGTGAGTTCGAGCCACGACGGCTCGGGGCGGTCCGCTGAGCATTTGGGCGATCACCACCGATCGGCGTTGCCGAAAGGTTATTCGCTCGACCCTCCGAAATTGCCGAAGGAGATCGACGACGCCGCGATGCGCTCCGGCGGCTATCCCTACGACAAGCGCATGAAGCGGGAAGAGTTTGAGGAACGGTTGCTGACTCTGCAGATCGAGCTCATGAAGTTGCAGAAGCACAATCTCAAAGTCGGCAACCGCATTCTTTGCCTCTACGAAGGACGCGATGGATCAGGCAAAGGCTCATGCATCAAGGCCTTCAATGAACACATGAACCCGCGCAACACACGAACCGTTGCGCTTCCCAAGCCGACGGAGACGGAACGCGGCCAGCTCTATTTTCAGCGCTACATGGTCCATCTGCCGAGCGCCGGCGAAGTCGTTCTCTTCGATCGCTCCTGGTACAATCGCGCCGGCGTCGAACGCGTGATGGGATTTTGCACGCCGGATCAGCTTGCCGTCTTCCTGCGCGAAGCGCCGGAATACGAGGGCCTTCTCGTTCGCGACGGCATCAAGCTCTTCAAGTATTATCTGACGATCGGCCGCGAGATGCAGCTGAAGCGCTTCTACGAGCGCGCCAAAAATCCACTGAAGCAATGGAAGCTATCGTCCGTAGATCTGGCGTCTCTCGGCAAGTACGACGATTACACACGCGCCGAAATCGAGATGTTTCGCTTCACCCACACGGCCATCGCACCCTGGGCCGTCGTGCGCGCCAACGACCAGCGCCGCGCGCGCCTCGAAACCATTCGCCACGTTCTGCTCTCGATCGAATACGAGGGACGGGATCTCGACGCGATCGGTAAGCACGATCCGTTGATCATCGGATCGGGTCCCGAATTTTTCCATCCGGGCGTCGATCAGCAAAATTAGCAGCGCGCTTTAGCGAACGAGAAGGATCGGCGTACGTGCGACGACGGACGCCCGCGCCAATTCACGGCCATCGGCCAACGCCGAGCCGCCGAAAACGGCGATTGTTAAGCTTGGCTTCAGCCGCGCGATGAATTCCGTCAGCGCGCCCGGAACGCCGAACGTCGGACCCGCCTCCTCGAAGATGAGAGGCAGGCTCGATTCCGATGCGAGCAACCGCGACTGCCCTTCGATCTCGGCGTAGTCATGCGCGGTGTCGGCACCGATCACGATATGCACCGGCGCGCGGGGCGCAGATAACCGCTCCGCTGCGCGCAGCATCGACGGCAGCCGTTCGACATCTTCGACGATGACGACAACTCGCGATTGCGTCGATCTTTGTTCGCCACAGAGAAGAAACCCCGTCGCGCCGCTGACATTGGCAAGCAGCGTCCCGATTACGGAGTCGCTGCGCGCGGCCGGCATGCGCGCCAACGCGACGATGTTCCAAGGCCCGCGCTCGTCGCACATCTCCGAAATCCGGTCGACGGCGTCGCCCGAAGCAAGCGTGTGGCGCACCCGAACGCCGTGAGCCGCGCCCACGTCATCGACGGCGCGGCGGCACCGCGTCATGAGCAGCTCGAAGCGCCGCTCGTGTTCGACGAAACCGCCCTTCTCGACGCGCGCGGCTTGGCCGACCATCCGGACAGGCACGCCTTCCGCTTCGCCGGCACTGCCATCGGAAACGACGACCGTTTCGATCTCTGCGCCATAAGCGGCAGCGAGGCGAACAGGCGCTTCAAGGCGCGATGCCGGATAGTTCGCTTCCGGGTCGAGCCAGAGCACGACGCGACCGGAAAGCTCCGATGCTTCCGCGACATGCGCGATCACGGCGCGTTACCTTCAGCGCGCCGCGTGAGCGCTTCAGTCAAATCGGCAGCCCGGATTTGCGATACCGAGTGATCGGCCGCAATCGCATCCGCTTCCTGCAGCAGATGCAAGAGCGCGATCCCCGCGAGCGACACGCGTCCGCCGCCACGGCGAACCGCATCCTTGTAGATCAGCGGCGCAACGGCCGGGTTGAGTGGGCGAAGGCCGTGATCTGACGCCATACGCGCCGCGCCCTTGGCGAAATCGGCTTCGCTGAGTTCCGCGATCGGCACGGTGTCGGCAAGCTTCGCGACGTGCGGGAAATATCGCGCGACGCCCGGCTCGATGGCTTCGAGCTTCGACCACGATTGCGCATCGGCAATGAGCACGATCGTCGCGAGCAGCGGAATGGGATCGGCTTTGAGGCCAACGCCGGCCGCATTGATCGGCACAATCTCTTTGCTGCGAATGGCGGCGCTGAGCGCAAGCCATGCACGCGGGTCAGCGGCAAGCTTCCACGCCTCGATGATGACGATACCTGATCCGGCGCGCATCAGATGGCCGGGAAGAAGTACGGGCACACCCAGCGCATCGCGGCTGATTTCGCCGAGCAGATCGGACGCCGAGGCATTCCGCGCGATGACGACATGGCTGCGCACCGATGGATCGTAAAAATGCCCGTCATCGCAGTCGAGCAGCACAGCCGGCATATACCGTTCGACACCGACGCCGCGGACGGCCGACGTCATGAACGCTTCTTCGATCGCGTCCAGCGCCGCAGCAATGGAGGCGTTCTCAGGATAGGATTTCTTGATCGCAGCAAGGCCCGGACGCACAGCCCGGAGCGCCGTCTGCCGGAGAAGAGCCTCGTGCTTCTCGCTGGCGCTGAATTCAGCCTCCGGAAGCGTCGCGACGATGGACTGAAGCTCGTCCTCGAAGGCCGTGATCTTGGCTTCGACATTGCGCTTGAGGGAATCCGGCAGCGCGCGAAAAACATCCGATCGGACGACGCGGCCCTCATGCATGGGCGCGAGGACGTAACCGTCGAGCGATTTGACGACGGCGATGTTCTGCGCCTCCGCCCGCCGCCGCACGGGCTCGACGGCCTTTTCGCTTTGATAGCGCATCTCCTCCTCGAGCAAATCGAGGCTGATGCGATGCTCTTCGCTTTTGAGATAGCGATTGAATGCGGCCCACGCCTTGGTCGTCGCCCCGCGAACGTCGCGCCGGAAACGCGCCCCGTCGCCAGGCGGCAAGACGAAGCCCTTCGCGCGCGACGGCGCATCATGATCGACGACGTAAATCCAATCCGGAGACGGCGACCGCTCGACATCCTTGCCGATGGACTCGGCAAGTTGGAGACGGCCCGTGCCGGGCTGCCCCAGGATAACGAGATGCTCTCCGCGGCTCGCTTCGAGTGCCGTGCGAATTTTCGCAATCGCGCGTTTCTGTCCGAAGAAGTGCGTCTGCTCGATGGGCTTGATCGTCGCCGGATCTTTCGCCGTCTTTTGCTCGTTCGGCGTCTTCTGCTCTTTCGTTTCGCCGTCCTCTGCCACCGCAGAGACGTCGGCCAAACGATCGGCGAGACGGCTCGTCACGAGCGTCACGACATTGGTCGCAGCCTCCGTTGCGCTGCGCTTGATCGCGCTCCCCGGCTTATCCGCGGCCGCACTCTCGTCCCCAACGTTCGTCGGAGCGTCGGCTTTTTTCTCCGATCTGCTACGCCAGAAAACCATTCGCACGATCTCTCCCCTGGAGACTTACGACTATCGCATGCTGTGTCGGGTGACAAAGAGGCTGCCCCCGCCGCCCGCTTGCCAGTGACAGTCGCACGGGCATAATGGCGGCACCATGACCGAGGCCGCGCCGTCCGCAACGAATCCCGCCTCTCCCGTTCTTCCCAGCGAAAAGGCCCGGGATTATGAACGCGCCCGCGCCATCCTCCGCGGCACGCAGCGGCTGCTCCGGTCGCTCGATTTCGAAAGCGTGAGCGAGGTCTCGCTCGCCAATGGACGCCGCGCCGACGTCTTGGGTATCCGCCGCGACGGCGAGATTTGGATCGTTGAGATCAAGTCGAGTATTGCCGACTTCCGGGCCGATCAGAAATGGCCGGAGTATCGCGACTACTGCGATGCACTTCTCTTCGCAGTCGCAGCGGATTTCCCGTCGGAGATTTTGCCGGTCGATACCGGATTGATCCTCGCCGACGCCTATGCGGGCGAGATGGTGCGAACGCCGCCGCACCATCCATTACCAGCCGCTCGGCGTAAAGCCGTGACGATTGCGCTCGCGCGCACGGCGTCGATGCGGTTGCACGCCGAGCGTGATCCGGGCTTCGGGATAGAATGAAAAGCCAAGCGCTTTAGCTGTCGCCGCCGCTTTATTTCGGTGCGCGCTTCGCGAGGATGCGTTGCAGCGTACGGCGATGCATATTCAGCCGGCGCGCTGTTTCCGAGACGTTGCGATTGCAAAGCTCATACACGCGCTGAATGTGCTCCCAACGCACGCGGTCCGCCGACATCGGGTTCTCCGGCGGTGGTGCCTTTGAATCCGTCGGAGCGAGAAGCGCGTCGGTAACATCGTCGGCGTCAGCAGGCTTCGCGAGATAATCGACGGCGCCGAGCTTCACGGCCGAAACCGCCGTTGCGATATTGCCGTAGCCGGTGAGAACGATCGCGCGCGCATCGGGTCGGGCCCTCGCGAGCTCGGCGATGACGTCGAGACCGGAGCCATCTTCGAGACGCATGTCGACGACAGCAAAGGCCGGCGCCTTTTCGCGGATGAGATCGACGCCTTCAGCAACGGAATGGCCGAAACGAACCTCGAAGCCGCGAAGCTCCATGGCGCGCGCCAAGCGTTGCAGAAACGACCTGTCGTCGTCGACGATGACCAACGAACGGTCGGCCGGCAATTCATCCTGTTTGAATGACAGGTCTTCGGTAACCAAAGGAGCCTCCCGGATCACTTATTATCCGTTGCTTTTTTCATGACAGGCCATAATCCATCGCCGCCTACCCGGCTGCAACCCCTTACGCAAGCAAAAAACAACCTAAAAGGTTACTATCAGAGCAAAAACCGAACACCCATTCGTGCCAAATCGACGGATTATGCCACTTTCGTCGCCGAAGAACGCCGTCCCGGCCAGGCGAAAGCACCGGGCGGGAGTTCGAAAGCGGTTCTCGGCCATGAGATCTGAATATTGGCCCCATGACGAGGCGGCGTGAGGTTTGAGAAGGACACGGTCGCGCCTGAACGCTCCAGAAGCGTCTTGGCGATGAAGAGTCCGAGCCCCAGTCCCGAGTGGCCGTGATCGCCCTTGTCTTCGAAGCGCCGCGTCGTGACGTAAGGCTCGCCGATGCTGTCCATCATCTCGGGCGCAAAGCCCGGACCATCGTCGGAGATCGTGAAGAAGACGTGCGAGCCGTTCCAGCGCGCCGTGATCTGCACCTCCGAATTCGCGAAGCCGACGGCATTCTCGATGAGATTGCCGAGCCCGTAGATGACGCCCGGGCGGCGATGCGCAACGGGCTCGATCCTCACTTCGTCGTCGAGGCCCGGCAACGGACTTGCAGAAATGATGATGCGCTTGCCGGCGTTCCGATGCGGCGTCGATGCTTCTTCGAGGAGCTCCACCACGCTGAGGCTCGCGTGCATCGGATCCTGCTCGTCAGGCTTACGCGTCAGCTTCTGCAGAATTTCCCGGCAGCGGCGGGCCTGACTGTGAAGAAGCTGCAAGTCCTCGCGATAGCGGCTATCGCTGCCAAGCTCGTGCTCAAGTTCCTTGGCGACGAGCGCGATCGTCGAAAGCGGCGTGCCGAGTTCATGCGCCGCCGCTGCCGCCAATCCGTCGAGCGCGTGCAGCCTCTGCTCGCTCGCAAGCACCATGTCTGTCGCCGCCAAAGCAGCTGACATCTGCCGGGATTCCTTGTTCAATCGCCATGTGAAGAAGGCCATGAACACCATCGACGCGGTCATCGCCAGCAGCAAACCGATCTTGTAATCGGTCGGAAGTTCGAAACGCGTCCCCTCCCGCCACGGCAGCGGATAATGATTGTTGATGAGCAGCATGCCGATCGCGATCACGGCTGAACCAAGGAACACCGTGTAGCGCGGCGGCAGCGTCGCGGCCGCGACCGTGACCGGGGCGACGAGCAAAACCGAAAACGGATTTTGAATGCCGCCCGTCAGATAGAGGAGACCCGCGAGCTGCAAGACGTCGTAGACGAGAAGACCGAGCGCGAACCGCGTGCTGAGGCGGTAGCGCACCGGAAAGCGGATCGACAGAAAGACATTCAGCCACGCCGACAGCGCGATGAGAACGAGGCAACTTCCGATGTTCAATGGGAAGCCGTAGAGCAGCGTCACTGCCGCGATGGCAGCGAGCTGGCCGAGCACCGCCATCCAGCGAAGACGAACGCTCGTCATGAGGCGGAGCTGGCTCTCGCGTTCGTTTACGATGCCCTTGAGAACCGGCGCGGGCGCGCTATCAGTAGGCATACTCATGAAATCGATGAATCCGGTTTCGAAGTCGTGACCGCAAGCCGCATATCGCTCGCGCTTGCACGCCTGCATTAGAAAGCCGACATCTTATCAGCTTAGCTTCATTCTTACCCAAAGGGCGACGGAGACATCAAGCTTATGAACCGCACGACGATTGGGATGGTCTTCGCCGGCCTTCTGACAGGCGCCGCACTTGGGTTTATTGCGCTTAAAGTACCGACCCCGGCAATGAATACCGAAACCCAAGTCACCGGTAAGCCGGCTGTCGGGGGTCCGTTCAGCCTTTTCGATCAGACCGGCAAGCGGGTGACCGACAAGGACTTTCTTGGACGGTATATGCTCGTCTTCTTTGGTTATACAAATTGTCCGGATATTTGTCCTGCCGGTCTTCAGGTGATGTCAGCTGCTCTCGACAAGCTCGGCGACCGCGCCCGCGACGTCGTTCCGGTCTTCATCACGCTTGACCCGAAGGAAGATACGCCCGAGCGGCTCGCGACATATCTGAAAAGCTTTCATCCGCGTCTCGTCGGCTTGACCGGAAGCGAGAGCGACACTGCAGCGGCAGCCAAAGCCTATCGCGTTTTTTACCAGAAGGTTCCTGACGACAAAGATCCTTCGCACTACAGCATCGATCACTCGGCGATCTTCTACCTGATGGGCAAGGACGGAACATTGGTTGCGCCGATCCCGCACACGAACGACGTTGATCAACTCGCACTCGCGATCGAAAAAGCAATTCATTAAACATTCGCGGCGATTCGTTCCTGAGACCGGAGCGCCACACTTTCACACGCTGGAGTTATCACTCCGGACATTGCTGCTGGAGCAACGAGCCGAACCTTGTTAGGTCATCTTAGTGCTGTATTGATCCGGCACACGCGAACGGCACTTCGTTGCATCAGTCAGATGCGCGTCGGCTTTTGGGGGCAGAGCGCATGAGGATCATAAATGGACATCGCGCCATCGACCTGAGTTCAAAATCGCGATCGGTTCGTCTCGAGGACATCGGCGCACAGTTGGAAGTCCGCCGTCATCCGGGAGCACGCCGCTTGACGTTGCGCGTCAGCCGCACGCGCCGCGCGGTGATCGTCACGCTTCCTCTTCAATGCGATCTCGATGAAGCAGGCACGTTTCTCAACCGGCACATCGATTGGGTTCGCGCACGGTTGGACAGTCTTCCCAACCACGTTCCCTTCGAAGACGCAGCCGCGATGCCACTGCGCGGTGTCCCGCATACGATTTCATTTACGGGCAACACGCGCACGCGTTTGATCTCCGTCGACGATCGTCAAGCCAATCGCCCCACGATCGTCGTCCCGGGCGACAAGGAGCGTGCACCCGACAGGCTGACGCGTTTTCTGTTCGATGAAGCCAAAAGCGATCTCGCGACCAGCGTTGCCAAGTACGCGCGTCCGCTAGCCGTGAAGCCAACGCGCATCGCCATTCGCGATCAGACGAGCCGATGGGGCTCGTGCTCCACAACGGGCGCGCTTTCGTTCTCGTGGCGCCTGATCCTGGCTCCGTCCTTCGTGCTCGATTACGTCGCCGCGCACGAAGTCGCTCATCTCTCGGAGATGAACCACGGCCCGCGCTTTTGGGCGCTCGTCAAAAAGATCTGCCCCGAATTCGAAACCGCGAAGCAATGGTTGCAGGTTCTGGGACCCGATCTTCATCGCTACGGACCAGCGCACGGCCAGTCACAGAACTGACCCGCACTCACCGCCAGTTGGCGAACGACAAAAACCCACTCTGTTGTTCAGCGGGCGTCTCATTGGACGCGGTGCCGGTCGCGGTTTTCAACTCGCCCGGCGTCGTCGAAACCGCACGAGTGATGAAATTATCATCGATCTCTTCAGCGGGATGATTTTGCGAACCCGCTGACGGGCGACCGGCATCCGCCGCAATCGTTCTTTTCCCCGCTGGCTGCGCCCGCGCGTCCCGCCGCGGCGCCCATGGCAGAACTTCTTTCGCCTCGACGACACGCGGTGTCCGCGACGCCGTCGAAGCAGGCACGAGCGGATTGATGCCGAAGTCTGCCGCATCCGCATCGACGCTTCCAATGACAGTTCCCGGCAACGGCTCGGGCGTCAGACCTTCGTGCGCAACACGCATGACCTGCTTCCAGATCTCGGCAGGCAGCGTGCCGCCGGTTGCGCGGTTCATCGGCTTACCGTTGTCGTTCCCGATCCACACGCCGGCCGTCAGATGGCTCGTGTAACCAATGAACCAGGCATCGCGAAAATCCTGCGTCGTGCCGGTCTTGCCCGCAACCGGCTGATCGGCGAGCGCAGCCCGCTTTCCCGTCCCATAAACAACCGCCGCATTCAGCATGTCGTTCAAAGCACCGAGCCGGTCCGCCTCGGCGATCCTGTGATCCTTCGCTGGCGGCTGGGCTTTGAAAAGCACGCGGCCCGTGCTCGTCGAGACCTTGACGATAACGTGCGGTTCGACGACCTCGCCGCCGTTCGAGAACGCCGTGTAAGCGCCCGCCATCTCGAGAAGCGTCACTTCCGACGTTCCGAGCGCGAGCGCGGGCCCTTCGCGCAATTCCGATTTGATCCCGAGGCGCTGCGCGAGATCGGCCGCCGTGCCGCGCCCGATATCCTGATTGAGCCGCACCGCAACCGTGTTGACCGATTGCGCCAACGCGCGTCGCAGCGTGATCGGCCCAGCGTACTCGTTCTTATCGTTCTTCGGCGACCAGCCGCCGATGGTGATCGGCGCATCGTCGGCGATCGTCTGAGGCGACATGCCCCGCTGCAACGCCGCGAGATAGACGAACGGCTTGAACGCCGAACCCGGCTGGCGCTTCGCCTTGACTGCACGATTGAACTGGCTGTCGGCATAATCCCGCCCGCCGACGAGCGCCCGGATGCCGCCGTCGCTGTCGAGCACGGCGACAGCCGCCTGACTGGCGCCGAACGCCGTCCCTTTCTGTTCGAGACTGTCCGTGACGATTTCCTGCGCGCGGCGCTGCAGCGATTTATCGATCGTCGTCTCCACGACGAGGTCGATGTCATCCGCGCCCGTGATCGGCTGCAGCTGCTCGACAACGTAATCGACGACGTAACCGGCATCGGCCGACGTCTTCGCCATCTTCTGCTCGTTGAAGACGAGCGTTTGCTCAAGCGCTTGCGTCTCCTGCGCTTCGGAGATGAACCCCGCGTCGAACATTTTCGCAAGGACGACGCGCGCACGCGCACGCGCAGCTCCAGGGCTCGCAGCCGGCGAATATTTGGATGGCGCCTTGAGGAGGCCGGCAATCAGTGCCGCTTCCGGCAATGTCAGC
The DNA here is from genome assembly GCF_000384335.2 of Hyphomicrobium sp. 99. Lineage (NCBI taxonomy): Bacteria > Pseudomonadati > Pseudomonadota > Alphaproteobacteria > Hyphomicrobiales > Hyphomicrobiaceae > Hyphomicrobium > Hyphomicrobium sp. 99. The sequence continues at coordinate 4,034,373 of NZ_KQ031382.1, forward strand.
TCGCGAGCAGGCTTATCGAAATATCTTCGGCTCGCCGCTTCCACCCCGTAAGCGCCGCCGCCAAAGTAAACTTGATTTAAGTAGAGTTCGAGGATTTCGGACTTCGAGAGCCGAACCTCGAGCCAGAGCGCAAGCCCAAGCTCCGCGATCTTACGCGTCAGCGTCCGGTCCTGAGTAAGAAAGAGGTTTTTCGCCAGCTGCTGGGTCAGCGTCGATCCGCCTTGCGCAAAGCGCCCAGCGCGCAAGTTCGCAAACATCGCCCGGATCATGCCGGCAGGATCGACGCCATAGTGATCGAAGAACCGGCGATCCTCCGTTGCAACGACCGCGGCCGGAACGAGCTTCCCCAGCTGATCGAGCGACACGTACTCGCGAGGCGTTCCCCGCTCCGTCAGCGTCGAGCCGTCGCGCGCCAGAATGCGGAGCAGCGGCGTATGCGCCGTGTTGCGAAGGGCAAGTGGATCGGGAAATACGACGGTATAATAGACCATCATCACGGCGAAGGTCAGCATCGCCACGCCCGCGCCAAGCACCCCGGCACCGAGCGCCACACGGTATTTGAGCTTCAGCCTGGCCAAAAATCCGCGTCGCGCCTCAACCGGCAATGTTGCCTGCAGTTGTTGCGGCGTTTGCGCGTGCAGTTGCGCGAAATCTGCCGGATCGTCGTCGACCCGAAAAGCTTGTTGGGCGACCGATTGAAATGAACCCGGCAGCGTCGGCTCCGGTTGAGGCGCGACTGGGCGCGACCCGCCGAACAGCATCCTGCGGACCAGCCACAGTGCAAAACGCAAAGCTGCAGCGATGGCGCGCAACACGTCAAAACCTCGAAGGCGGAAGTCGCCCCTTGCCGTCCAAGCCTGAAAAGCCTGATCTGAAAGGAAAGCGGGATCAATCCCACAATTGTAATCGAACGTTGGCTAAGGTCGCGTTAACCCGCGGCCCCGCGCCGGTCAGGTATCAAATTCGCAAGTTGTAGGCGCTGCAAAAAAGTCCCGCGTGGCGGGCGAAACGAAATGCCCTGTGGCATCCGGCCCCTCAGGCGGTCATAGTAAATATGAATCTATTGAGGAGAGCTGATGTCTGCTGCGGGTGATCTGGCCAACTACAAGGACGCACTTCTCGTTCTCGGCACGGCCGGTGTCGTCGTACCCGTGTTGCATCGCTTCGGCGTTAGCACCGTTCTTGCTTTCCTGCTGACAGGCGCTTTCCTAAGCCCTGGCGGCCTCGGCGCCTTGACGTCCTACGTACCTCAGCTCTCCTGGCTGACGATCACCGACCCCGAACGATTATCCAAATTCGCCGAGTGGGGCGTCGTCTTCCTCCTGTTCATCATCGGCCTCGAACTTTCCTTCGAGCGCTTATCGACGATGCGGCGCTTGGTCTTCGGCCTCGGTGGTTCGCAGGTCGTCGTCTCCGCCGCACTTATCGGTTCGGTTGCCTATGCGCTCGGCCAGCCTCCGGCGATCGCCCTCGTCATCGGCTCCGCCCTCTGCCTGTCCTCGACGGCCATCGTCATCGAGTTGCTTGCCACTCAAAAGCGGCTGTCGACGTCGGTCGGCAGGACTTCCTTCTCGATCCTGCTCTTTCAGGATCTCGCGGTCGTTCCGATCCTCATTCTCGTCGGCATTCTAGAGCCGGGAAATGAGACGTCGATCGCCACCAAAATTTTAACGGCGCTGGCACAGGCAGCCATCGCGCTCGTCACCATCGTCGCCGTCGGCCGCTTCCTGTTGCAGCCGCTATTTCGGCTTGTAGCTCAGACTCACAACGCCGACCTCTTCATCGCCGCGACCTTGTTCGTCGCCGTCAGCACGGCCTTCGTGACGGCCGCTGCGGGCCTATCTCTCGCTCTCGGAGCGTTCGTCGCCGGCCTCCTGCTCGCTGAAACCGAATATCGCCGGGCCGTGCAAACGACCATCGAGCCGATAAAATCGCTTTTGCTCGGCGTGTTTTTCTTTTCGGTCGGCTCGCAGCTCGACATTCAATCGCTGATATCCGAGCCGGTCGCGATCCTCGCGACGACGTTGGGTCTTCTCGGAATCCAGGTCGTCATCATCTACGGATTGGCCCGCCTCTTCAGCGTCTCGAGATCGGCGTCGATTGAATCAGCCGCACTGCTGGCGCCGGGCGGCGAATTCGCCTTCGTGATCCTGACGCTCGCGCACGCTTCACAGCTCATCAATCAGGAGTTGATGAGTATCCTGCTCACCGCGGTATCGATCACAATGGCATTGATACCTGCGTGCGCGAAGTTCGGCCGTAAGTTCGCCAAACGATACGTGCCGCCGCCGACAATCGATCCGGCATTGACGGTCACGCCCGTCAGCGACGGCAGCGTCAAAGCCCTCGTTGTGGGCTACGGACGGGTTGGACAGCTGATCGGCGACATGCTTGCAGAACACAACATCTCCTACATCGCCGTCGACCGCGCGCCGAGCCTCGTCGCCAACGCGCGACAGGAAGGCAAGCCCGTGTTTTACGGCGACGTGACCTACGCCGAATTCCTTGAGCACTGCGGTCTCGATACCGCAAAAGCGGCGATCATCACGATCCACAAGGAAGCCGAGATCGACGGGATCGTGAAAATCCTCAGAGCGCGGTATCCGAACCTGCTCATCGTCTCGCGTGCAAAGGACGCGGCTCACGCGCGCCATCTCTACGAGATCGGCGTCAACGATGCCGTGCCGGAAACGATCGAGGCGAGCCTTCAGCTCTCGGAAGCAGCCCTCGTCGGTCTCGGCGTTCCGACGGGGCCCGTCATCGCTTCCATTCACGAGAAGCGCGACGAATTCCGTACCGAGCTTCAAGGAGCCGCCAAAAAGGCGGGGACCGTAACGCGCGCGTTTCCCAGAAAGCGCTCTACCTGAGCGCTTTCGACGCGAACTGACTGAGCCGAACGTCTTGTGCCGGAACTTGTCGTTCCTACATCACGTTTCCTATTGGAGACAGGATGGCGGAGCCGATGTCGACAATGTTCGAAAGACTGAATGGAACCCGTTTTGGAGACGCCTTTGCCGGCTCTCTGCCTGCGGGCGAATTCGACGAGAGCTTTGCGCGCATTGAAGCCTTGGCGAAGATGCTCGACAGCGCCATTCGCATTCCCGGCACGAGCGTCGTCATGGGCATTGATGCCGTTCTCGGCCTCGTGCCCATCATCGGCGATGCCATTTCTGGCGCGATGGCAAGCTACATCATTTGGGAAGCCCGGCGTCTCGGCGCGCCGCGCTGGTTGATCGCGCGCATGGCCATGAACACGGCGCTCGATACCGCCGTCGGCAGCATCCCGGTCTTCGGCGACATGTTCGACGTCGCCTACAAATCAAACCTCAAAAACGTCGCGCTGCTGAAAAGACATGCTGAAAAGCATGGGGCCCGCTACGGCCGCCGCACCATCGAGACGACGTACACCGTCGGCTGAATGGCCCCTCTTGTCATCCCGGCCGCAGCGTAGCGAAGAGCCGAGACCCAGCGCAAACCTACCGTCATCCCGGCGAAGGCCGGGATCCTCCGAACGAACAGCAACACCGCCCTATGTCGTGGTGCCGACCTTCGTCGGCATGACGGTAGTGGACCAGTCCTTGCCTCTCGCAAGTTGGCTCGCAGGAACGAGCCGCGCCCTTAGACGTCCAGGTTCGACGCGTTGAGCGCGTTCTCCTGGATGAACTCGCGCCGCGGCTCGACGATATCGCCCATGAGCTTGGCGAAGATCTCATCCGCCTCCGCGAGGTCGCCGACCTTCACCTGCAAGAGCGTCCGCGCGTCCGGATCGAGCGTCGTTTCCCAAAGCTGCTCGGGATTCATCTCGCCCAAGCCTTTGTAGCGCTGCAGATCGAGACCCTTGCGGCCAACGTCGTAAACCGCATTGAGCAGCGAACGCGGACCGGTGATGATCTCCGTCTTGTCCTTGCGCCTGAGCCTCGCCGGCGTGTTGTAGATTTCGACGAGATGCTCATGACGCTCGTTGAGCCGCCGCGCATCGAGCGAACCCAAAAGCGCCCGGTCGAGTACGTGAACCTCGGTAACCCCGCGAACCTCGCGCTTGAAAACGTAACCGTCGTTGCCGTAGCGGCCTTCCCATCCCGTCTCCATCTCTTCGGCGATGGAATCGAGACGCTGCGCGATACGGTTCGCAATCTCTTCCGCCTTCGCGGCATCCGGCGTCGACAGGATCGAAGCATCGAACACGCCGCCGATGGCGCCCTGCTCGACGACATTGCGATTGTAGCGCGAATGCAGCCCATTGATGCCGCCCGCGATCTGCCGAGCCTGCTCGACGACGTCGCGCAAATCCCGGCCCGCCCGCTCCGTGCCATCGCCAGCAACAAGCACCGCATCCGCGAGACCCTGATCGATCAGGTAATCCTCGAGCGCGCGCTCGTCCTTGAGATACGAATGCGCTTTGCCCTTCGCCACTTTGTAGAGCGGCGGCTGCGCGATGTAGACGTGGCCCTTTTCAACGAGCTCCGGCATCTGCCGGTAGAAGAACGTCAGCAACAGCGTGCGGATGTGCGCACCATCGACGTCGGCGTCCGTCATGATGATGATCTTGTGATAGCGAAGCTTGTCGAGCTTGAATTCGTCGCGCCCGATGCCGGTCCCGAGCGCGGCGATGATGTTCGTCACCTGCTCCGATGACAGCATCTTGTCGGTGCGCGCGCGCTCGACGTTGAGGATTTTACCTCGGATCGGCAGCACGGCCTGAAACTCGCGCTTGCGGCCCTGCTTGGCCGAACCGCCTGCCGAGTCACCCTCGACGATGAACATTTCCGTTTTCGACGCGTCGCGATCCTGACACTCCGCAAGACCGCCCGGCAGGCGCAGACCATCGAGCGCACCCTTGCGCCGCGTGAGATCGCGAGCCTTGCGCGCAGCCTCACGGGCGAGCGCCGCTTCCACGATCTTGCCGACGATGACCTTCGCTTCTTTCGGGTGTTCCTCGAACCACGCGCCGAGCTGATCGCCGACCGCCGATTCCACGACCGGTTTCACTTCCGACGAAACGAGCTTGTCCTTCGTCTGCGATGAAAACTTCGGATCCGGCACCTTCACCGAAAGCACGCACGTCAAACCTTCGCGCGCGTCGTCGCCCGAAAGCGCAACCTTTTCCTTCTTCGCGAGCCCGGTCTCGTCCGCGTACTTGTTGACGATGCGCGTCAGCGAGCTCCGGAAACCGGCGAGATGCGTGCCGCCGTCGCGCTGTGGAATGTTGTTCGTGAAGCAGAGCACGGTCTCATGGTAGCTGTCGTTCCACCAGAGGGCCGCTTCGACGGTGATGCCGTCCTTCTCGCCGAAGATCATGATCGGCTCGGCAAGCGCCGACGTCTTGGAACGATCAAGGTAACGGACGAAGGCAGCCGTACCGCCATCATAATTGAATTCCTGACGCTTCACATCGGCATGACGTGCGTCGATCAAAACGATCTTCGCGCCGGAGTTCAGGAACGCGAGTTCGCGCAAGCGATGCTCGAGCGTCGCGAAGTCGAACTCGGTCACGTTGTGAAACGTCTCGGTGCTCGGCAGGAACGAAACTTCCGTGCCGCGCTCCTCGCCCGCGTCGCCGACGACTTTCAACGGCGCAACGGCGTTGCCGTTGTGAAACTCGATGAAATGCTCTTTGCCTTCGCGCCAGACCCGGCACCTGAGCCACGTCGATAGCGCGTTGACGACGGAGACGCCGACACCGTGCAGGCCACCCGAAACCTTGTACGAGTTCTGATCGAACTTGCCGCCCGCGTGCAGCTCGGTGAACACGATCTCGGCAGCCGAACGCTTCGGCACCTGATCGTCGTCGCGTTTGATGCCGGTTGGAATGCCGCGGCCGTCGTCGCGCACCGTGCACGACCCGTCGGGGTTCAGCGTCACGGTGCACGCCTTCGCGTGACCGGCCAGAACCTCGTCGATGGCGTTGTCGACGACTTCGTAAATCATGTGGTGGAGGCCCGACCCGTCGTCGGTGTCGCCGATGTACATTCCGGGACGTTTGCGAACCGCGTCGAGGCCCTTCAGCATCTTGATGCTGTCTTCGCCGTATTCCTCCGGCGCAGGGGTTTTCTTGAGCGGTTGAGCGTTCATTTTTGGGCTTTCTCAGCGGACGGAATTAAGGTCCATTTGTATAGCACAAACCGGCCCGGATCGCCCCAAAAAATCGACAGAAATCATCATCAAAAAGCCCTTTGTTTTCAGTCTTTTGGATGTGGCCGTTTGTCCCGTTCAGAAGACTCAGGAAAGAGCCCTAATCTTTCCCTCCTCGACGCCCCAGAACTGCGCTTTTTCTTTGAGCGCCGAGAAGGCTTCCGCATCCGTCCCTGTCATCCAAGCTTGCGCCCCGAGCCGGAGAATTTCGGCGAACAGCGCGGCCCTCCGGTGGACGTCGAGATGCGCCGTGATCTCATCGAGAAGCAGGATCGGCGCGGCGCCCTCCTGCCGCTCCGTCAGAAGCTCCGCATGCGCGAGCACCAGCCCGAGAAGCAGCGCTTTCTGCTCCCCTGTCGAACACTGACGCGCTTCGAGCGCCTTCGGACCGTGTTCGACGATCAGATCGGAGCGATGCGGTCCGTCGAGCGTGCGCCCCGCCCCACGGTCGCGCTCGCGCGTTTCAGCGAGAGTCCGCGCATAGGCATCTTCCGCTTCGATGGCCGAGAGACGCCTGAGATCGTCCTCGATCGTCCCGACGAGTTGAAAGGACGACCAAGGAAACGCGGAATCGGGATCGCGCTCCCGCCGCTTCTCGACGATCGCAGCCATCGCCGCCACGGCTTCGAGGCGCGCAGCCGCGACCGCGACGCCCATCTCCGCCATCACCTGCTCGAAACCTGAAAGCTGCGCGTTGTCGCGCACACCGTCGGCGAGCAGCCGGTTGCGGCTCGTCATCGCCCGCTCGAACCTTCCGGCGATCGTCCGATAGCTGTGATCGAAACAGAGAATGAGCCGATCGAGAAACCGCCGCCGCTCGGAAGCCGGGCCCGTGAAAAGGCCGTCCATCGCAGGCGTCACCCAGACGATTTCGAGATAGTCCGCGAGAACGCCCGAGCCCGACTGCGCCGAACCATCGATGCGCACGATACGGCCTGCGCGCTCGCTGCGCTCCGATGACCGCGAAAATCCCCCTCCCCCTTGCGGGGAGGGGTTAGGGGTGGGGGGTCTGGCTTGCAACCCCGTGCCGATATCCGCTGGCCCCGAAAGCGTATGCGCATACGCGGCAATCGCAAAACTTCCGTCGCCCCCAGCGCGCGCCAGATCGACGAACGGCACGCGCCGCAAACCCGTCCCCGGCGACAGCAGCGACAGCGCCTCGAGCAGATTGGTCTTGCCCGAGCCATTCGCGCCCACGATCACCTGCGGCCCCGCGTCCGTCGAAACGCTCGCCGAGACATAGCTTCGGAAATTCGTCAGCGTCAGCCGCTCGACCCAAAGTCCGGAAGACATGTTTCACTGACGCCTATCGAATTGTCCGTCATCCTCGGCCGAGCGCGCACTTGCGCGTCGAAGGCCGGGGATCCAGCGTAAGAAGCGCCGAAGGCTCGAAAGAAAAGCGTCTTCGACGACTCTAACGCTGGATCCCCGAACGCATTCGCTCACTCATGCGTTCGAGGATGACGGGGAGAATCACACCCGCATCGGCATCAAAACGTAGAGCGCGCTGCCGTCGCCGCCGTCGCGCACCATCGTCGGCGAGCCGGGATCGGCCAGCAAAAACCGCGCATCTTCGCTCTCGAGCTGATCGGCGATGTCGAGCAGATAGCGCGCGTTGAAGCCGATCTCGAGCGGACCCGCCGTGTAGCCGACGGAGATTTCCTCAGTCGCACTGCCGCCTTCCGGATTGTTCACGGTCAGGATCAGCTTGTCCTTGCCGACGTTGAGCTTCACGGCACGCCCGCGCTCGCTCGCAATCGTCGACACGCGATCGACGGCGCTCTTGAACGAGGCATTCGGGACCTTCATTTCCTTGTCGTTGTTGTGCGGAATGACGCGGCCGTAATCGGGGAACGTTCCGTCGATCAGCTTCGACGTCAGAACGACCGGCCCGATCTCGAAACGCACCTTCGTCTGCGACACGCCGACTTTGACCTTCGCGCTCGTGTCTTCGAGAAGCCGCGTGAGTTCATGCACCGTCTTCCTCGGCACGATGACGCCCGGCATGCCTTCCGCGCCCTTCGGCAGCGGCAGCTCCACTTGCGCCAGGCGGTGTCCGTCGGTCGCAACCGCGCGCAGCGTCTTGACGCCGTTCGTCTCGGCAGGGTGCAGATAGATGCCGTTGAGGTAGTAGCGCGTTTCTTCCGTCGAGATCGCGAAGCGCGTCTTGTCGATCAGCCGCTTCAAGTCGCCGGCTTCAATCGTGAACTCGTGACCGATCTCGCCGACCGCCAGATCCGGGAAGTCGTCGGCCGCGAGCGTCTGCAGGCTGAAACGCGAATGCCCGGACGTAATCGTCAGCCGCTCCTTGTCTCCGTCGCGCTTCATCTCGATTTCGGCGCCGTCAGGAAGCTTGCGCACGATGTCGTGCAGAACGTGCGCCGGAACCGTCAGCGTGCCGGGCGTCGAAACCTTCGCGCCGACGCTCTCGCTGACCTCGCGCTCGAGGTCGGTTGCCTTGAACATCAGCGCGTCGCCGCTCGCCTTCAGCAAGATGTTCGACAGGATCGGTATCGTTGTGCGGCGTTCGACGACGCTCGTAACGTGGCTCAGCGCCTTCAAGAGTTCCCCACGTTCGATCTCGAGACGCATATCTATCCTCAGCATTGACTATGGAATTGCGCGTGGAATGGCGGCCTGAACACGCCGTGGCATCACGCGCGAGAAAACGGTTGGCCCGAGGCGAACGGAATCGCCCGCGGAGCCGGATCAGAGCCGAAACATGGCATCTTTTCAAGCAAGATGTATTGGCTAGCCCAGAACTTGCCTGCAACCGGACCCGATCGGGCCAGGAACCGGCCGCCAACCGGCCGGGAATCCGCTGCATAGGAGCCATCGAGAGGCACCCAAGGCAAGGCCGGCACTCCGGGGGAGGTGTGCCGGCCCTACGTCGCATCAGGCCGCAAGGGGTGACTTTGCGGTCAGTGGTTGAGAAGCCTCTTCAGCTCCTCAAGCTCGTCTCCGAGGTTCGGGTTCTTGCTGATTTCGCCTTCGATTTTGCGGATCGCATGCAGAACGGTCGTGTGGTCGCGGCCGCCAAAACGGCGTCCGATTTCCGGCAGCGAGCGCGCCGTCAGGTGCTTGGCGAGATACATGCCGATCTGGCGCGGCCAGACGACGGAACGATGACGCCGCTGCGACAGGAGATCGCCCTTCGAGACACCGTAATGCCGCGAAATGATCCGCAGAATGTCTTCGATCTTGATCCGCCGCGGCTCGAGGTTCTGAACCAGATCGCGAATGACGGTCTCGGCGATGTCGAGCGTGATCGGCGTGCGCATATACTGCCACGTCGCATAAAGGCGCGTAACGGCACCCTCGAGCTCACGCCCGTTCTCCGTCAGCCTCTGCGCCAAGAGATCGATGACGTCCCGCGACAGCGAGAACGACGGATCCGCCGCACGCTTCTCGGCAAGCCGCTTGTCGAGCACTTTGAGCCGAAGCTCGTGATCGAGCGATTGCAGCTCCGTGACGAGCCCGCGCTGCAGCCGCGACCGCATGCGTTCATTGAGTCGCTCGATCTGGTTGGGAGCGCGAGCCGACGCAACGACCACCTGCTTGCCGCCGTCGAGCAACGCATTGATGATGTGATCGAATTCCTGCTCCGTCCGTTCGCCCTGAAGGAATTCAAGGTCGTCGATCAGCAGCATGTTGATGTTGCGGAACCGCTCCTTGAACGCCAACGGATCGGAAGATCGAAGCGCTTCGACGAACTGATAACGGAAGCGTTCAGCCGTCAGATAGAGAACCTGAGCGTTCGGCGCGCGCTTCTTCACTTCCCACGCAATGGCGTGAAGAAGATGGCTTTTGCCCAGGCCCACCTGCGAGTGGATATAGAGCGGATTGTATCCCGGAGCGCCGGAAAGAACCGTTTCAGCAACCTGCGTCGCACCTGCATGCGCCATGCGGTTTGAAGCGCCGACAACGAAGCTGTCGAATGTATAGCGCGGGTCGAGCGGAGAACCTTCAAGGCCGCCCGCCGATGTCCGCTGCACCGGAAGCACCGGCGCGCGCAAAGCAGTTGGACGCTGCGGAAGTTCGGTGTGCTGTGCTGGCGGGGGTGCTGTCGCCGCGGCAGTGTTCGTCGTCTCGACGGAACGCGTCTCGCCCGGCCTCTGGGCAATCGCACCCGGCTGACGCCAGATCACTTCAACGCGCTCGACCGTCGCAAACTCGATGCGAGAGCAGTGCAGCAGATGCTCGGAATAGTGTTCCTGGATCCAGTTGCGAACGAATTTGACAGGCACCGAAACCTTGACGATCCGCCCGTCAAAGCTTTCGAATTCTAGGCTCTTGAACCAGCTCGAATAAACCTCTTCGCCGAGCTGGACTCTAAGCATCGCGCGAACCTTCTGACCGCGGCCCTCTACCGCGCTCGCAGGAGTCTCTACGACCTGTCCACCACCCGCGTCCTGAGATTCTGCTTTTTGTGCTGCCTGCATAATATGTACTCCCCGCTGATAACGCGGGACGCCTGGAAGCGCCCCCCTCTTCATCGCCCGCCGTAACCCTCTGGTGTGCGATGCCGTCTATTCCGTCTGCGACTTGCCTCTAGCCCTGTACCCAATCGAGCCCGGCAAACTTCCAACCGGAAATTTCGCCCCGCTCGTGGCTAGCGTTCATGGCTCCCTCAAAACCCTCCTTAACGTTGTGACAACGGCGATACCCCGCCGCGGTCATCTGCTCTGCAGCGAACCGGCTGCGCACGCCCGAGCGGCAAATGAAAAAAATCTCGGTACTCTTCTCGACCCCTTTGTCTGCCAGCACCGCGTCCAGACGTTCGGCGAAGTCCTGGTCGATCCGGCCGTCAGGAAATATTCGCCACTCCATCAGCAGCACCTCCCGATGAATCTTGGACAGATCCGGAATACCGACGGACGCCCACTCGGCGGGCGTACGAACATCAACAAGAACAGCCTTTGGGTCGCCTTCGAGACGCTTCCAAGTTTCGAGGACGGGAACGTCCTCGACTCCAGAAGCTTCCAGTTTTTCCACTTATCCCCTCACGTCCCACGCAATACCGATAAAGACCTGCACAAGTCATCCCCAGGAAGAGCCCAGAGAATCCCCCGCTATTCCGGTCATTGCCAAAGCAACGCCAAAGGTTAATCGCAGGTCTTTATCTGTTTTGACGATGCGTCCGTGGTCGCCAATTCTCTTGGCCCCGAACGCTACGCTCGCCGAACTTACTCTTGCGAACGACCGCTTTTACCCCGCTGCCATCCACTGCCAAATTTACTATCCCTTAACCTTCTTTTCGACAAGCGCCCCCAACCCCCAATATGGCCGTCCAGCGAGAAGAAAAGTTGTCCACAGGCATTGGTGACAACGTGAGTCACTTCGCAAGGCCTGTGCATAAACACCCTGACTCGTTCGGGTTTCTTGCAATGGAAGTCACCGCGAAAGCCGAGTAGTCGCAGCCGTCATCCGAGCGTCATTTTTTTTTGGACCGGGGGCCGGGCGAAAGCCAATGCGCCCGCTTATCAACCAGCTCAACGCCCCCGATCAGCGGGATTTCAGCAGGTTAATGACGTTAAAAAAACAGCGGGCCCGAAATCGGGCCCGCTCTTTACCGGTGCGAATATGCAACAGGGAGGAAAATTGGCCCCTGTTATTCACATGTTACGTTACGCGCTCATGGCCTTGACACGCTGCGTAAGCCTGGAAACCTTCCGGCTGGCCGTACGCTTGTGCATGATGCCCTTCTGGGCGCTGCGGATGAGGCTCGGCTCTGCGGCAGCGAGAGCGGCCTTGGCCTTAGAGGCATCACCCGACTGAATAGCCTCTTCCACCGCGCGAACTTCGGTCTTCACGCGCGAATGGCGGCTTTTGTTGACTTCAGTGCGGCGGATCATCTGGCGCGTGGCTTTTTTCGCCGACGACGTGTTAGCCATAGGTTGTCCTTACGTTGCTACGAATACGCCCGCGCGTTAGCGAAGAGCTACAGCGAGGCGGCGGGTTGAAGAAATCTCTCGTCGGCCCAGGATTGTCGGTCCAGGCACACGGTTTGCGGGGGGTATAGCCGTCCAAAGGGCATCGGTCAATGAAGCCCCGTAACGAAAAAGCCCAATTCCGGGCGAAATTCGATGCCGCCGCCGGTCGCAGCGCTTTTCCCTGTCATTTGCGATAAGCCGGATCGCCGACAAGACGGAAACTCGGCATCTTAGGGGGGCCTCTAGAGAATGTTGTCTTGGACCGGATGGCTGGTTGCCCTGACTGCCGCCATTTTTGCGACCATCCTCGCCGCAGCAGCGAACCAGCCAATGCTGCAGATGGCAGCGGCAGCAGTCGTCGCCATCGCCATCACCCTGCTCGCGATCCGCGATCATCAAAGCCTCAAGAACGGGGGCGCGCCCGCAAGCGCCGTCGCCAGCTCAACCGCCCGTTACCTTGCCCTGATCTGGGCATGGGCCGCCCTGACGCTGTTGATAACCTACGTGTTCATCATCCAAAAGCACTGGCCGGAATGGTGGCAGTTCTTCCTCGGCTTCTCTTTCGCAGCCGTTGCGAGCCTCGGTTTCTCGATCATGCTGGATCGCGATCGCGCGGCCGGCAACGCTGACCTCGCGCTCGTCAAATTCGGGCGCATCCTCGTGCAGGCCCAGTTGATCGGCATGGTCGCCGGCATCGCCAGCCTCTTCGTCGACGGCAAATTTCCGCGCCCCGAAACATATGCCGACTGGGCCGGCTGCAACATCTTCTTCTTCGGCGCCCTCGCGATTGCTGCGATTAGCCTCGATGCATTAAGGTCGCCCGCTTACGCGTGATTGAAGACCAACCGCCCCATCGGAACATTCGCCCGAGATGACCTTGCGCCCATCGCTTCCCTCGTTGCTGATCACTCTGGCAGCTGCTCTCATCGCTATGTACTTGGCGGCGAGCCATGTGCTGAAAGCCGAAGCGGCGGTTGCCGCGGCGGTCTTCGCATTGGTCATTGTCGTGGCGGCGATACGAACCAACGCCCCGGTGTGGCGGCGACCACCCAGCGCCGCCGGCCCAACGCCGCGTGACGCGCTCTTAGTTACGACCAAGCTCATGATGTTGGCCTATCTTTGGTGCGCGATCGCCTTCTACGCGATCTATCTTGGCACCAACACGCGCTGGCAGCACGGCTGGGAATATGGGACGGGCATGCTGCTTATCTCCGGCGCCTACGGCTATTACCTCTCACGCCTCAGCGATCCGGCTGACCACCTGTCGAGCCCCAACGCAATCGAGCGCATGGTGAGATTTTCAGCGTATCTCGCCTTCCTGATCGGCGCCGGTTTAGTCTGGCTCGTCGGATCGGGAAAGCTCGCGACACTCAAAGGCGATTGGGCGGCAAACCAGCTTTTCCTCGCCGGCGGTTTCGCCGTGATCTGCCTGAGCGCCATTATCGTGAAGACCAACAGCGCACTGACCGAACGTCACGCCGCCAACTGACTCAGCGCTGACAGCGCGGGCAGTAGAACGTCGCGCGCCCCGAGTGAACCAAGCGCCGTATCTCACCGCCGCATCCGGGCGTTTGGCACAGAGACCCAGCGCGATCGTAAACCCCGAACCGCTCTTGAAATGCGCCGCGCTTTCCATCGGCATGCCGGTAATCGCGCAGCGTCGAACCGCCGGCCTCGATGGCACGCCCGAGCACGTCCCGGATCGCAGGCACCAGCTTGACGGCGCGCTCCGTTGGAACACCACGCCGGTCCACGAGGCTCTTCGCTGCCCGGTTCGGCGATAACCCGGCTTGAAACAGCGCCTCCGAAACGTAGATGTTGCCAAGCCCCGCAACCACATGCTGATCCATCAGAAAGGCTTTGAGGTTCACCTTCCGGCTCTTTGCCTTGGACGCGAGATAGTCCGCGGTTAGCTCCTCACCCAGCGGCTCGGCGCCGAGATCGCGAAAGAGCGGATGCTGCGAGCGCTCCGCATGCGCCATCATCACCATGAAGCCGAACCGCCGCGGATCGTTGTAGATCACGCGCGTCCCATCCGAGAGATTGAACACGACATGATCGTGCGTCGGGTCCGGACCGGTCCCATGCGCGTACTGGCCCGGCGTATCGGCCACCCCGTCATGAACGATCGTAAAGCGCCCGGTCATGCCAAGATGCATGACGAGATCTTCGCCGCTCGAAAGGGACGCGACGAGATATTTCGCCCGCCGTTCAAGCCCGATGATCGATTGCCCCTTCACGCGCTCTGCAAACTTCTCAGGGAACGGAAACCGTAAATCCGGACGCCGGGTCTCGAGCGACGCAACCCGCTTGCCGACGAGAACGGGCGCCAAGCCGCGACGAACGGTTTCGACCTCCGGAAGTTCGGGCATGACAGCAATGATACCTGGCGTTGAGGATGAGACGAGCCGACGATAGCGCGCTGGCGCGGGAACGGCTATGCTGCGGATATGGATCAGAATTCCGAAACTGCAAGTCAGCCCGCGGGCCAAAGCGCCGGCCCAAATACGGGCGAGAACACCGCCTCCTTCGGCTTCCGCGCCGTACCCGAGACCGAGCGTCAGGGCCTCGTCAATAAGGTCTTCGCGTCGGTCGCCAGCCGTTACGACCTGATGAATGATCTGATGTCGGGTGGCCTGCATCGGCTGTGGAAGCGCGAGCTCATCACGATGCTCAACCCGCCGCGCGGCGCGACGCCCTTCAAGCTGCTCGACGTCGCCGGCGGCACCGGCGATATCTCCATTCGGTATGCGAACGACAGCGGCCCGAACGCCTCCGCCATAATCTGCGACATCAGTCCCGAGATGCTCGAGGTCGGCCGCCGCCGCATCGCTGACGCAGGCTTGCAAAATCGCATTCAATGCGTCGAAGGAAACGCCGAGGAATTGCCGTTCGAGAACGGCAGCTTCGACGCCTACACGATCGCATTCGGCATTCGCAACGTTACCCACATCGATAAGGCGCTCGCCGAAGCCTACCGCGTGTTGAAGCCGGGCGGCCGCTTTCTCTGCCTCGAATTTTCCGAATGCCGGGTTCCGGTTCTCGACCGCCTGTATGACTTTCACTCATTCGAGATCATTCCGCGTCTTGGCCAATTGACCGCCGGAGATGCTGAATCCTATCGTTATCTCGTTGAGAGCATCCGCCGCTTCCCGACTCAGGAGAAATTCGCGGATCTTATTCGCAGCACTGGTTTTTCCCGGGTCAGCTACCGCAATTTGACGGGCGGCATCGCGGCTATCCACGGCGGCTGGAAGATCTGACGGCAACAATCCAACAGTCTTCTGCCTTGGCCGGTGTGTCTGCAATTGACGCCGCGCGAGACGATTCATAGTTTTCCACACAGGGACGGGAAGAATCTTTTTCTTCCCTAGGAGGAGGTGGGACACATGAAAACAATCACTCTTGCCTGCGCGTTGGCCGTCGCCGCTATTTCGTTTGGCGCCGGAACCGCGAACGCTGGATGCATGACGAAAGCCGCGGTCGCCACATCGACGTCGGCTGATTCCGCAAAGTGGTTTGCACTCGAAACGATGGTGCAGAATGTCAGCTGGGGCCTGTGGCCGGGCTTCCTCGCAAACGGCGACGTCGCGGGCTACAAGGTCATCAACAAGCAGTACAAGTGCAGCCCCGATGGCGGCATGGTCACCTGCCACGGCCGCGCGACCTTTTGCGCGAAGTAAGCGAATTTGAATTCACGAATTCCGGAAGCGCCCGTATTTCTACGCGGGCGCTTTTCGTTTGAGCCGCGGAATGCCACGCGTTGTATGGCAACTTCGTCGTCGCGCTTCGCAATGGCGCAGGATATTTAACCGTCTTTACCCGATACATGGGCTTTGCTTGACCTAGACACATTGCGGCGCAATGTGGCCTCACACCAGCTATCGACCTCGAACTCAGGACCACGAAGCTCAAGCCATGCCCGGAGCGATCGTCAACACGCTAAGACTCGCGCGCGCCGGTTTTGTGCTTGCACAGTATGGGGTTCGCTTCGTGCCGGCGGGCGTGCCCGTTCCGCTGCCGCTGAAAATCGCGCGCGCGGCGACGCTGCCGGTCGAATTCCTTTCGGCACCTTTTCGGAAAAGCGTGCCCAGATCGACCCGCGTTGCGACGGCGCTGACGAAGCTCGGACCGAGCTACGTCAAGCTCGGTCAGTTCCTCGCGACCCGCGCCGACGTCATCGGACCTGAGTTATCGGCTGACCTGCGCCACCTGCAGGACAAGGCCGAACCCTTCTCGATGGCCGAAGCGCGCGAAGCGGTGGAGCGTGCGCTCGGCGGCAAACTCGAAGATCATTTCGTCGAGTTCGGTCCGCCCGTCGCTGCCGCATCGATCGCCCAGGTTCACAAGGCTTACGTGCTCGAAGGCGGCGTTCGCAAACCCGTCGCTGTCAAAATCCTGCGCCCCAATATCGAGAAGCGCTTCAATCGCGATCTCGATAGCTATTATTTTGCAGCCCAGATGATCGAGCGCTTCTATCCGCCGTCACGGCGTTTGAAGCCCGTCGCCGTCGTCGACAATCTGAAGCACACGACTGCGCTCGAAATGGACCTCCGCCTCGAGGCGGCGGCGATTTCCGAGATGGCGTCGAACACCACCGAAGACGAAGGCTTCCGCGTTCCGGCGATCGACTGGAAGCGCACAGCCAAGCGCGTGCTGACTATCGAATGGATCGACGGCACGCCGATCTCCCAGCGTGAGACGCTGAAAGAGAAGGGCTTCGACACCTCCGCGCTCGGTCAGACCGTATTGCGATCGTTCCTTCGCCACGCGATGCGCGACGGCTTCTTTCATGCCGACATGCACCAGGGCAATCTGTTCGTCGACGCGAACGGCAAAGTCGTCGCGGTCGACTTCGGCATCATGGGCCGGCTCGGCCTTCCCGAGCGGCGTTTTCTTGCCGAAATTCTTTACGGCCTAATCACGCGCGATTACCATCGCGCCGCCGCAATACACTTCGAAGCCGGATACGTGCCGCCCCATCACACGGTCGAGGAATTTGCGCAGGCGATGCGCGCCATCGGCGAGCCCATTCAGGGCCGGACAGCGGAAGAAATTTCCATGGCCGATCTGCTCGGCCAGCTTTTCGCCTACACTGAGGTCTTCGACATGGAGACGCGGCCGGAACTCATCCTGCTGCAAAAGAGCATGGTCATCGTCGAGGGCGTCGCGCGCGACCTCGACCCTTCGCTCAACGTTTGGGTTGCAGCTGAACCCGTCGCCAAGGAATGGATGGAGGCCAACCTCTCGCCACTCGGCCGCCTTCGCGAAGCGGGACGCGGAGCCGAAAGCATCGGCGAAGTCCTGCTGAAAACGCCGGCCCTTCTCCAAAGCCTTGCTCAGGCGGTCACCGGCTTTTCCGAAATGGCGCGCACCGGCGTTCGCCTCGACGATCAGACGACTGAAGATATCGCCTCGCGCTCCAAGCGCAGCCGCACCGCCGATATCGCGCTCTGGGTCGGCGCATTGAGCCTCGCCCTCATCGCCGTAAAGCTCTTGGGCTTTTTCTGATCGCCGCGATGGCTCACCGCTTCGCCTTGCGCGGCCCGACCAGATGCGTGCCATGCGCGATCGCCGCCGTCGCCCGCATTGCCGCGGCGATATAGACGACTTCCGCGATCTCGGCCTCGGTGACACCGGCGTTCTCAGCGTTGGTGCGATGGACTTCGAGGCTATAAGGGCACTGCGTCGCGAGCGCCACGCCGAGTGCAATTAATTCCTTGTACCGACGGGGAATAGCCCCCGGCGCCATCGCCGCACGGTCAAAATTTTCGAACGCCGCCATCGTCGTCGCTGAAAGATTACGGAGATGCGGTAGATTGGATAGATTGGCGATATCATACATTTGCAGGCCTCCCTCTATCGTCGTCACTTGACCCGACGATGTGTAGGAAAGCCTCGTGACGTTTGGATCGAAGGTCAAGCCGCTATAGCAGCAGGAAATCTGAGGAGACGAGAATGTCAGACGTTCGGCCGCCGCTACCGCCCTTCACGCGCGAAACCGCAATTCAGAAAGTCCGCGCGGCGGAAGATGGCTGGAACTCCCGCGATCCGAAAAAGGTGTCGCTCGCGTATACGGTCGACAGCCGCTGGCGCAATCGCGCCGAGTTTCCCGTCGGCCGCGAACAGATCGTCGAATTTCTGACGCGCAAATGGAACCGCGAGCTCGACTATCGCCTGATCAAAGAACTTTGGGCATTCACCGACAACCGCATCGCCGTCCGCTTCGCCTACGAATTCCGCGATGACAGCAATCAATGGTACCGCTCATATGGCAACGAGAATTGGGAATTCGATGAGAATGGTCTGATGCGCGTGCGTTACGCCAGCATCAACGACCTGAGAATTTCGGAAAGCGATCGCAAGTACCATTGGCCGCTCGGACCTCGCCCTGCCGATCATCCGGGACTGTCCGATCTCGGGCTCTGAACAAAAAAAATCGGCGCCAGCAGATGCCGGCGCCGAAAATTTTTTTATGCGCTGAGCGCCGGCTTGTTCGCCGGGGTACGCCGCGCAAACCCGAGAAGGAAAATAGTGCCGGCAGTGACGGCATAGGCGATCAGCTGCATGCCCGTTGGCCTGTCCATGTACCCGATCAAAACGTGCAGGATTCGTCCTGGCCAGCTGTTTTCCGACAGAAGCCACGATGAATCCCAAACCGGCGTGTCGAGAACGCTGATGAGGCCGGCGTTGGAAAGCTGCGCCACCGCGGATGCAGCCAGGCCCGCAGCGAGCAGCGTCACCAGAACGCCGGTTACCGAGAACATCCGATTCAACGGAATTGCGGCAAGCCCGAAATAAAGCACCAGCGACACGGCAGCGCCGAGCGCCAGCCCAATCACCGACCCGAGCAGCAACTGGCCTGCGGTTTCCGTTCCACCCATAACGATGCCGGTCATGAAAAGCACGACCTCGCTACCTTCGCGCATGACCGCGATGGCGACGGCCGCACCAAGTGCGAATAACGATTGGCGTCCCGCGGTCACATCGCTGCCGAGCTGCCGCAACTGCTGCGTCATCTCACGCGCGTGTTGCGCCATCCAGACGACATGCCAAGCGAGCATCACAACTGCGAAGAGCAGAATGGCCGCGATGAAAATTTCCTGCCCGCGACCATCGAATGCGTTCGAAATGCCGGCCGCGAAGAACGCGACGATGGCTGACCCGACGATTCCGGCAAGCACGCCGACAGACACAGCACCGGTTCGGCCGCTCACGCCACGCGAAGCAGCAAGCACCACGCCGACAATAAGACCTGCTTCGAGAACTTCGCGGAAAACGATAACGAGCGCGGCAAGCATGGGCGATTACTCCGCTACGATGTGGCCCAACGCGGTATCCTGGTGATATTCGCCGAAGAACATGTAGGTCCCGGGCTTGAGCGGCTTCAGCCTGATGATGGCGCCGCTGTTGCCGGCGATGACTTTCTCGAATCCGAGCTCGTAGCTTTCGAATTCTTCCGGCGATGCGTCGAGGTTCTTGATTGAAATCTTGATCGGCTTGCCGACCGGCAGCTTCAGCGCATCCGGTTCGAACTTGTGATCCTTGATGGAGATTTCGACTTCATGCTCCTCTTCCGACGCCTGAACCGCAACGCTGCTGATCCAAGCGCCGCCGAGGGCGAAAAGCGCGACGGCTGATGCGGAAACAAATGTGCGGAAACGCGCGCCGTTGCGCGAGAAATACGAGGAGCTCATGGCATCTCCTAATAGGTCAGGATTCAAGGTCCCGAGATCAGGTTAAGTGTCAGCTAGAGCCCAAGTAGCCAATAAGAGTCAAGAATTTTCAGCCCCAAAAGACTAGGGCGAATTTTACGAATTCGTGAGGTCGAAGAGGGGGCTATCGAGTTTGTCGATGATCGCCATTTTTTGGCCAGGAGGATGCGGTGCATATGCAGCGCGGGAACAGTCAGCCAGTGAGGATTGGCCATGCACGCCCGCGCTTCCTATTCGACCGACACGTTCCCAGACTACGAGCTGGAAGACGTGCTTATACGGGCCGACGAGCCAGAGGCTTTCTACGCAGGAGAGCCAATCTCCGCGCCGCCGCGAAAGCGCGGCAATCCGGTCCGGAAGTTTTATGTCTTCTTATTCGCGGTCCTGGGTACCGGCGCGGGCCTCATACATTTTGACGCTCCGTGGCAGCAATGGGTCTCCAACATCGAGCAGGTTGTTTCATCGGCCATGAGCGCGAGACAGTTGTCTGCGTCGCTCGAATCGGCGCCGCCGAAAGACGTGGCTGTGGCGGAAACCTCCGGAGCACTTCCTCCGTCGCCGCCGCCCGCGGCGAATTCGCAGCCGTTACCTGAGGTCGTCATCGCGGAAGCGCCAGGCTCGGAAACAGGTTCTCCATCTTCAGAGACAAAGTCGGATGCCGGCGCGAGTGAGTCATCTTCAACGCCAAGCACACCGGCCGATCCGTACCGTAAACGTGCGGAAGCCGTGGGGCTACATCCCGATCTCTCACACGTGCTGCTATCGCGACTGACCGCAACCGATTATCGCAACGCCGCCTTCGCGATCGATAAGGCACTGAAGACAATTCCGGACGATGGAGTTTTTGAGTGGCCGCGTTCTCGCAAGAACGGCAGCGCCGTCTTCAATATCCATTTCGTGGCCGGCGCCGGGCATGATTGCCGCCGCTACGTCGTGACAGTGACGAAGGATCGCTGGACGACAACCGCGCTGCCAATGGAGCGCTGCGGCGTGAAGCTCGCTGATCGCGGAGCTGCCAAGGGGCAGTCAATCGAATGATTGACGTCGAGCTCAGAGGCCTTGCAGTCCAAAACCCATGCGCATCTTCTTACGAAATTTCGAATCTTTCGCTTTGTCGCCGGACTTGCCCTGCGCAGGACCGCCGTACTTCGCGTAAAGAAAATCCCGAACCTCCGGAGCGCGGTCGTACTGGTGGACGGCAGCCGGAACAGATCCCTTTGTGGTGACGAGAAGCCCGTCCTTCACTGAGATGAAATTGGTGTTCGGTCCGGAGAGCGTCGCGATCGCGCCGTCGTAGGGTAACACCAGCGACGACGGCACAAGGCTCAATCTGACGGCGACATTTGTCGTCGCCTGATCGACACCCGAGCGCATGTGATGCCGCCGGCCGACCATTTGCCCCAGAAGAAGCTTCTGCCAACAGTACATGATCGCATCGTGATGCCGGGCAAGCACCGTCCCGCTGCATATGACTTCATGATGCCCGATGCGCTCGAAAACATCGTCTCCAAACGTTCTCCGGAGCGCATTCCTGTTCCATCCCGCGACTTTATACGAGAAACCTTGGCTCTCTTCGACAAAGACCAGAGGCACGTCCGGCAGCGCCCGAAAAACATCGTGCTGAAAAACGACGTCGCGCGTATCAGCCAAAAACACGCGATCGACCCGCCCTGTGAGTGACTGGAGCACCGCAATGTAATCCGCTACTCGCGCGAAGTTCATATGGGGCCGGCCGGCACACGAGGAGCCCGGCAGCAAAAGACAATCCACGCCTTCAGCTTCAAGCGCTCTGGCGAGCGCCGGGTCATCCCCGATGACGAGAAGGATACGGCAATCGTGGAATTTTCGGGCCGATCGAACGAACGGCCGGAGATCCGCGAGAGTGTAATTGCGCCCGATACCGAGAATGAGATTTTGTCCCGTCCCGTGACGGAGCGGGATCGGATGTCGAGGTCGTATCAACTCATCGCGCAGCCAGCGCGCGTACAGTTTCGACCAAAGATAGTTCAACATGTGAAGCAGCTCCGAACGCTCCCCACCCGTAAGCTCGTTCAGCCCCGAGGAGTTTCACGCGAATTGATCACTGTTTAATATGATCGGAGGATCCACAAGCAAAGGATGTTGGATGCGCGTGGCGGCCGGCGTTTCAGTGCCATTTTTCGCTTGGCGAGCTTGATGTTGGGCAGTTCACGCCGCTCAAGGTGGCCAAAGAAATCCACAGGCTGGGTTTCTTCGGATCGGGTTCGCAATCGCCGCGCATCTCTTTGAACAAACGAGCAGCTCAAATGCGAAAGCGCAGCCCATCGAGCTCTATTTGCGGAACCACAAAAACAAAAAACGCGCCGCTGGCTTAGGGCACAGCGGCGCGTTTGAATGGAATGTATAGAGGCGATTGACTTCGTTTTATTTAGAACTTCACATGACGTCT